>NZ_KV799275.1:0-374298 GCF_001809885.1 Corynebacterium sp. HMSC058E07
TGCACCTGGGAGGGTGTGGGAGAGTAAGTCACCGCCGGCATTAAAACTAGAGATAAACGAGGTGTGGGTCGTTGTAGCCTTTCAAAGGTTACAGCAACCCACACCTCGTTTTTGTATGTCTGAACGTCCTTCCGCTGGGGCTAGAGGCGTCAATAAACAAAAGCAGCAACATTGCGCTACAGCGTTCCTGGTAACTAGGATTGATAAGGTTTAAGAGGTGAGCCGGAAGGCTCACTGAACAACGAAAACGGAAGGTGCACCCCAAAGCATGGCTGAGCATTCAGATAACAATCGCAGTCGCGGCGGCCGCCCGCAGGGGGATGGCAAGTTCCGAAACAAGGGCGGGTTCAAGCCCAACCGTGGCGGACGCCCCAACCGCAACTCCAATAAGAAGCGCGGCGGCTCCAACTGGGAGACCCAACGCGGACCCCACAGCGGCCCGCAGCGCGCTGGCTACCGCGAAGAGCGGCTTAACAAGCGCCTGAACGAACCCGACGTCCCGAACGACCTCGACCCCAAGGAACTCGACCCGTCCGTACGCCAGGAACTCCGCAGCCTTTCCAAGGACAACGCGGACATGGTGGCGAAGCACCTGATTATGGCCGCTACGCTTCTGGACGATGATCCGGACAAGGCCCTTGCCCACGCCCGCGCTGCGAAGGATCGCGCTGGGCGCGTGTCCGTAGCCCGCGAAACGTGTGGCATCGTCGCCTACCACGCAGGCGAATGGAAGGAAGCCATCGCGGAGCTCCGCGCGGCCCGTCGCATGGCCGGCGGCCCCGGCCTGCTGCCTGTGCTGGCGGACGCGGAACGTGGACTCGGCAAGCCGGAGAAGGCCCTAGAAGTAGCTAACGACCCGCAGGCCGACCAGCTGGATGCCGAATCGAAGGCAGAGCTGGCCATCGTCGTTGCTGGTGCACACCAAGACCTCGACCACCCGGAAGAAGCCCTGCTAGCGCTGGAAGCACAGCTGGATAACGCTGAAGCGCCCGACGTAACCCGTATGCGTCTCTTCTACGCTTATGCCGACGCGCTGGCCACCGCAGAGCGCAAGGACGAGGCCATCGAATGGTTCCGCCGGGCAGAGGAAATGGATACCGAGGAAGTCCTCGACGTTCCCGATCGTCTGGCAGAGCTCGGCGTAGAGCCGGACGAGGATAAGTAGCCCATGGCCCACCCGCTGCTGGATAACTACGATGCCCTGCTAGCCGACCTTGACGGCACCGTCTTTTCTGGCCACACCCCAATCCCCGGCGCAGCCGAGGGACTGGAAGGCCGCCAGGTCATGTACGTCACCAACAACGCGTCGCGCTCACCCCAGCAGGTAGCTGAGCACCTGCAGTCCATGGGATTTGCCGCCGACGCGGACCACGTGGTGACCTCCGCCATGGCAGCCTGTGATCTGGGCAAGCAGTACATCGCGGAAGCAGAAGTCGAACGCCCGCTCGCGTACGTCATCGGCCACGATTCCTTCAAGCAGCTGGTTGCGGACGCGGGCTTTGCGCTGACGGACACCGCCGATGACCACCCGCATGTCGTATTCCACGGGCACAGTCCGGATAACGACTGGGCTCGCCTGTCGGAAGGCGCGTTGGCTATCCAGCACGGCGCACGCTACTTCGCCTCGAACCTGGACACCACGTTGCCCTCGGAGCGCGGATTCATGGTCGGCAACGGTTCGATGGTCGCCGCTGTCACCTCCGCTACTGGCGTAAAGCCTCAGTCTGCCGGTAAGCCTGGCCCCGCGATGTTCGAGGTTGCTGCACACCGCATTGGCTCCACGAAGCCCCTTGCCGTCGGTGATCGCCTGGATACCGACATCGCTGGTGGCAACGCCGCGGGCATGGATACTCTCTGCACCGTCACCGGGGTGTCTACCCATACCGATATTATTGACGCCCCCTCGTCCCACCGACCGACGTTTATCGCCGGCAATCTACGCGACCACCTGCCCGGCTGGTCCGCAAGCGTGGAACCGAGCAGCGCAACCATCCGCGTGGAGGCCGGTGAACTGGGCGACGTGGAGGTCATGGCTGCCGAAGCTCTGGCCGTCGCAGCGCCCTTGGCGTGGCAGCTTATCGATGACCCGCAGATCACTCAGGTAACGTGCGCGGCTGATATCGACTTTGTAGGCGCAGATGCGCAGGCCATGGAGGCCCTGGGAGGTTGGAAGTAAGTGGGCGAGGGGCAACCGAAACCTTCGATGCTGTCGGGGGACAGTGGGCGTCAACAAGAAGAGCTGGCACAGGCCGTCGACGAGCTACTCGCACGCGATGTACACGGCGCGGAGGAAGCTGCCGTGTTGGAAGAAGCTCACAGGGTGGTTAACGAGGCACTCGGGGGCGAGCGCTAGTGGCGAAAAGAGGAGCCAAGCTGCAGCGCCTGGATGCAGAGCTGGTAGCGCGGAAGATCGCGCGCAGCCGCGAGCACGCGCAGGAGATGATCAAGGCCGGGCGAGTAACCGTCAATGGAATGCTGGCAAAGAAGCCGGCCAGCGGGGTCGACGGCAACGTTTCCATCAAGGTTGCGGAGTCGGAGGATGACCGCTGGGCCAGCCGGGGCGCACACAAGTTGCTGGGAGCTCTGGCGGCTTTCGAACCCCAAGGACTTTCCGTGGAAGGCAAGACGGTGTTGGATGCCGGTGCCTCGACGGGCGGATTCACGGACGTGTGCCTGGACCGCGGGGCGGCGAAGGTCAAGGCCGTGGACGTTGGCTATGGGCAGCTGATCTGGCGCCTGCAGAACGACGACCGTGTGGACGTGATGGACCGGACGAACGTGCGCACCCTTACCCCGGAGGCACTCGGCGGGCAGGTTGATCTGATGGTCGGCGACCTGAGCTTTATTTCTATTCGCCTGGTGCTGCCCGCTCTGGCCGCGTGTGTGAAGGAAGGCGGCGACCTGTTGCCGATGGTGAAGCCCCAGTTCGAGGTCGGCAAGGACAGGCTGGGCCACGGCGGCGTTGTGCGCAGCCCAGAACTGCGGGCAGAAGTGACCCGTCAGGTGGCTGTCGAGGCGATGAAGTATGGTCTGAAGACGAAGGCCGTTGTCGCTTCCCCGCTGCCGGGACCGAGCGGCAATGTGGAGTATTTTCTGTGGCTGGTCAAAGACTCGCCTAGCATGGATACAGAGGCTGACTTTGACGGCCTGGACCAGATGATTGCAACCGCCATTAAGGAGGGCCCGCAGTGACCAACCCGGGAACTGACCAGGACGCGGGCAAGCAAACAGAACGCGAGGTTCTGCTAGTTGCGCACACCGGTGTTCACGAAAATCTGGGCCTGGCGGCGGAGGCTGCGTCTAGGTTGCAAAAGGGCGGGATCAACGTGCGTGTAATGGCTACCGCGGACCCTGCCCCGGTCGCTCGGCACGAGGTTCTGGGGCGATTTAAGCGCTACGGCCACACCAAGGAAGCCGCCACTGGCGTGGAGATGGTGATCGTCTTGGGCGGCGACGGCACCTTCCTGCGCGCCGCCGACATTGCGCACTCAGCGGACGTGCCGGTGCTGGGCATCAACATGGGCCACATCGGTTTCCTGGCGGAGTGGGAGCAGGAATCTCTGCAGGAGGCCGTCGACCGCGTTATCGACCGCGACTACCGCATCGAAGATCGCATGACCCTGTCCATTACTGCCCGCGACATGGATGGTCGCGTGTTGGGCACTGGCTGGGCGCTGAACGAGTGCTCCGTGGAAAACCTAAACCGCCAAGGTGTGCTGGATACGATCCTGGAGGTCGACAAGCGCCCTGTATCTTCGTTCGGTTGTGACGGTGTTTTGGTATCGACGCCCACCGGCTCCACCGCCTACGCTTTCAGCGCAGGTGGCCCAGTTCTGTGGCCGGAGTTGGACGCGATTCTGGTGGTGACCAGCAACGCGCACACGTTGTTTAGCCGCCCGCTGGTGGTCTCCCCGAATTCGATGGTGGCGGTGGAGACGAACCCTTCGACCTCCCCGGCGACCGTGGTGATGGATGGCTTCCGCCAGATCCACATGCCCCCGGGCGCGCGCGTGGAGATTCGCCGTGGCCCGCAGCCCGTGCGCTGGGTGCGCCTGGATTCCGCACCGTTTACCGACCGCCTGGTACACAAGTTCCGCCTGCCTGTGACGGGCTGGAGGGGACCGCGCCACTAGTAATGCTGCACGAACTACACATTCGCAACCTCGGTGTGATCGAGGAAGCGACGGCGGAGTTTTCCACGGGCTTGAGCGTTGTCACCGGTGAGACCGGTGCGGGTAAGACGATGGTGGTCAGCTCCCTACGCTTGCTTTCCGGCCACCGCGCGGACCCGTCGCGGGTTCGCAACGGCGCTGATAAGGCCAGCGTGGAAGGCATTTTCTCCACCGACTCCGCGGCGGTTGCGGAGCTGGTCGAAGAAGTCGGCGGTTACAGCGACGAGGGCGAGGTCATAGCCTCCCGCACAGTGAACGCTACGGGGCGTTCTCGCGCGCACCTGGCGGGTAAGACGGTGGCAGCGGGCGTGTTGGGGGAGTTCGCCGGCCACGTCATCACCATCCATGGGCAGAACGACCAGCTGCGTCTGCTGGATCCGGTGCGTCAGCTCGCCGCGCTCGACGACTATGCGGGGTTGGGAGAGAAGGTTGCCACATACCAGGCCCGTCGCGCCGAGTGGCTGCGCCTAGCCAAGGACCTGCAGTGCCGCATGGAGGCGCGGCGCGACCTGGCCCTGGAAAGCGAGACCCTGCAACGAGCTGTGGAGGCTATCGACGAGATCGACCCGCAGCCAGGAGAGGACGTGGAGGTCAAAGCGCAGATCAAGCGTCTGCAGGCCGCCGATGATATCCGCGCGGGGTTACAGCGGGCGCAGGCGGCGCTGGACGGTATGGATGGAATGGCGGCCGGCGATGACTTCGGCGATTCCGAAGGTGCCAGTTCCCTGGTTTCCCAGGCAGCTAACGAGCTATCCAGTCTGACGGACATGGAAGGCGAAGGCGGGAATCTGTCCGAGCTGGCTGATCGCCTGAGCGAGGTTGGAGTGCTGCTGGCTGACATTTCCTCCGAGGTTGGCCAGGCGCTGTTGGACGTGCCCGACCCCGATGAGCTGGACGGGCTGCTGCAGCGCCAGACTCAGCTGCGGGAACTGCGCAAATACGCCGTGGACGTCGATGGGGCGCTGGCGTGGCGTGAGCAGGCTCGCCAGCGTTTGGAATCGATGGACGTTTCCGATGAAGCGCTACAGAAGCTGCAGGATCAGGTCGCCTCTGCACAGGATGCTGCGCGCAACGTGGCGGAGGAGCTGTCGAAGGCGCGTGTGAGGGCGTCCAAAAAAATTTCAAAGGCTGTCACCGAAGAGATCCGGGGCCTGCACATGTCGGCTGAGATCCGCGTGGACGTGCGGCGTGCCAGCGAGAAGCCGGATGACCTTGGGCTGCACGGTATCGACGAGGTTGAGTTCCAGCTGGTACAGGGCGGAAATGTCAATCCGCTGGCGGGTTCGGCCTCTGGTGGTGAGCTGTCGCGCGTGATGCTGGCGCTGGAAGTGGTGCTGGCCGCAGGCACGGATGGCGGTCGGACGATGGTGTTCGACGAGGTCGACGCTGGTGTGGGCGGTAAAGCCGCTGTGGAGATCGGGCGCCGTTTGGCGAAGCTGGCGGTCGATAATCAGGTCATTGTGGTGACTCACTTGCCTCAGGTCGCTGCGTTTGGTGACGCCCACGTGTACGTGGCTAAGGCGACGTCGGCCGACTCGGTGACTTCTTCTGTGCGCACGCTTGAAGAGGCCGAGCGGGTGGAGGAATTGTCGCGCATGCTGGCGGGTCTGGAATCTGAGACGGGGCGGGCGCACGCGGAAGAGCTGATGGAGATGGCCACGGAGGCGAAGGCTGCCCTGCGGGCATAGCGGGCTGTACGGTCGGAGCAGTCTAGATTCTTTTTGGAGCTACCCCGCGCGCAGCGGTGTGATCGGCGCTACAGTGGTGCAGTGTTGAAGGGGGAGCACGCGCCCGTGGCGACAAGCGTGCGGTATGCGAGGGGGATTTCTGATGAAGCGCGTAGCGGCAAGTGTGTTTTTAGTTTTCTTTGGTTTTGCGGTGGCGGCTTGCGGTTCGGGAGAGGTGGAACAGCCCTTGAACGGCGCTTTTGCTGAAGCAGATGGGTTATCCACAGGCGAGTCCTCTGTGGATAACCCAGGCTCGGGCGAGGGGCAGGGGGACGGACGTGTGCTAAAACCTGAAGGGCACAAGGGGATGTGGTTCGAGACTGAGCCGGAGGATCCTTGGGAGCATTACGTCTGGAAATCGCAGAGGTTTGTGGGGGATCCGATCGACCTTCCGAAGCTAAAGGCGAAGCTCCCAAACGATCCGCTGGCGGGGTTGCCTGACGTGTGCGATGAGAAGGTGATCGAGAGAATGCGGGAGGTGGGGTTTGAGTTTCTGGAGTCCGATAACGATGGGCTGTATTATGGCTGCCATTTTGAGGAAAAGGATCCAATAAACGGAAGCTTTCAACCTGAGCTCTTCAGTATACTTTTCGATCCGGGCCGACCTCTTGAAAAATATGAAAAGAGTACGACCTATCAATCGACTCGTCCAGATGTTAGCTTGGTAGGGCTTTATGAAAAATCTGATGACAATGAATGTGGTGTGGGTAAAGACGTGGACGGCGTCGGTTTGTATTCAATGAATGGTGTATTGAACAAGGATAAACCTACGGTGGAGGTGTGCTTCTTATCTGAAGTATTCTTCCAAGTCTTTGATAATATTGCATAAATTTCTGACAAAGGGGTGGGGAAATGATTAAATTCGATATTGCTTGCTTACGGGATGTCCAGAGAAGTCTTTCAAAGGCTGGGGTCGCGCTCCGTAAATTGAAAATAAAGACGGGGAGCCTGAACAAATACACAACTGTTCCGTCTATAAACGGCGCGTTCATGCAACACGGTTCGTTCTGGGTCGGACAAACCGGCTCTGCGAAGAATGTTTTGGACATAATGACTTCAAACGTCGATTGGCTCCAGGAAGTATTCACTAATCAGCTAGTAGGACTGGATATTCAGGAGCACTTCAATGGCAAGTCTTTTGACCAAGTGAGCTCCGAAGTGTCTGTCGCTGACAGGGAGGTTCGGAAGTTTTTTATTCCGACTCGAGACGCCCGAACGATCGACAACCTGCTGTACAACACACCGGTTACCGCGGCGGAAGCGACCATGCCATTGGCGTCCCTCATTGCCGCATTCCAAGCCGACGACTCAGCACCGCTTTTTGCCGCAGACTCTTGGGAAAGCGCGGCCAAAGCTTTGAAAACGTCGATGGATGACCTCAAGAGCGCCTCGTCGGGGCTCGCCAGTTCCTCCGAAGGGTTCTCCTTCGATATGGCACGCCAGGCGATCGACGACGTACACAAGACCGGAGTCGTAGTCGCCGCAAATACCACCGCAATGGCGAAGTCAGTCCGTCAGTTCCCGGTTATCCGTGGCAGCAACCTCAAAGCTCTGGAAGCAATCCAGGCAACCACTTCGCTTATCCCGGACCCAGCCGACCGACTTCTCGCCGAGCAGGCCGCCGTCTCCAATTACGTATCCACCCACCTGCAACCCTCCCTGGAACTCGTCCGCCCACCGGTTTCCAACCTAGGCGTACCGATTGTTGGACACACGGGTGGGGGAGGTCTGGACGCCTCCACCGTCTCCACCGCCTCCGCGCAACCCAAGGTCTCGCAGATCAACGGCCAGACGAACGCCGTTACCCCGGCCAGCGCGACCGCGCACGGGGAGCAAGCTGCAACGGCGGCGGCAAACGCTCCGAAGCCCACGGCCGCAACCGCACCAACGCAGCCTGCAGGCGTGTCGGGGACGTTGCACTCACCATCGCCTGCGCCGCAACCAATCCAGCCCGCGGCAGCGACAGCAGCACCCCATGCACCTGCAGTTAGCCCCAACGCGCCAGCGGTACCGCCCACGACAGTGACAACAGCGGCACCGGCGCAAGGATTAGCTGCCAGCCCGCACAGCAATGCCGGTGCAACTGCTCCTGGCACGCTGATCAACGCCCAGGATCGCTTTGGGCGCGCGAATGCGTTCAACGGCGGTGCGATCAACGGCGGTGCAGGCTTCGGCGGTGCAGGCACGGGCGCGGGCTACGGTTCAGGTGCCAGCGCAGGTGCGCACGCCAGGGGCGGGGCACAGCAGGGAACCTTGCGCAATATTTCCAGCACGGCCCCACGCCCAAGTCTGCCTGGCAGCCTCAACTCGCAGAACGTCCGCCCACTTCCCGTCGATTCCCCACCTGCAAAGGCTCCGCAGTCCGGCAAGGGAATCGTCGGAGCGCCTCACAACTCTGGTTCCGCGAAGGGCGGCGCTGGAATGCGGGGCGGGGGAAGTGCGGCGTCAACAATGATGGGCAGGGGCGCGGCAGGCGGCCGGGCCGGCAACGGGGCAAAGAGCGGCCTGCGCGGCGGGGCGGTGACTTACAGCAAGCAGGATCGGTCGTACTTCCGGCGCTTGTTCCTCAGTGGGGAAGACCCGCTGGTTTCCGGCAAGGGAAAGAACCGCGGGCGGAAGAAGCACGAAGAGACTGCGGGACAGGCTGCGCGCCAGACCGTGCGGAAGGTGATTCGCTAGGCGGCTGCGGCACAACGGGAGAAGAAAGAGGAAAACCGCCGTCTACCGGCGCGCCTAACGCAACACAGGCCACATGAACACCACAATGGTGGGCATGATTTTCTCCCGTTCTGACCAGCCCGGAATCAACGGCGCCACCCGTGACCTCACCGGACCCAAGGGATTAACCAAGGCTAAGATCTCCGAGGGCGACATCGCAATTGTCGACGAGGCCGACATCAGCCGTGCCACCTGCCAAAAACTCATTGACGCACGCGTTGCCGCCGTCGTGAACGCTCGCCAATTCACCACGGGGCAGGTACCCAACTTCGGCCCGCAGTTGATGCTGGACGAAGGCATCCTGCTTATCGAAAACGCCGGCGACGACCTGCTTGCCAAGGTCAAGAACGGCAAGAAGGGGCGCGTCGACGAGGGCAAGGTCTACTACGGCGATCGCCCCATCGGCGGTGGAGAGCTGCTGGATATGGATACCGCCTCCAGCCGCTTCGAGGACGCACGCGAAGCCCTGGGCGACCACATGGAGGCCCTGTCCGGCAACATGTCCGAATTCGTCCGCTCCGAGGCTCCTCTGCTGGTCGATGGCCTTGGCATCCCGGACGTCGACGTGGACATGGACGACCGGAAGGTGCTGGTCGCTAGCCCGGATCCGCAGATTGAGCAGAAGCTCAAGGACCTGCGGTACTTCATGCGCGAGTACTCGCCGATCATTGTCGCCGTGGAAAATGCAGCCGATAGTCTGATCCAGGAGGGCTACCGCCCGAACGTGATCATCGGCGACCCGGAGAAGATCTCCAACGAGGCTCTGCGCAGCGGCGCTACCGTCGTGCTGCCCGCCGATCCGGATGGCCACGCCGTCGGCCTGGAGCGCATCCAGGACCTGGGCGTGGGCGCCATGACTTTCCCTGCGGCCACGCAGGATCCCACCGACCTGGCTCTGCTACTGGCCAACTACCACGGAGCATCGATGGTGGTGAACCTCGGCGAGGTGGAGGATCTGGATCGCGTATTCCAGCAGGCACAGTCGCCGGAGACCCCGTCTGCCCTGATGTCGCGCCTGCGTGTGGGGCCGCGCCTGGTGGATTCCACCGCCGTCGCAGAGCTCTACCGCGTGTCCCGGTCTGGCGGTGGCTGGATCTGGGCTTTGCTGGGCGTTCTGGTTGCCGTGGCCGTTATCGTTGCGGTCATCGGCCTCTCCGGTGACGGCTCCTTCGTGGATAACCTCGTGGACACTTGGAACAACTTTGCACTGAGCGTGCAGGATCTGTTTAAGAAGTAAGCCAGGAAAAGCAGGGAGCTAGAAAGACAAGCATGAGCAAGCACTCCACAGGAGCCACCGGCAAGGTCATCGCCGGTCTGGGCTTCGGTATCGCCGTCGGCACCGCACTGGGTTTTTTCGCCATTGCGCCGAACGTGCCGGGCGGTCCGGTCGCGAAGGATTCCTCCGCCGAACAGAAGCTGAAGGACGAGAAGGCTGCCCGCGAGAAGGCCGAGGGCAACTCTGCCGCCAGCGACAAGGTCTTGAGCTCGGTCGCGGGCCCCGCGGTGCACAACCTGTTGCGCGGTGCGTCGGTCGATGTTTTTGTTCTTCCGGACGCCGACCAGGCCAACATCGATAGCCTCAAGCGCCTCGTCAAAATGGCCGGCGGCAAAGTCAATGGTGTGGTCGAGCTGACGGACAAGGCGCTCGGCTCGGACGGGGGAGACACGCTGAAGTCGATCGCAGCTAACTCCCTGCCGGCTGGTGCGAAGTTGTCGGAGGACAACCTTGCCCCAGGCATGCACACCGGACAGCTGCTCGGCGCCGCACTGTCGGCTGGCGAGCACGAAGCCAGCGAAACGGATCGCGGAATCGCCCTCGGTGCCCTGGCTAACGACGACTTCATTGCCTACCAGGGCGAGGCCCCGAAGCCTGCGGATCTGGCCCTGGTCGTTGGCGGGAATACCTCCGACGACGAAGCCCACGGCAATTACGGCACCAAGTTCGCCGCGGAGTTCGCGGCGGGGCTGGACTCCCGCATGAAGGGGGCAGTCCTGGCTGCAGAGTCCGGCAGTGCTGAAGACAACGGTGCCATCGGCCAGGTGCGCGCGGATAATTCCATGAAGGAGGCCGTTTCCACGGTCGACAACGCGGACACCGTCGCAGGACGCATCGCCACCATTCGCGCTCTGGCGCAGCAGAAGAACGGGAAGTCGGGGCACTACGGGGCCACTGCGAACGCGTCGGATGCTACGCCTGAATAGGCATGTGTTAGGCTGAAACCCCGTAGATAGCGAAGTTAAGCGTCGTTGATTCGGGAGTTGCCTTGGCCACTAATCGTGCAGAAAACAGCACTAAATTCATTTTCGTCACCGGCGGTGTGGCGTCCTCACTAGGCAAAGGGCTAACGGCAGCTAGCCTGGGCCAATTGTTGTCCTCTCGTGGCCTGCGCGTCACGATGCAGAAGCTGGATCCGTACCTCAACGTCGATCCGGGCACCATGAATCCCTTCGAACACGGCGAGGTGTTCGTTACCGAGGACGGTGCGGAAACCGACCTGGACCTCGGCCACTACGAGCGTTTCCTGGATCGCAACCTGTCCGCCGCGGGCAATGTCACCACCGGCAAGGTGTACTCGAACGTCATCGCCAAGGAGCGCCGCGGTGAGTTCCTGGGTAAGACCGTCCAGGTGATCCCGCACATCACCGATGAGATCAAGGCTGCGGTGATGGCCATGGGACAGCCGGATAAGAACGGGCAGGCCCCGGACGTCGTCATCAGCGAGATCGGTGGCACCGTCGGAGATATCGAATCCCAGCCCTTCCTGGAGGCCATCCGCCAGGTTCGCCACGAGGCCGGCCGTGAGAACATCGCCTTCATCCATGTCTCCCTGGTGCCGTACCTGGCTCCGTCGGGCGAGCTGAAGACCAAGCCGACCCAGCACTCCGTCGCGGAGCTGCGCAGCATCGGTATCGTACCGGACGCCATCGTCCTGCGCGCCGACCGCGAAGTACCGCAGGCCATGAAGGCCAAGATCGCCCTGATGTGCGACGTGGACGAGGACGGCGTGGTTTCCTGCCCGGATGCACCCTCCATCTATGACATCCCGAAGGTGCTGCACTCCCAGCACCTGGATAACTACATCATCCGTCGCCTGAACCTGCCGTTCCGCGACGTGGATTGGTCCACCTGGGGCAGCCTGCTGGATAGCGTGCACAACCCCAACGGTGAGGTCACCATCGGCATCGTCGGCAAGTACATCGACCTGCCGGACGCGTACCTCTCCGTCGCCGAGGCCATCCGTGCCGGCGGCTTCGGCGCAAACGTCCGCGCCCGGGTGAAGTGGATTACCTCCGACGACTGCGAGACCGAGGAGGCCGCGGCCGAGGCTCTGAAGGACGTCGACGGCGTGGTCATCCCCGGTGGTTTCGGCAACCGTGGCATCGAGGGCAAGATCGGCGCCATCACCTACGCCCGCAAGAATAAGCTGCCACTGCTCGGCATTTGCCTTGGCCTGCAGTGCATCGTCATTGAGGCTGCGCGCACCGCAGGGCTGAAAGATGCTTCTTCTACGGAGTTTGACGCCAACGCCTCCACCCCCGTCATCTCCACCATGGAGGAACAGAAGGCGGCTGTCTCGGGCGAGGCTGACCTGGGTGGCACCATGCGACTGGGCGCCTACCCGGCGCGCCTGGCCGAAGGCTCCCTGGTTGCGGAGCTCTATGGCACCACTGATGTCTCGGAGCGCCACCGCCACCGCTACGAGGTGAATAACGCATACCGCGAGCAGATCACCGAGGGCTCCGGCCTGCAGTTCTCCGGCACCTCCCCGGACGGCACCCTGGTGGAGTTTGTGGAGTACCCGAAGGATGTACACCCGTACTTCGTCGCCACCCAGGCGCACCCGGAGTACAAGTCCCGCCCGACCCGTTCCCACCCGCTGTTCCAGGGGCTGGTGGACGCTGCGTTGAAGCACCAGGCCGAGCGCTCCTAAACCAGCGCTCCTAAACTAGGGAGTCATGAGCACCGACAACACCCCGTACCGCGTCGTCGATAGCGAATTGCTGCTGGATGCGCCGATCATCGGCGTGCGACGCGATACGATCACTACCGCTACCGGCGAGGCGAAGCGGGAAATCGTTGAACATTTCTCCGCCGTTGCCGTCGCGGCTGTGCGCGACAATCACGTGATGATGATCCGCCAATATCGCCACGGCGTGGGGCGGCACCTGTGGGAGATCCCGGCCGGCTTGCTGGATCTAGTGGGGGAGGATCCCCTAGAGGCCGCCCGCCGCGAGCTCGCCGAGGAAGCTGGGCTGCGTGCGCATTCCTGGCACCTGCTGGGCGATGTGGTGACCTCCCCGGGGTTCAGCGAGGAAATGTGCCGCATTTACCTGGCCGAAGATCTGGACGACGACCTCGCCGACTTCGACCTGCCAGAAGCGGAGTTCGAGGAAGCGGAGATCGAGACCCGCTGGGTGCCAATTCCCGAAGCAATCGAGTGGGCTCAGACGGGCGTGGTGGAAAACTCCATCGCCACCATCGCCCTGCTGCACCTGGCGGCGGATACCCGTCGCGACGTCTCCGAACCTTTCAACTACCACTCGGGCCTCGCCGAACGCCGCTCCGCCCGCGCGGAAGCCAAGCTCGGCACAGATATGAAGTTCCTCCGTTGAGCCTCGAAGCGAACCAGAAGCTCGGCCGGGCGTACATCCGGCACTTAAAAACCGAGCGTGACGTGTCTGTCCACACGCTGTCGAACTACCAGCGCGACCTGGACCGCTACCTGGAGTGGCTGGGTGACACGTCGCTCCAGGACGTCACGGCCACGGACATCGAGGATTACCTCATCCACCTGCGCAAGGACCTGAACCTCGCGGCATCTTCGGCCGCTCGGGCGCTGGCGGCGATCCGCGGCCTGCACTCCTTTGCCCACGCCGACGGGCGCCTGCCCTTCGACGTGGCGGCGGACGTCCCCACGCCCTCGCTGGGCGGCTCCATTCCGAAAGCTCTCAGTCTGGCTCAGGTAGAGGCTTTGCTGGACGCGGTGCCGGCGGGCGACGGGGCGTCAATAATAAACATCCGTGACCGTGCGCTGCTAGAGATGCTCTACTCGACCGGCGCCCGCATCACTGAGCTGCTAGACCTCGACGTCGACGATCTCGACCGCGAACAGCGCATGCTGCTTGTGCGCGGCAAGGGTGGCAAGGAACGCATCGTGCCGCTAGGGCGACCCGCGCTGCAGGCGGTGGAGCGCTACCTGGTGCGCGCGCGACCGAGCCTGAACAAGAAGGGCAGCCCGGCGCTGTTCCTGAACAACCGTGGCGCGCGACTGGGGCGGCAATCGGGCTTCAAGATCGTCTCGCAGGCGGCGGAGACGGCGGGGCTGGATCATGTCTCGCCGCACAGCCTGCGCCACAGCTTCGCCACCCATCTTTTGGAAGGCGGCGCGGACATCCGTGTAGTGCAGGAACTGCTGGGGCACGCTAGCGTGGCTACCACGCAGATTTACACCAAGGTCAGCCCTGAGCACTTGCGGGAGATTTGGGCCTCATCTCACCCCCGCACCTAGCGTGCCTGATAATCTCTAGGGTGTAATTAAAGGCTAAACACAACAATCAAGGGAAAGGGCTTGACGGGATCGCCGATGTCACGTTCACAGTCACACGCGGATGCGTTGTTTGATAAGCCCGATCAGCGCATCGGCCTGACCGGACGACCTATCAAGGAGCTGCCGGATCCCGAGCCGTTGGATCGCCACGGCCCGGCCTCCATCATCGCGATGTGTAACCAGAAGGGCGGGGTGGGCAAGACCACTTCGACGATCAACATCGGTGCCTCGCTGGCCGCGTTCGGGCGCAAGGTGCTGCTGGTAGACCTGGACCCACAGGGCGCACTGTCCGCCGGTTTGGGCATTAGCCACGATGAGCTCGACGTGACGGTTTACAACCTGTTGGTCGATTCTTCTGCCTCTATTCTTGACGCCATCCACTCCAGCCCCGTCGACGGTCTGGATGTCGTTCCCGCGAATATTGACTTGTCGGCTGCGGAGATTCAGCTGGTTAACGAGGTCGGTCGCGAACAGGCCCTGGCCCGCGCGCTGCGTCCGGTGATGCGCGACTACGACTTCATTATCGTCGACTGCCAGCCTTCCCTGGGGCTGCTGACCGTCAACGCGCTGAGCTGTGCGGATTCGGTGATCATTCCAGTGGAGTCCGAGTACTTCTCGCTGCGTGGCCTGGCTCTGCTGATGGACACGGTGGAAAAGGTCCGCGACCGCCTGAACTTCAAACTGGAGGTGCTGGGCATCCTGGTGACGATGTTCGACCGGCGTACCCTCCACGCCCGCGAGGTCATGGAGCGGCTGGTGGAGGCCTTCGGCGATAAGGTCTTCGATTCCGTGATCACCCGTACCGTGCGGTTCCCGGAGACCTCGGTGGCCGGAGAGCCGATTAACACCTGGGCGCCGAGTTCCTCGGGCGCGGTGCAGTATTCGAACCTGGCGAAGGAAGTCATTGAGCGCGTCGCTCAGCAAATCTAGCCAGCTGGCTCCGGAGTCCGCGCAGCCGGAGCAGCCGGAGATCACCGGCTTCCGGGTGGCGTTGGCGAACTTCGACGGTCCTTTCGACCTGCTGCTGCAGCTGATCCACTCCCACAAGCTGGACATCACCGAGATCGCCCTGGCACAGGTCACCGACGAGTTCATCGCCTACACCAAGAGCCTAAGCTCCAGCGCGGACGACCTGGATGAGGTCACGGAGTTCCTGGTCGTCGCCTCCACGCTGCTGGATCTCAAAGCCGCCCGCCTGGTGCCCCGGGGCGAGGTCGACAGCGAAGAAGACCTGGCGCTGCTCGAGACCCGCGACCTGCTGTTCGCCCGTCTGCTGCAGTACCGCGCCTACAAGCAGGTGGCGAACCTGTTCTCCGATTGGCAGCGCGATGCCGCGCGTTCCTATCCCGCCACTTTGTCGCTGGAGGAACACCACGCGAACCTGCTGCCGGAAGTGAAGATCGGTAAGACCGTCGACGAGTTTGCTGAGCTCGCCGCCGCCGTGTTCCGCCCCAAACCGGATCACGTCGATACCGGCCACATCCACCAGGTGGCGGTCTCGGTGCCGGAGCAGGCCGGGCGGATCCTTAACACCCTCAAGGTTGCCGGCGAAAACAAGTGGGTGACCTTCGGCGCCCTGATTGCCGATGCGGAGATGAACATGATCGTCGTCGGTCGTTTCCTGGCGCTCTTGGAGCTGTACAAGGCTCGCGCCATCGGCATTGAACAGCCCGAGCCGCTGCAGGACATGTCGGTGGCCTGGACCGGGCTGGATGTCGATCCGGCGGTGGTGGCGGCCAGCAACTGGGAATAGGCGTCCATAAACAAGACAGAGAGGGCACAGACCATGAGCGAACAACCCAACCCCGCGCCGCTGCCGCAGGTGTCGGTGCTGCGCAGCCGCGTGGAGTCGTTGCTGTTGGTCAGCGATGAGGCAGTGACGCCCACAGAGCTCGCCCGCGTACTTTCCACCGAGGAACGCGCGGTTCCCGAGGCCGAGGTGGCGCAGACCCTCCACGAGATCGCGGCGGAGTTTGACGCCCGAGGTAGCGGCTTTGAACTCCGTGAGCACGAGGGGGCGTTCCGGCTGTACACACGGCGCGCGAACTCGGATGTGGTGGAGGCGAAGCTGCTGGACGGCACGCAGCAGCGCCTGAGCCGCGCCGCGCTGGAGACCCTGGCGGTGGTGGCCTACCGGCAGCCTGTAACTAGGAGCCAGGTGGCGGCGGTGCGTGGCGTGAACTGCGATGGCGTGATGCGTACCCTGTCGCTGCGCGGGCTGATCGCCGAGACAGGGGAGCAGGGCGGAGCGCACCTGTACTCCACGACCGAGCTTTTCCTGGAACAGATCGGGATTGAATCGCTGGATCAACTGCCGGATCTGGCGCCGTTGCTGCCGGAGGTAGACAGCATCGACAGTATCGACAATTAAGCAGGCTGAGGGGTACAATTCGGGCGGATAATTCAAGATTTTAGTTCGAAGGGCTAGAAACACCGTGGACACACCCGCTCGCCGAGACGGCACACCGGAGACCGCTCCGAAAGACATCTACCTATCGCAGGCCAAGCCAGCCAAGCGCCAGCACGTAACGGAGCAGGAGGCAGCCGCAGCTCTGAACCAGCCCGATTCGGAGAAAGCCCAGGTGCGCCTACAGAAGGTGCTGGCTTCCGCAGGTGTGGCCAGCCGCCGCATGAGCGAGAAGCTCATCGCCGCCGGTCGTGTGGAAGTCAACGGCGAAATCGTCGTGAAGATGGGCACCCGCATCGACCCGAGCGTGGATATTGTCCGCGTGGATGGAGAGCGCGTGCAGGTCAACGAGGAAATGGTGTACTTCGTGCTGAACAAGCCGCGTGGCGTGCACTCCACCATGAGCGACGAGCTAGGTCGCCCGTGCGTCGGTGACCTGGTCGGCACCCGTCTGAAGGAAGGCCAGGGTCTGTTCCACGTTGGTCGTTTGGACGCCGCGACGGAGGGGCTGCTGCTGCTCACCAACGACGGCGAGCTGGCCAACCGCCTGATGCACCCGAAGTACGAGGTGCGAAAGACCTACATGGCCACGGTGCTGGGCGAGGCCAGCCGCAAACTGATCCGCGACCTGAAGGACGGCGTGGAGCTGGACGACGGCACCGCCCGCGCCGATAGCGTGCAGATCGTGGACGTCTGGCAGGGTAAGTCGCTGATCAAGATCGAGCTGCACGAAGGGCGCAAGCACATTGTGCGCCGCATGCTGAAGGAGGCCGGCTTCCCAGTTCAGGCGCTGGTCCGCACTAAGATCCACACCGTGCAATTGGGCGAGCAGAAGCCGGGCACGATCCGCGCGCTGAATCAGGCGGAATTGCAAAGCTTGTATAAGAAGGTCGGGCTGTAGAACCAGCGCAGCCAACACTGCCACCGCAGTAAACACTGCCACTACAGCCGACATAGACACACAATTAACTAGGGGAACGACCTTTCCATGACGAACGCACCTTTCTACGAGCCCGGCTCTGCCCTGGATCAGCTCGCCAGCGCCACCAATGTCGCCGACGGTGGCCTGATTGTCGCCGTTGACGGCCCCAGCGGCACCGGCAAGTCCACCGTCTGCCGCCGCCTAGCCACCGCCGCGGACGCAAAGTACCTGGATACCGGCGCAATGTACCGCGTGGCTACCCTGCACGTACTGCGCCAGGGCATCGATCCATCCACGGAGTCTGCCCGCGAGGCGATCATTGCCGCCACCGCCGACCTGCCGCTGGAGATCAACGAGGATCCCACGTCCACCGAGGTTCTGCTGGACGGCACCGACGTTTCCGGCGAGATCCGCGGCCCCGAGGTCACCGCACACGTCTCCGCCGTAGCCGCCATCCCGGAGGTTCGCGAGAACCTGGTGGCCTTGCAGCGCTCCCTGGCCTTCGCCGCCGGTCGCTGCGTGGTCGAGGGCCGCGACATCGGCACTGTTGTTCTTGCGGACGCCCCAGTGAAGATCTTCATGACCGCCTCCGCAGAGGTGCGGGCTCAGCGGCGTTACGACCAAGACATTGCCGCTGGCCGGGACGTGGATTTCGACGCGGTACTCGCGGACGTGCAGCGCCGTGATGAGGCAGACTCCTCCCGCGAAACGTCCCCGCTACGCCCCGCAGACGACGCTGTGATCGTCGACACCGGAGAGATGGACATCGACGAGGTGCTGGAGAAACTGGCAGAGCTGACCCTGGCCAGCGCTTCATCCGACAGCGCGGAGGTCCCCGAGGAACTGACCTTCCGCACCGCCGACGGCGAGGTGCTGGGGGAGTCTGATTTCTCGGACGCTGACTTCTCGGACGAAGAGTTCGGCGACTACGAAGACGACGAAGACGACGAATCCGACCCCGAAGAGTTCTTCATCACCGGCCCCGAGGACTTCACCTTGGAGGGTGGCGGCGATATGCCGGAAACCGAAGAGGACTGGGAAGCCCTGGAACAGGCCTTCGGCATGATGGACGACGAAGAAGCAGAGCGCGAAGCGCTGTGCACCGTCGCTATCGTCGGCCGACCGAACGTGGGTAAGTCCACGCTGGTCAACCGCTTCATCGGTCGCCGCGAAGCCGTGGTGGAGGACTTCCCGGGCGTCACCCGCGACCGCATTTCCTATTTGGGCGAGTGGTCCGGCCGCCGGTTCTGGGTGCAGGACACGGGCGGCTGGGATCCGGATGCGAAGGGCATCCACGCAGCCATCGCCCGCCAGGCTGAAACCGCCATGGAAACCGCCGACGTGATCGTCTTTGTGGTCGACTCGAAGGTGGGCATCACTTCCACCGATGAGGTCATTGCCCGCAAGCTGCAGCGCAGTCAGGTGCCGGTGATCGTGGTGGCTAACAAGTGTGACGCGGACGCGCAGCTGGGCGACGTCGCCGAGTTCTGGGCGCTGGGCCTGGATAACCCGTACCCGGTGTCTGCGCAGCACGGCAAGGGTGCGGCGGACGTGCTGGACGAGGTTTTGCGCTCCTTCCCGGAGCACCCCCGCGAGCTTTCCGTCGTTTCCGGCCCGCGCCGCGTGGCTCTGGTCGGCCGCCCGAACGTGGGCAAGTCCTCCCTGCTGAACAAGATCACAGGCGAGGAACGCTCCGTGGTCAACAACGTCGCCGGCACTACAGTCGACCCGGTCGACTCCATCGTCGAGCTGGAGGAAAAGACCTGGAAGTTCGTCGACACCGCGGGCATTCGCAAAAAGACGAAGCAGGCGCGCGGCCACGAGTTCTACGCCTCGCTGCGCACCCGCTCCGCCATCGACGCGGCGGAGGTCGCTGTTTTTCTTGTGGACGCTAGCGAACCCATCGCCGAGCAGGATCAGCGAGTACTTCGCATGATCCTTGACTCGGGGCGTGCCCTGGTCGTGGCCTACAACAAGTGGGATCTTGTGGATGAAGACCGCCGCGAGCTGCTGGAACGCGAGATTGAGCTGCAATTGTCCCACGTTCCGTGGGCTCGCCGCGTGAACATTTCCGCGAAGACCGGCCGCGCGCTGCAGAAGCTGGAGCCCGCGATGATTGAGGCTTTGGAGAGCTGGGATCAGCGCATTTCCACCGGCCAGCTGAACACCTGGCTGCGCGCCGTGATCGCGGAGACCCCGCCGCCGATGCGTGGCGGTCGCCTGCCGCGCGTGCTGTTTGCCACCCAGGCTTCCACCAAGCCGCCGGTGATCGTGCTGTTCACCACCGGCTTCCTGGAGCACGGCTACCGCCGCTTCCTGGAGCGCAAGCTGCGCGAATCCTTCGGCTTCGAAGGCTCGCCGGTGCGTATCGCGGTCCGCGTGCGCGAAAAGAAGCGCAAGAAGTAGCTGGACTGGCTGGACTCGCCAGCCCGGCTAGAACAGCCCGGAGATAACTCCCTGCGCATCCACGTCGATGCGCTCGGCCGCGGGCTTCTTCGGCAGCCCAGGCAGAGTCATCACGTCGCCCGTCAGTGCGACCACGAATCCGGCGCCGATGCGTGGCACCAGTTCGCGGACGTGCAGGGTGTGGCCGCTCGGCGCACCCAGCGCGCTGGGGTCATCGCTGAACGAGTACTGCGTCTTCGACACGCACACCGGCAGCTTGTCCCAGCCGTTGTCCTTCAGAAACGCCAGATCCTTCACGGCCTGCGGGCCGAACTGCACGTCCGCCGCGCCGTAGATCTCCGTGGCAAGCGTGCGCAGGGTGGCTTCCACGCCATCGATGGGCTGATAGATCTGGTGGCTGGAGCTAGGGGCGTCATCACCAGAAACACCATCAACGACCTCCAACACGGCAGTGGCCAGATCCGCCGCACCGGCGCCGCCCTCGGCCCACACGTTGCATTCCACCACGCGCACCCCGAAGTCCTTGCCCCAGTCGGCGATCAGTTGGCGCTCGGCGTCCGTGTCGGAGCTAAACAGGTTCAGCGCCACCACGGGCTCCACGCCGAACTTGCGGATGTTGCTGACGTGGCGCTCCAGGTTGGCCAGTCCGGCCTTCAGTACGGAGCCGCCGTTGTGCTTCAGCGAGCGGATCGTGGCCACCACTACGGTTGCGGCCACGGCCAGGTCGCCGGCTCGGGACTTGATGTCGAAGAACTTCTCCGCGCCCAGGTCGCTGCCGAATCCGGCCTCGGTCAGCACGACCTCCGACAGATCCAGCGCCGTCGTCGTCGCAATCAGGGAGTTACAGCCGTGGGCGATGTTCGCAAAAGGCCCGCCGTGTACCAGGGCAGGGGTGCCGCCCAGGGTCTGTACTAGGTTCGGGTTGATCGCGTCGCGCAGCAGGGCGGTGATTGCGCCCGCGCACTTCAGGTCGCCCGCGGTGACGGGCTTGCGGTCGTAGGTCTGACCCACCACGATGCGCCCGATGCGCTTCTTCAGATCCTCCAGGTCGGTGGCCAGACACAGGATCGCCATGATCTCGCTGGCTGCGGTGATGTCGAAGCCGCCCTCGCGCGGAGTGCCCTGACCCGGCCCGCCCAGGCCGGTGACCACGTGGCGCAGCGAGCGATCGTTGACGTCCAGGCAGCGTCGCCACGTCACACGCCGCGGGTCGATGCCCAGCGCGTTGCCGTGTTGCACGTGGTTATCGATCATCGCAGCCAGAGTGTTCGTCGCCGCGGTGATGGCGTGCATGTCGCCGGTGAAGTGTAGGTTGATGTCCTCCATCGGCACGATCTGCGCGTAGCCGCCGCCCGCTGCGCCGCCCTTGATGCCCATGACCGGTCCCTGGGAGGGTTCGCGGATCGCCACCATCGTCTGGCGCCCCGCCGCACGCACGGCATCTGCCAGACCGATAAGCACGGTGGACTTGCCTTCACCAGCGGGGGTTGGGCTCATCGCCGTCACGAGCACGAGCTTGCCCTTCTTATTGACGCCCCCACGTTCAGCCTTGAGCGCGGGAACGTCGATCTTGGCCTTTGTGCGGCCGTAGGGGATCAGGGCGGCTTCCGGGATGCCGGCGCGCTCCGCGATCGTGGTGATGGGTTCCAGCGTGTGGGCCTGCGCGATCTCCACATCGCTGGGCTGCGGATTGTTGGTTGCAGAAGAGTTAGTCATATTCCCAGAATAAACGTCTACCCCTTTAAGCCCCCGGATTAATGGGTGTGGGGGAGTCTGCCACTAGACTTAGGGGGTAAGCGGGTGACCCCCGGATTTTGGCAAAACGATTCCCTCCAGTGAGGTAGTGAGGTATAGATGACCGACAACGCGCACACCACGAGCGATCTGCACAGCGATTGGAACGAGCGGCTGGCTCTGGCACAAGAGATGCTGCCGCTGATCAGCCGACTGCACCGCGATAAGAACGTCGTAACCTCTATTTTCGGTCGACTGCTGGTCAACGTCACCGACATCGACATCATCAAGTCCCACCGCTACGCCCGCCGCGTGGTGGAAAAGGAGCTGCCGCTGGAGCAGACCCTGCCGGTTCTGCGCGAACTGGTGGAAATGAACCTGGGCACCGCCTCCATCGACATCGGATCCCTGGCTAGCCGCTACAACAAGAACTCCGAGGGCCTGACCCTGCGCGAGTACCTGGAGCGCGAGCTGGCCGAGGTCATCGGTGGCCCGGAGCAGGTAGAGCCCCGCGACATCGTCCTCTACGGCTTCGGCCGCATCGGCCGTCTGCTGGCCCGCATCCTGGTTTCCCGCGAGGCTACTTACGGTGGTGCCCGCCTGCGCGCCGTCGTCGTCCGTTCCAAGGGCGAGGGCGACCTGGTTAAGCGTGCCTCCCTGCTGCGCCGCGACTCCGTCCACGGCGCCTTCGACGGCACCATCACCACGGATCACGAGAACAACACGATCTGGGCCAACGGCACCCCAATCAAGATCATCTACGCTAACAACCCGGCGGAGATCGACTACACCAGCTACGGCATCAACGATGCGATCGTGGTGGACAACACCGGCGTGTGGCGCGACCGCGACGGCCTGTCCCAGCACCTGCAGTCCAAGGGCGTGTCCAAGGTTCTGCTGACCGCCCCGGGCAAGGGCGACATCAAGAACATCGTCTACGGCATCAACCACGGCGACATCACTGAGGATGACCGGATTCTATCCGCGGCGTCCTGCACCACCAACGGCATCACCCCGGTGCTGAAGGTGATCAACGACCGTTACGGCGTGCAGCATGGCCACGTCGAGACCGTGCACTCCTTCACTAACGACCAGAACCTGATCGATAACTTCCACAAGGGCGACCGTCGTGGCCGCGCTGCTGGCCTGAACATGGTGCTCACCGCAACGGGCGCGGCGAAGGCAGTGGCCAAGGCTCTGCCGGAGTTCGCGGGCAAGCTGACCGGTAACGCTATCCGCGTTCCCACCCCGGATGTATCCATGGCAGTGCTGAACCTGACCCTGGATAAGGAAGTTGAGGCTGACGAGGTCAACAACTTCCTGCGCCGCGTTTCCCTGCACTCCACGCTGCGCCAGCAGATCGACTTCATTAAGTCCCCGGAGGTCGTGTCCACCGACTTTGTTGGCACCACTCACGCGGGCATCGTCGACGGCCTGGCCACCATCGCCAACGGCAACCACCTGGTGCTGTACGTCTGGTACGACAACGAGTTCGGCTACTCCAACCAGGTCGTGCGCATCGCCGAGGAAATCGTCGGCGTGCGCCCGCGCGTGCTGCCACAGCGCGCCGGTGCACAGGATCTGTAAAGCTGCTGCTTTACAGCAGCATCAGTAGCAATACCTGGCAGCCGACGATCTTCCCGATCATCGCTGCCGGGTAGACCGTGGCATACCCACGCATGGGTAGTTCAGTGCCCGACTGGTCGTTGAGGTAGCTGATCACCGCGGGGTTGGTAGATACACCCGCGGCCATGCCCATTGCCTCGTCCCATTTGAGGCGCAGTACCCACATTCCGGCCAGACCACAGACCAGGGCGGATACGACGGTAACGATCAGCCCCAGCGCGATGTATTTTAGGGACGAGATGTCCGTCAAAGCGTCGCGGAATCCCGTGCCCGCGATAGTGCCCACGCCCGCCAAGAAGATCGCCAATCCAAGACTGCTTAGGGCCTTGTTGGCGTGGTAGGGGATTTGCCAGCCGATGGGGCCGGTGCGGGCGAGCGCGCCAAACACGAGACCCATGACAATGGGACCACCGCCGAAGCCCAGATTGAGTGTGGCGCCTCCGGGCAGGGGGATGGGGATCGCGCCGATAAGCAAACCGATGGCTAGGCCGAGAGTAAACGGCAGCAAATTGACATCTGCGAGGGAGCGCTCCGAATCGCCCAAGAGCTGAGAAACCTCGTCGATGCGGTGCTTAGGAGTGACCACACGGACGCGGTCGGAGTAATGCAGTACATCGTCTGGGCCCGGAACCAGGTCTTCATCGCCGCGACGAATGCGGGCGATGATGAAGCCATGGCTGATCGGATCAATGTCTTTGATGCTGCGCCCGGCGATGTTGGGGTTTGAAAGGGTAATGCGGCGGTAGCCGATGTAGGAGCTGTCGATGTCGATATCGACCTCTTCACCCAGCGCAGCAGTGGCTTTATCCAGGGAGTCGGGCGTGCCCGTAATCACGACGATCATGCCAGGGAAGACCTCGGCATCCGGGTAGGCCAGCTTGTGGTCCTTTTCTTGCACATCCTCAGTGGCGTGGTGTGGTCGCACCAGACGGGTGACGATGATCTTTGTGTCAGCGATGGTGCGCAGGTCACGTACGCAGCCCGTAATGCCGTCTCGCAGGCGGATGCCACGGTGCTCCAGTGGAGCATGCAGAACGTCCTCGTCGATAGCGTCCTGTCGGTGGTTAACTTTGAGAAGCTTCGTACCGATGGCTGCGACTGCGATGGCTCCCAGCACGCCACCGGGATAAGCCAGGGAGTAACCGACAACTGGGTGAGCAGCCAACTCCGGGTTGGTGCCCTCCAACATATCCACGACAGCCGCCATACCAGGGGTCGAAGTCAGTGCAGCAGCGAAGGAACCGGTCGCGGTGGTGGCCTCCACACCAAACAGCGGCACCAGTAGCCACGTCATGCCCATGAGGCCGACGAGGAGTACGACCACAAAGAGGAGCATGCGCCATCCGCGACGGCGGAAATCGGCAAAGAAGGCATGGCCAGCCGTTAGTCCGATGGCGTAGACGAAGATCGCCAAACCGAATTGGAACAGCAGCGGGGGAAGCTGGATGTTGGGATCCAGGGTGGAGAAGATGATGGCGACGAAAAGAATTGCCGCTGTGCCCAGCGACATTCCGCCCAAGCGAATCTTGCCGATAGCGAAGCCGAGGGCGAGGATAATGACGAGGGCGATGAGTGGATTCTCTGCGAGGAAGGCCAACATGAAAACGATCCTATAAAGAAATCCCCGCCCACACGAGGTGGACGGGGACCAGTGAGAAACCTCAGAAGAAGGGGGATTCCTACTTGCCAGTGATCAGGCCGACCAGGCCAGCGATAGCGCCGCCGATTACCTGGACGAGGTTCTGGAAGAAGGTTGCAACGAGTTCAATCATGGGAGTGATCCTTTCTGTGTGTAGTGACTGACGCTAAGGGTTTATGTGGGTTTGTTTAGCGCCTTCACCAATACAAACGATTCCCACGCCTAAGTGTTACGCCCTCAAAACAATTTTTTAAAGTTTTTTCTCTGAGCAGTTCGCCTACGCTTGAGCGCATGTCAAGAAACACTGCACAAGGAACCCTGGAGGAGCTGTTTTCGCGCACCAAGAACCTCGATGGCGCGGGGTACAAAGCATATAAAAAACTCGCGGGGGCCTATAGCGAACCCGGCCTGACAGTTTCCATCGACCACGTTCAGGCCGATCCCTATGCCAGCCCCTCCAAGGTGCGCCTCATTCTGCCGATAAGCGCCGCGCATATTCCCGCGCACCTCGTTAGTGATGCCACCGGCAGGGTAGCGGTCGCCGATTTCCTGGCCCGCCGAATCCAGACAGAGCGCAACCGCCCGAAGAACGTCCACATCGGCGACATCGGTCAGCAGGTTCTCGAACGTACCCACGTGCTTGTCACCCCTGATCGTGTAGAGGCCCGCCTGCTGGTAGGGCTGCCCGCCAAGGGGCGCCGTATTCTCGGCCGCCAAGCCGCGCACCTCCTGGCCGACGATCTGCCAGCCCTTGCAGATGATTGTTTGCGCTATGACCGTTTCGCTCCTGCCGACGCCGCAGCGCTCGCAGACCACGTGGCTCTTCTGCGTGACCAAGAGGCTCTGCGTGCCCAGCTGAAACCTCGCAAGCTCGTTGCTTTTGTCGGCAACGGCGCCATCCTCCCGCGCGCCGCAGGCGATAGTGATCGTCCTCTCGCCACAGCCCAGGCCACAGCCTTCCAGTCGCCTGAATCGCTCACCCAAACCTTTGAACTCTCTAGTGGTCGCACAGTCACCGGCATGGGCATCCCGGAGGGGCTGACCGTTATCGTTGGCGGGGGCTATCACGGCAAGTCCACTCTGCTCCGCGCTCTGGAACGCGGCGTCTATCCTCATGTGGCAGGTGATGGTCGCGAATGGGTCATCTCCCGCGCTGATGTCGCCAGCGTTCGCGCGGAGGATGGGCGCCCCATCACCGACACCGATATTTCCCCCTTCATCACTAATCTGCCCACCGGCGCTGACACGCGCCATTTCATGACTACCAATGCGTCGGGTTCTACCTCCCAGGCTGCCAACGTCGTCGAAGCGCATGCCTCGGGGACATCATCGCTGCTTATCGACGAGGACACTTCCGCCACGAACTTCATGATCCGCGACCATCTCATGCAGCGCCTCGTGCCGAATGATAAAGAGCCCATCACCCCGTTTGTGCAGCGCGTTCGCTCTTTATACGACGCCACCTCGGTCTCCACCGTGCTGATCGCCGGCGGCTCGGGTGCTTATCTGCAACTGGCCGATACCGTCATTGCAATGGATGCCTACCGTCCCAGCGATGTCACCGCCCGTGCCCACGAACTCGCGGGGGAGGAGGAGCTGTCAGAACAAGATGGGTTCCAGCACATCACCGCTAGCCGCATCTTGGCTCGCGGCGCCTTGAAGTCGCGAAAGCCTCCCAAGCCACGGGGGCTATCCACCATTAGCGTGGATCGCTCGGACATCGATCTAGCAGCCGTTGGCCAACTCGTTGCACCCTCGCAGACCGCCGCGATTGCTGCGGCGCTGGCTTGGCTATCGAAAAACGCCGACGGCCAGACCCCACTGGTGGAGCTGGTCGCGAGGTTGGAGCGACGCATCACCGAGGATGGTCTGGCCGTTTTGGTGCCCGGGCGTGATCACCCCGGGCATTTGAGCCGCCCACGTGGGGCGGAGATCCTGGCGGCGGCGAACCGCTACCGGGAACTCAAGCTGGTTTAGAGAACCTGGAGCTTGTTCTTCTTTACAACGTCCAGGCCGCGGGTCGGATAGTCGGTGATCAGGCCGTCCACCTTAGCGTCGACCATGGCCTGCATGTCGGATTCCTCGTTCACGGTCCACGGCAGAACCTGCAACCCCGCAGCATGGGCGGAAGCCACGTTCTCCGGGGTGACCAGCTTGTAGTCCGGGGATAGGATTTCCGCGCCCAACTGCTTAGCGGCCTTGTTCACGTCGCCACCGAGCTTGTCGTAGTCAACGTCACCGATCCACTGGGAGCCGGATTTCCACGTGGTGGCGTCATAAAGAAGAGCGAGAGAGATGTCCGGCTGGGCCTTGCGCACAAGTGGCAAGGAGCGCCAGTCGAAAGACTGGATGGTGGTGCGAGAGGTTGCCTTGTTGTGGCGGACGACCGGCAGGATCGCGTCGACAAACTCCTGCGGTGTGGCAGACTTCTCGCGGTTCTCGGCCTCGATTTTGGTCTCGATGTTGAAGCGCATCTGCGGATCGGCGGCAGCAATATCGAAGACGTCCTGCAGCTGCAGCAGCTTGTTCGACTTCTCGGCCTTAGCCTCGGGGAATCCCTTCAGCACCTTGTTGCAGTTCAGGGTCTGCAGCTGCTTCCAATTCAGCTCGTGGACGAGCTTGCCCACGTAGGGGAACTCCGGGTCGTTCTCGGTGGCTGGCTTGGTATCGGTGCACTTGTCGGCCTGGATTTCCGGATCGTGCCATACAACCGGGGTTCCGTCCTCGGCCAGTACGATGTCCAGCTCGAGGGTGGATACTCCCATCTTTAAAGATTCTTCAAAAGCCTTGCGGGATTCCTCGGTGTACTCGCCGCGACCGCCACGGTGCGACTGCAGGTCGAAGCCCTGCTGCTCCTCCGGCTGAGGTTTTGAGGAACCTGTTACGGATGAACCGATGGTGAGATTAAAAGAAGAGCCGGCGACGGAAGAACCGATGCTGGAGTTGGTGGCGGCAACTGCGGTGCCTGCGGAGCCGATAGAAACGATGGCGGCCACGGCTGCGGCAGTGGCCTTGCGCCAGGTGAGGGGTGTCTTCATGCTTTCCTAACTGGGGGAGCTATTTGTTAAAAGATCATGCGTCTACTGTGAGACAACGCACATGAATTTAACAAGGATTCAGCTAGTCTGCAGGGCGAGCTAAATCCACCCATTCGTCTTCGCCACGTGCGCCGCCTCGTAGCGATTGCCTGCACCCGTCTTCGACATGATGCTGGAAATGTGATTTCGTACCGTGCCCGGCGACAGGTGCAGCGCCTTGGCGATGGAGGGGGAGCTCTTACCCTCGAAAAGCTGCTGACACACCTCGGTCTCACGTTCACTAAGGGGATTATCGGGCGTCAATAAGCTTTCCTGGGCAAGCGTCGGGTCGATAACGCGCAGGCCGGCATGGATCCGTCGGATAGCATCGGCGAGCTCCTCGGGAGGCGTGTCCTTAACGATGAATCCGTCCACGCCAACCTCCATGGCACGTTTCACGTACCCGGCCTTGCCGAATGTCGTCACGATCAGGCAGCGGCACCGATTCCCGGCCAGCTCCTTTGCGGCATCGATGCCGTTCAGCCCGGGCATTTCGATGTCCAGCAGAGCCACGTCGATGGGCTGCTCCTGCGCGAGAGCCACGGCCTCAGTCCCGGTCGCACATTCGGCAACGACTTCGATGTCCGGCTCCGCGTTGAGCAGCGCGATCAATGCTCCGCGCACCAGTGATTGGTCCTCGGCAAGTAATACACGAATGCTCATCGGGCGGCCTCCTCTGGCACTGCGCCGTCGTCGATTAGTTTGTCGTCGCCTTCCATAGCGATCAACACCGTACTCAGACCCCGTTCGCGGCGTACGATCAGCTGCCCGCCGGCTACCTCGACCCTCTCGCGCAGGCCGGCCAAACCGCCAGTACCCTGCGTGGCTTCACCGTTAAACCCGCAGCCGTCGTCGGTAACCTGCAGCTTGTGGGCATTGACGCTCACCCAGCACGCGCTCGCCCCGGAGTGCCGCACCACGTTTGTCGTGAGCTCACGCAGCCCCCAGGAAAACACCGCGTCGTGTGCGCCCGGTGCTTTCAGGAGTTCGGGTAGATGCGCGGTGACGCCCTTAGTTTCCAAAGCCCGGCGCGCTGCCTGCAGCTCACCGGCGAAGGTGGGTGTGCGCATGCGGGTGACTGTCGAGCGCACTTCCGCCAAGGCCAGGCGGGAGAGGTCGCTGATCTCCTTGAGCTCCTGTTTGGCCTGCTCGGGGTTGCTATCCATTGCCCGCCTGGCGACCTCGGACTTCAGGTTGATAACCGTCAGCGAGTGACCCAACAGGTCGTGCACGTCCGTTGCGATATCCTCTCGTTGCTGCGCCAGGTCCAGGTCGTGTCGCAGCTTGTGGCGGGATTCATCGTATTGGCTGAAGATCCCAAGTGCGACGAGCATCAGCGGCATGCCGATAAGGGTGAATGCAGCCCAGGTAAGGTCGTCCGGCGACCAGTTCCACACAGCGACAGTCCCGAGCACACCCGTTGCCACCACGATCGGCAGCGCCTTTCGTAGCGTCACCGTGAATCCCAACATCGCGGCCAGGTAGGGAGCAAAGGACACTGCGCCAGACTTCATCGCGGGCACGCTGGCCAACGCAATGGCTAGCAGTATGCCCCAGCGCAGCAGTGCCCGCGCAAGTGTTCCCCAGTCACGGGGGAAGTACTTCAGCGAGCCGAAGGCGTAGAAGTAGAACGCGCCGAAAGCCAGCAGGCATACTGTCATCCAGGCTTTCGCCGTAGTAGAGAATCCTTCCCCCATGTAAACCTGCAGAGCGACGGGCACCAGGAATACCAGCCATATTGAAGCGAAGATGGCGGAGTTCAGCCGGAACCCGTCGAAAGGGCGCATTAGCTTCGTCCCTTGTCTCGCTTGCTCATGAGAAGGCAAAAGCCTACGAAGATCGCCGTCCATATTGCGATGCTAACCCAGGCGTACCACATCGGGTCGAACAGCAGCCCTTGATCGAGCAATTGTGCGCCTTCTGCCAGCGGCCAGCGAACCAGCGTTACCGCGCCGTACATCGGAGTGAAACGGCCCACCTGCAGAAGCGATCCGCTCAGTGGCATGAATACGTTGCCCGCGAAGGCGAGAATCACGATGGAGGCTGTGGCGATGGCCACTGTATTTTCTTTGGGGATCAGCAATGTCCATGCCAGGCCGTAGAATCCGAAGGGGATGGCACACAGTGCACATGCGATAAAGCTCAGTATCCACTGGTCAACTTGCATGTGTGATTTCGTCAGCCCGCCGACAATAAACACTGCCGCTATCGGCAGCACTGCGCGCACGGTGATGCTTAAGGTAGTGGCGAAGGCGAGCTGCCAGGGACGCAGGGGTGTCAGCGCCAGCTGCCTACCCCATCCGCTGCGGCTATCGGTTACGGCAGATCCCGCCGCGCCAACTGCGCCTACCACTCCGGCGTAGAAAGCCATGCCTAGCATGACGAATGCGGAGACGTTACCGCCGTTCATTTCCTGATCGCCGTATTCCTGCATTGCGCCGAAAAGCAGGTAGAAGAAGATCGGCATGCCGATGCTGAAGAACAGGGTGGTCATGTCCCGGCGCAGGCGTAGTAGCTCGTGGCCGGCGAATTTTAGGGTGGTGCTCATTGTTAGGCCTCCTGGTGTTCGTTCGTCAGCGCGAGGAACGTGTCCTCTAGGCTGTGACTGGTGATGTCGAGGTTGCGGGCGTCAGTTTCCGTCAACAGGTACCGGGCAAGCGCGTCAGAGTCGTTGGTCGTCATCCGCAGGCGGCGGCCGTTTACTTCGCTTTTTATGACGCCCCTAAGTCCCGACAACTCGGGGAATCCGCCCGGGAACTCGGCGCTGACCACACGGTTGGCGCTCAGGTTTCGCAGCTCGTCGGTGGTGCCATCGGCGATGATCTCGCCTTTATTCATCAGCACGATGCGTTGAGCGAAGTTGTCCGCTTCCTCTAGGTAGTGGGTGGCAAAGATGATCGTGCGGCCCAGCTGGGCCTGGTGCTTCATGGAGTCCCAGAAGCGGTGGCGTGCGCCGGCGTCCATACCAGCGGTGGGTTCATCGAGGATGAGGATGTCCGGGTTGCCGAGGATGGCCAGGGCGAAGCGAAGACGCTGCTGCTCGCCGCCGGAGCACTTGCCTACGCGGCGCTTGTAGATGGGTTCCAGGTTTGCCTGCTCGATGACCTCGTCGAGGGGCAGGTGCTCCGGGAACGCGGCGGCAATCATCTCCACCGTGTCCTTCACTGTCAGTTCGTGGAGCAGGCCACCGGTCTGCATCAGTGCGCTGATGTTCTGGTTGTACACCGCCTGCTTGGGGGATTGGCCCATGACCTTCACGGTGCCGGCGGTCGGGGAGGTAAGCCCCAGGATCAGGTCCACCAGGGTGGTCTTGCCCGCGCCGTTGGTGCCGAGCAGTGCGATGATCTCGCCCGGGCGAACGCTGAGGCTTACGTCCTTCAGCGCGTGCACTGGTTTGTTGGATCGTGGGTTGAAGGTCTTGCTGATTCCGCTTACTTCTATGGCGTGTGCCAGTTGTGTTGTGCTCATGGTTTTCACGTTATTTCGCCGACGAAGGGGGCGCGCATACCGTTCATCACGAATTGCACCATGACTTTTGTCATGCCTTTTTTGCAGACTCCCGCACCGCCTACGCGGGTTTTTGCATCCTGCGTTTTAAGGTGGGGCTGTGAAAACCGAGTCCACCACCAAGAGGCTGCCGGGCGCTTTCGGCGCGTTCGTGGCTTTCGCCCTGCTCGCCGCGTATGCGGTCTACCGGCTCACTCTGCCGGAAACTCGCGCTTCCTGGTTCACAAATCTCTTTAAGTGGCCGACGGACTTTAAGGTCTATTACAACGCGGCGGTGGCTCTGAACAGCGGGCAGGAGCTGTACTCCCAGCCTTTCGTAGGGGGCCTTCCTTTTACGTATCCGCCCTTTTCCGGCGCGATCTTCAGGGTGCTGCCCTTGGCCCCGTTCGAGGTTGCGGCGAGTATCTGGTTGGCGCTCACCGCGTTGGTGCTTTTCGCGGTGATTGTCGGTGTTTTCCGCGAGCGTGGTTATGCCTGGTCCCCGGGGCTAATCCTCGTTTCCCTGGCGGCGCTAGTCGCTTCCATCCACCTGGCCCCGGTTTTCGGCACCTTCTTCTGGGGCCAGATCAACATCTTCCTCATGGGCTTGGTTGCCCTGGATTTCCTGCGCAGGCGCACCGGCAACAAGGGCGGCGGCGTATTCAGTGGTGTGGCCGCCGGCATTAAGCTCACCCCGGTCTTCTTCTACCTGCCGTTGTTGCTGGGCAGGCGCTGGCGCGCGATGGTCTACATGACCCTCACGATCCTCGCGACCGTCGTCATTGGCTTCCTGTTCGTCCCGGACGCCAAGTCTTTCTGGCAGACCAAGATCTTCGAAACCCAGCGCATCGGCGGCGAGGACAATCCCGGCGCGCAGTCCCTCGGCGCAGTCTTGCACCGCCTCGGTTACGACAACACGGTGCTGTGGCTCGTCGGCGTTGTCGCCATCGTGGTGCTGTACAGCATCGTGGTCCTGGGCTGCTACCGTCGCGGTAACTACTCGATGATTATGGCCCTCGGCGGCGTTGTCGCCTGCATCATCTCGCCGTTTAGCTGGTATCACCACTGGGTGTTCTTGGTACCGCTCTTTGTCGTTTTTCTGGACGCCGGGTTCCGGCTGGTACAGGCGGTCTCAGACAAGGTGAAGGGAGTGCTGGGCTGGGTTGTTGAGCAGCTCCTGAGCTTCGCAGTGGTGGCGGTATTGACGGTGGTGTTCCTGCCTTTCGTCAGCAACGCCACGTCCCGCAGGTTCGGCTTCTTCGGCCAGGGCGTGGCTCACGATAACCCGCTGTGGCAGGGCGCCTTCACCTTCCTGGGCGTGGCCTTCGTCGTGGTGGCTGCGGCGTACTATGCGGTGCGGTATTTCACGGACCGCCGTGCTACTGGGACCGAGCGCGACGCTGCTGATTCTCTGTAAAGGTGCGTTCGGCGAGGGATTCGCCGGCACCGTCCTGCAGGTGGACAACAACGTTGATCCCAAGTTCTTCGAGTTCCTCGACATCCTCGCGGTACATGGCCACTGAACTGATGGTGCATTCCTCCGGATTGATGTTGGAGGCAAAAATCTCCTTTACTGCGTCTACGTTGGCGTGCTGGGCGGGCATGGCAAGCATGATCATGTCGATCTGGTGGCTGTCCTTCACACGCTCCCAGAAGTCGATATCTGTGGCGTCGCCCTCCACAACGTTGTAACCGCGCTCCTGCAGGTGGCGCACTCGGGCGGGGTCGTGCTCCACGCCCAAGACCTTCGTGCCGTAGACCTCGGTGAGTTCGTTGTAGCAAGACACCCCCAGGCGGCCCACGCCGAGAACCAGGGCGTGGGCATCGCCGAGTTTGATGGGGCGATCCTCTGGGTGGATCTTGTGCGGCGGGCGCGTCGGGAGGCGCTTTGCCAGGCGTGTTGCCCGCGAGACACTCTGCGGGTTCAGAATTGCGGAAATGACGAAGCTGAGGGATACCGCGAGTACTAGGGAAAGCAGCCAGCGCTGGTTGAGCCAACCGTCACTTACTCCGAGAGCAGCGATAATGAGCGCGAACTCCGAGTAGTTCGCCAACAATAGTGAAGCGAGAACGGAGGTGCGATTGCGCAGTCCGAGGCCCCACAGGATCGCCCAGTAGGCGATGCCTTGGACGGGCAGCAGAATGAGCAACAGGGCAGCGTCGGCGAGGTTTTGCAGGTTTGGTAGACCCAGGAAGCCGATGTTGACGAAGAAGCCAACCAGCAGTAGCTCCTTGAGGGTAAACAGGGAGTGGCTGAGTTGTTCTGCGCCGGGGGAGCGGGAGAGAACCACGCCCATGATGAGGGCTCCGAGGCTACCGGAGAGCCCCACCCATTCGAAGAGTGCGTAACCCGGCAGCAATGCCATAACGATGCCGAACAGGGAGCCAAGCTCGCCGTGGCCGAGCTTGTACCAACGGCGGGTGGTCAATGCCAGCAGCGGGACAATGGCGACTAGCAGCAGGGAGGCCAGGCGTGGCGGTTCGCCCCGAAGGATGCTCATGAACGCGACGGCCAGAATGTCCTGCATGATCAGCACGCCGACGCAGATGTTGCCGTAGAGGGCTTGCTCGTCGCCTCGGTCCTGCAGGATCTTGATGACGACGATGGTGCTGGAGAAACTCAAGACCAGAGCGATATTTACGGCCACGGAGAAATCGGTGGGGCCGAAGGCACCGAGGGCGCCGAGGCCGGTGATGAAGCCAGCACCAATAAGCGTCATCACGAGAACATGAGCGCTCGCGGTGAGCCAGACTGCCTTATCCGTCAGCGCGCGAAGATCCAGGCGTAGGCCGATGGCGAAGAGCATGAGGGTCACACCGATATCGGCGAAAAGGTCCAGGGAATCAACGTGTTCCACACCGGCCGCGTGGAGCGCGAAACCGGCTGCGAGGAAGCCAATAAGGGGTGGGAGCCGCACGGCCCAAGCAATGAGGCCACAAACGAAGACCACACCGAGGTAAATCAGCAAGAGCTCCATGGATGTAGTCTACCTCACAGGGGCTGGTAACTCGCCAATGGAGGCGATTTCTACCCCGAGTGGGGCAGATAGTATTGAAGGCACACGACCTGCGGCGGTTTTCAGGACAGGAGGTGCGCTGTGAAGCCGATTAGCTATACCGAGTATGAATCACTGCGGGAAACTGCCTACCTTTTGCGCTCTCCCGAGAACGCTCGCCGCCTCCTCGGTTCCATCGAGAACCTGGAGCGGGGGCGCGGCGCCCACCACGCCCTCATTGAGGACTAATGATTCTCGTTTGAGATGAGTCTGCCTTGGGGGGACTATTTGTGGTGGCAGACGGCGGATCGCCGCTACCACTACGGGAGCTGACTTAGAACGGGTAGTCCGTGGCATCGGGCGTCAAGAAAAGAACGCCAACGACCGTGCCCTCTCTGCTGACGGCGATCCGAGACATCAGTTCGCCGGCTTCGTGGTTGAGCGTCGAGACGACGACAGAGGTGCCCGTGCTTTTTGCGGAGAGTGCTTCTGACTCCGGTGCCGCGTTGCGGTCTCCCTTGATGGGGACGATCGTCTGGTCGGTGATCTCCTGGAGCTCGCCGAAGTCGGTCAGGATTGATGTCCAAACGTCCACGATGACGGACCAGGGGAGGTCCTCGCGGACGTGCGGATCGAGCATTTCAATGGTTTCTGCTTCTTCGCCCTTGGCAATGTGGCGAATGAGCTTGTCGGAAATCTCTGGGAGCTTGTCGGTTGATACTGGGGCCATGGTTTCTCCTGTAAAGGGGTTTCGCACCGCACCGAATCGTTTAAAGGCTGCCTGGCGGGAAACATTGAGCGCTTGCCCAATGTCCGCCCATGAATGTCCTGCATCTCTTGCTTGCGAGACGGCATCCTCCAATTCGTGTTCGGCGAGGCTGACTGCTTGCAGTGTGTGTCGGATATTCGTCAATGGATCCATGACAGTTAGTCAACCATAGGTTGACAGGTGTGTCAACCAGTAGTTGACGTTGGGGAGGAAGGTCGTTCTTAAGTCTTGAAGCAGTGAAGTGGGGTAGGTGTAGCGCGTTAGAGAGTGGGAGGGGTGGCTAAGGGTGGTTTATAAGGCAAGACAGCAAAGCTTGAAGGATTGAAGCTGTTCGATACTTCGTTCGAACATAGCAGCACGGTGTCTATCGGGGGTGATGCACTAGAAGGCGAGACAGCACGTGCGTGTCTCGAGAACGATTTTGGACAGTGCGTTTACCGTAGGGGCACTGAGACTTTCGGCCCAAGGAGGCATGCCCGGATGAGTACAGCGGAACTCAATCAGTCCGCCGTTTGGAACACAGCGGACAAGTTTCTGCGCTCCATCGTCGAGCCTGAAGATTACGGAGACTATATTCTGCCGATGACGGTGCTGCGACGTCTTGAGTGCATTCTCGCCCCGACCAAAGATGAAGTTCTCGACCTGGTATGGAGTCTTCAGGAGGAGGGCTTCAGCGACGAGATGATCGACTGGGAGGTGCAGGCTCGCTTTGGTCTTTCCTTCTATAACTCTTCTCGCCTGGACTTGCCGCGGATCGCGCAGCTCGACGACCATGTATATGAGGCGCTGATGGATTATGTCGGTGCGTTCTCGGCCTCTGTCCGCGACGTGTGGGATGCTTTCGATTTCGCGGTGAAGATGAAGACTCTCGACAGTGCCTCACGCCTGTGGCCGGTGGTCAAACACTTCGCCACCATCGACATGAGTATGGAGGCGCTGCCGGATGCCCAGATGGGTGACCTCTTCGAGCACGTCATGTACAAGGCATTCGACACCAAGGGCAAAGCCGCGGGTGCGTTCTACACTCCGCGTGACGCGATCCGGCTCATGGTGGATATTCTTTTCGCTTCCGACGACATCGGACTGGCCTCGGACGGTGCTTCACGCACCGTGTACGAAACTTTCTTGCCACGACGGATACAAATGCGTGCGAACTGCGTTTTGGTCGTCTGATTGGTTCAAAACGGAGGCAGCTGGTCAATTCAGCGTTTCGCCCCTATTACGGAGCCGCTTGAGTCTCAGCGAATCGCGTATAATCGCGTATAATTAGACTGGATTCGTCGACTGACGACCTACCCGAACCGAGGAGCGTGTAATTCCGGTGAACATGTGATCTCCACTCAGCTCTGCTGAGACGTGACTGAAGTTACTTCTTCCTATTGGAGATTACTATGCCCGAAATTTTGCTCGATTCTATTTCTTTTTCATTCGGCTCCCGCCTCATTCTCGACCGTGTGAGTTTGCATGTGCCAAACGGTGAACGCGCCTTTTTGATTGGCCCGAACGGGGTCGGCAAATCCACCCTGTTAAGGGTCCTCACTGGTGAGTTGACGCCTGATTCGGGCCGAATTGTTTCTGGGCCTGTTCCTCAGCACGTTCCCGATCCAGAGTCTTTCGACGGCAGCGTTGCGCAATTCCTTGACTCGGCGCTTAAACCGTTTAATGAGCTACTCACGCGCTTCGACCAAGCCACAGAAGCCATGGCAGCGGGAGACACTCATCTAGCAATGGAGTTTGACCAACTTCTTGCCCGGTTGAACGCCCTTGATGTGTGGTCGTTGGATGCACGAGTGAATGAAACACTCGCAGGACTGGGACTCGTAGATTTCATGGGGTCGGGAAGCAATCGAATGATGCAGACCCTTTCGCCAGGTCAGCGTGCACGCCTGAAACTGGCTACCCTGCTGATGATGCGACCTGAGGTGTTGATCCTAGACGAGCCGACCAATCATCTCGATCATGAAGCAGCCGATTTCCTCACTGGTGTTGTCAAGAACTGGAACGGCTCTGTGCTCGCTACGAGCCACGACAGATCTTTCATCAACGACACCGCCACTGCCATCTACGACATGGACATCACCGTTTGGCAAGAACTCGCCAAAGCGGACGGACAGAAGGTCGTGGGCTTGTACCGCAACGCAGGGGACTACACGCACTACCTGCTGGCGAAGAAGACTGCCCGTGCAAAACACCGACAGATCCACGCCGCACAGCAAGCTGAGAAACGCGAGCTACACGAGCATCGGCGCGAAAGCATGAAGATCGCCCGTGGTGGGGTTCGGGTTGAAACCGCAACTCGCAAAGAGAAGAAGTTCTTCACCGATCGCGCAGCAGCCACATCGGCAAAAAGAACCCGAAGTGACGACGTCCGCCTGGAACGCATTTCAGAGCGAGAGATACGGAAACCCCGCCACTACAACCTGGCGTTCCCCTCCCTCAAGATTGACCCCGGAACTGGTTTGGCCGTCTCGCTCAGAGATGCGACAGTGGCAGGTCGGCTTTTGCCGGTTACGTTCGATTTAGGGCGAGGCGAGCACCTCCTCGTGACAGGAGAAAACGGGGCGGGTAAATCAACCCTGCTTAACTGGATCGCCACAGGAAACGCACCCGAGGGGACTATGAACAGTGGCACCCTCACCCGTGATGATCCCGTCGGCGTGGTGCCGCAGACGCTTCCTGATGGTTCAATTGCAGGATTTGACTCGGAGAGGTGGCAAGATGGCGTCGGCGAGGCTGGAAAAGGAATTCTGCATCCTTCAATGTGGAGCACTCCCATCGTGAACTTGTCTGCAGGGAATCAACGCCGGGCTCAATTTGCAGTCGCCCTAGCGAAACAGCCAGCTTTGTTGATCATTGATGAGCCAACTAACTACCTTGATTTGGAATCGATGGATGCACTCGAGAACGCGCTACGGGACTGGCGAGGAACTCTCATCATCGCCAGTCATGACCGTTGGCTGATTGAACATTGGCACGGACGTCATCTCCACCTCACTTCTGTTCACCAGTCAGCATCGACATGAGACTTGGGAGTCCTCCCTAAATGTGAAGGTCAGAGTTCCTTTCTTGTCGACCTTGGCGTACTCGCCTCGGATTACCGCGTCGGCGAGGGCGTCGATATAGACGGAGGGCTTGGGTGAGGGCGGTGTGGGCTTTGCCGGTGGCGTCGGGGGAGCACCCTTGGAAGTGCCGAGGAGCTGCTTGCCGGAATCAAAGTCAACAACCTCGTGGACCGAGCGTCACAACGGGTTGCCTTAGATGCGGTCGCTCAGTCATTTTTGATAACGACGAAGTGATCGAAGGCCTGCCATATGTAAAGAAGCCTTAGTTATTCTTTGTAGGTCAGTGCCAGCCCAATACCTGCACCAAGGAGAGTTATTCTTTTTCTGTGGTGATGGTGAGGTCATGCCCCCCAGAATAATGAAATTGGTCGGACTGACAGGATTTGAACCTGCGACCCCTACACCCCCAGTGTAGTGCGCTACCAAGCTGCGCCACAGTCCGCCGAAGCCCTGTAAAAAAGGCAACGGCGATAGGTTACCCCACTCCCATCGCCGTTATGAAATCCCCTGCTTATACCGGCTGCACAGCCTTGTCGGTAACGATAATGCCGTCCGAATCGCAGTAAATGTATTCGCCTGGGACAAAGTCCACGCTGCCGAAGCTCACCGTCACGTCGCGCTCGCCCTCACCGGTCTTGGTGGACTTACGCGGGTTGGTGCCCAGCGCCTTGCAGCCGAACTCCATCTGGCCGATCACCTTGGAATCGCGGATCGGCCCATTAACCACCACTCCGGCCCAGCCGTGATCCTTGCCCATGCCTGCAATGATGTCGCCCACCAGTGCGGTGTGCATCGACGCATCGCCGTCGATCACTAGCACGCCACCCGGGTTATCCTCCTGCAGCACCTTCTTCAGCAGCGCGTTGTCCTGGAAGCACTTCACCGTGGTGATCTTGCCGCAGAACTCCACCACACCGCCCAGGTCGCGGAACTGCGTATCGCAGCTGCGCACGTCGCTACCAATGATGTCCACCAGGTCGGCGGTCGGAATAAAAGTCAGTTTTTCTTCAGCCATGCCCCTACTGTAGGCGCAAGCTCTCCCATGCTGCGATGAATTCGCCCACTCGCTGCCCGGATCCTCTTTGCAAAAGCAGGTGATCCATGCCCTCCAACGCCACCCAATCCGGTTTCGGCAAAGCCTCCCGCATCGCATGCGCCTCTGCCACTGGAACTACCAGATCATCGGGGGAGTGCAGCACCAGAGACGTGGCGTCACTAGAAGAAACAGCGGCAACGGTATCGGCAGAATCGGCCGTGGCGAGCTCATCCAGCAGCGCCTGCCCCAAAGAAAGCTCCCGTTGGCGCTCGAACATGTGCATGATCTCCGGCGCGCGCTTCGCGGTATCCCGCAGCTCAAAAGGGGTGCCGATGGTTACGATGCTTTCAGCCGAAGGAATCGCCGCCGCCGCCCGTTGCACCGCGGTGCCTCCCAGCGAATGTCCCACCAACAACTCCGCCCCGCCGAACCACTCGGCGGCAGCCTGCACGTCGGACACATTCGTCGCCAGCGTCGTCTCCTCGAACCGCCCCTCCGAATCACCCAACCCCGCAAAATCGAATCGCAGGCTCGCATACCCCGCCCGCGCCAGCGCCTTGGAAATGCGCGCCACCCCAATCGCGCTGCGCGTGCACGTAAAGCAGTGCGCGACGACCGCCCGCCGGGGTGCCTCCTCCATCGTCACATCTCGCGGCATATCCACCGTTCCTGCCAACTGCCAGCCATTTTCGGTGGGAATTGTCACGTGAACGGAGCGAATCGTGCGGGTCATGGATCGCCTCTTGCCATTAGTCGGTTAACGTGGTCAGTACATTTTTACATCTCTCACTCGAAGGGCACATTCATGGCATTTGACTGGTTCTGGAAGGCAATGGGATCTTCCCCGAAGAAGAATCAGAAGAAAAGCCGGGCCGTGGTCGCTCAGGCCGACTCGTCGCGCTACTCGGGGCTAAGCGATGAGGAGCTTCGCGACGCCGCCTCGGACGTCATCACCAAACAATCCACTAGCGAGGATGGCCACCACTTCGGCGGGCAGGTAGACGACGCTCCAGCGTTGCTCGGCATTCTGCGCGAGGTAGCCAGCCGCACCCTGAACATGGAGCCTTTCGACGTGCAGATGCAGGGCACCTACCGCCTGCTGCACGGCGATGTGGTGGAGATGGCCACTGGTGAGGGCAAGACCCTGGCCGGTGCGATGGCCGCCGTAGGCTTCGCACTGCAGGGCAAGCGCGTACACGTCATCACGGTGAACAGCTACCTGGCCGGTCGCGATAACGACTGGATGGGCCCGATGTTCGACTTCTTCGGTCTGTCCCACGGCGCGATTAACGAGGACTTGACCGCGAACCAGCGGCGCGAGATCTACTCCCGCGACGTAATCTTCGGCGCCATCAACGAGCTCGGCTTTGACGTGCTGCGCGACCAACTGATTACCCGCCGCTCCGACCAGGTGCGCACCCCGGCAGACGTGGCCGTGATCGACGAGGCCGACTCGGTCATGGTCGACGAAGCCCTGGTGCCGCTGGTCCTGGCCGGTTCCGAGCCGGGCCCCGCGCCCGCAGGCCGCATTACCGACCTGGTCAAGCGGATGGAGGAAGACAAGCACTTCCACATCTCCGAGGATCACCGCAACGTCTTCCTGACCGACGAAGGCTCGGCCTTCGTGGAAAAGCAGCTGGGCGTGGATTCCCTCTACGAGGACGAAGGCGATCTGCTAGTGCAGGTCAATGTTGCCCTGCACGCCGAGCACCTACTGATCCGCGACGTGCACTACATCGTGCGCGAGGGCAAGGTTGCTCTTATTGACGGCTCCCGTGGACGCGTCGCCGAACTGCAGCGCTGGCCCGACGGCCTGCAGGCCGCAGTGGAGGCCAAGGAGGGCCTGGACGTCACCGACGGCGGTCGCATCCTCGACCAGGTCACGATCCAGGCACTGGTCGGCATGTACCCCGAAGTGTGCGGCATGACCGGCACCGCGCTGGCCGCGGGCGACCAGCTGCGCCAGTTCTACAACTTGCAGGTCTCCGTGATCGAGCCGAACGTGCCGAACGTCCGCTTCGACGAGGCCGACCGGGTGTACGTCTCCGCCGCCGAGCGCAACGACGCGGTGGTCAAGCACATCATCGAAGTTCAGAAGACCGGTCAGCCGCAGCTGGTGGGAACCCAGGACGTCGCGGAATCCGAAGAGCTGGCCGAGGCTTTGCAGTCTGCCGGCGTGGAATGCTCCGTGCTGAACGCGAAGAACCACGAGGCCGAAGCGGCCGTTGTCGCCGAGGCCGGTCGGCCGGGTCGCGTAACCGTCTCCACGCAGATGGCCGGACGCGGCACGGACATCAAGCTGGGTGGTACCGACGAAGCAGAGCACGACGAGGTCGTGGAGACCGGCGGCCTGCATGTCGTCGGCGTGGGGCGCTTCCGTTCCCAGCGCCTGGATAACCAGCTCCGCGGCCGCGCGGGCCGCCAGGGCGACCCGGGCAGCTCTGTGTTCTTTGTCTCCTTGGAAGACGACGTGGTCGCCATCGGCGGAGCAGGGGAGGAGCTGCAGGCTCAGCCTGAGGACGACGGCCTGCTGCCGCAGAAGAAGGTTCTGCAGTTCGTGGACCATTGCCAGCGCGTGACCGAAGGCCAGATGCTGGATATCCATGCCACCACGTGGAAGTACAACAAGCTCATCAAGGATCAGCGGGACATCGTCAACGACCGTCGCGACACCTTGCTGGATACCGCCGCAGCCTGGGATGACTTGAGCTACCACAATGTCGACCGGGCCGCGGAGCTCAAGAAGCAGGGCATCAGCGAGGAAGTACTAGAGCAGGCCGCCCGCGAGATCATGCTTTTCCACCTGGATAACGAGTGGTCGGAGCACCTGGCCTACCTTGACGACGTGCGCGAGTCGATCCACCTGCGCGCCATCGCCCGCGAATCGCCGATCGACGAGTTCCACCGCATGTCGATCGCAGCTTTCGGCGAGTTGGCCGAGCGCGCGGTGGAAAAGGCCCGCCAGACTTTTGACGAGGTCGAGATCACCGCAGACGGCGCTCAACTGGGCGACCTGGGCCTGCATAAGCCCAGCGCAACGTGGACTTACATGGTGAACGACAACCCGCTGTCCTCCTCCGGGGGGTCTGTGATGGGATCTATCGTTCAGATGTTCCGCTAACTGCTTTAGGGTATTGTTAGACGTATTGTTAAAGCCGAACCGATTAGTTCGAATGAGAGGACTTTAAAGCCATGAGCGATAACACCGGAGTGCCGGAGGCATCTGTCGAGACCACGTCGGTCTTCCGCGCAGACCTTCTAAAGGAGATGGAATCTGGTTCTCAGCACGATGCCTCTCCCGCCGGTGTGGAGGGTCTTCCCGAGGGCTCCGCGCTGCTGGTCGTGAAGCGTGGCCCGAACGCTGGCTCCCGCTTCCTGCTGGATCAGGAGACCACCGCGGCTGGCCGCCACCCCGACAGCGACATCTTCTTGGATGATGTCACCGTTTCCCGCCGTCACGCAGAGTTCCGCCGCAATGGCGACCAGTACGAGGTAGTCGACGTCGGATCCCTGAACGGAACCTACGTTAACCGTGAGCCGAAGAACTCCTCCGTTCTGTCTAACGGCGACGAGATTCAGATCGGCAAGTTCCGCCTGGTGTTCCTAAACGGTTCGAAGGAAGCCTAAAGAAAAGTGAGCGCACAGAGAAGCCACGCTAGCGCTCCCGTCCCTTCCTCCGCCCCAGCCGGTGCGGTTCTTCCCACCTCGTCCATCGGCGACGTGCTGAAGCAGTTGAAGCCGGACTTCCCGGACGTCACCGTCTCGAAGATCCGCTTCCTGGAATCCGAAGGGCTGGTTAGCCCACGCCGTTCGCAGAGCGGCTACCGGCGCTTTTCGCCAGAGGATATTTCGCGACTGCGTTACATCCTTACCCTGCAGAGGGACGAGTACCTGCCGCTGAAGGTTATCCGCCAGCGCCTGGAGGCAATGGATTCCGGCAAGGTCACCCCTGTGACCGCTGCCCGCAAGTCCGCCCCCGGCGCCATTTCCGCCGAACAGATGCGCGCTGCCCAGTCCCGCCGACTGACCCGCGCGGATGTCACGGCGCGTGCTAACGTGCAGGATTCCTTCACCGGCGCACTCATCCGCATGGGGCTGATCACTGCTGACCCGGCCGGTTTCTACTCGGTCGACGATGTGGAGATCGTGCAGATCGCGCAGAACCTGACCGACCACGGGCTGGATAATCGCCACCTGAAGTCGCTGCTGACCATCGCGAACCGCCAGCTGGACATGGTGTCCCGCATCGCCGACCCGCTGGCTCACGGTCGCGACGAGAACGCAAAGCAGCGCTCCGCCGAAACCGCCCGCGAGATGTCCGCGCTGATCATCTCCCTCAACACCGCTCTGGTGAAGGGCAACCTTGGATAACGGCAAAGGCACTGAGGTTGTCTTCCTCGGCCGCGCGGTCGCCAGCGCCCTTGGCTGCGGCAGTTCGGTGGCTGACTGCCTTATCTTTATGACGCCCCAACGCACCCACATCCTGCCGATCTGGGTAGAACCCACGGTGGATCTGGGCGGGCGCCCCACGGATGCCGAGGTACTGGCGAATATCCTCAAAAACGACGAGGCGCGCGACCCCTGGTTTGCCCGCATTGCGACCAACTCCCGCGGTCAGATGACCGCCGGCCTGGTGCTGGAGGAGGGGGAGTCTGAACGCTACATCGACCTCCGTCCTTCCACCCTGGAACCTCTGTGGCACGCGGGTGTGCTCTTCGACGTGCGGGTGGCTCCGGGAGTGGAAAGCGCACTGATCCGCGTGAACCCCGCCTGGGTGGAAGAGCTGGAAGCGAAGCTCAAGCAGGTCGACGAGGATGGCGACCAGGTGGACTTCCTTCTCGACTGGGATCCGGCGGAGATGGGCTTCAGTGCCAGCGACAACGCAGACTCCGATTTCCAACAGATGTGGGAAGGGTTGGGTCTATCCAGCGACCTCGACGACTGGTTGAAAGAATGACACGCGTGTTGTTAAACGTGTGATTTTTGTGACTCGTGTTAAAGTAATTCTCGGCTAGCGGTTGACTATGTCGCGAACCGGTCTAATCTTTAGAAGAGAATTGAAATTACACCAGGAGTCTTTCCCATGCAGGATGCCCTTTTCGACGTCCATGGCCCCGACGACGAGGTCGGCTACCGAGTGCCGATCGCCTGCCAGGTAGCTGGCATCACTTACCGCCAGCTGGATTACTGGGCACGCACCAAGCTGGTGCAGCCGAGCATCCGCAACGCCGCGGGCTCCGGCTCCCAGCGCCTGTACTCCTTCCGCGACATTCTGGTGCTGAAGATCGTCAAGGGCCTGCTGGATACGGGCATCTCCCTGCAGAACATCCGCAAGGCGGTAGAAAAGCTGGAGAACCTGGGCGTCGACGACCTCGCCGGCATCACCCTTGTCTCCGACGGCCACACCGTCTACGAATGCCGCTCCTCGGAGGAAGTCATCGACCTCCTCAACGGTGGCCAGGGTGTATTCGGCATCGCTGTCCCGGGGCTGATGAAGGAACTCACCGGCACGATTACTTCCTTCCCCTCTGAGAAGGTCGTCCAGGACGCGGCTATCGACGAGCTCGCCGAGCGCCGCCGTCGCCGCATGGCTTAGACCTAGAACTGCCTTAAGAAAGCTCCCCGCGCCCGCTGATCCAACTCGGGCAGTGCTTTGTCCCGCAACTGTGGAGCCAACACACCATTTTTCTCTTCTCCGATCTCCACCTTGGAGACCGCCAAGGCCTCGTCGGCCTTCTGCCGATCCGCCGGCTGCCACAGCGCGGCGCCTGGCTGACCGCCCTCACCCCATGCCTTGTACGCGGCAATAGCCTCCGCATCCGGCTTCTCTACCGCCTCCGCCTTTAGGCAGTGGTCCAACTGGACCTCGTTGGCCTCGTTAAACTCGTCGACCTTCGGCTTCAATCCAGCGGTATCCGCAGCCCACACCTGCACCACGAAATCCCCCTGCGGGCATTCCGGCGCCGCCAGCTGATCCTGGTTGTTGCGCGCCAGCACGATCCACCCGACTACCATCACTGCGATCACAATCACTGCCGCCAGCGCAGCCCAGATCCATCCGGCGATCCGATAGTTCTGCTTCCCGCTTGCGTGACGTGCCACGATTGAATCCTCCCGGTAGTTTTCTATCCAGTGTAGGCCAGCAGTTGCTTGCGCAGGCGCTGCCCGCGATCCATCAGCCCCTTTTGTCGCTGCACATCCTCCGCCCGCCCCGCGGCCGTCTCGATCCGCACGGGCTCGAACCCCCATTCGCGCAGGTCATACGGCGATGCCTCCATGTCTAGCCGCCGTACGTCGCATGCCAGCTCGAAGCTATCGAGCCATACCTCGCCGGGCACCAGCGGCCCCAGCTTCGTCGCCCATTTGTATAGATCCATGGTGGCGTGCAGGCAGCCCGGCTGTTCCAACTGGGGCTGCGCGTCGCGTGTTGGGGTGTGGGCGTTGCGGGGCGCGGCGGCGTCCGTAAAAAAGCGATAAGCGTCGAAGTGCGTGCACTTCAACTGCGAGGCCTCAACAACCTCGTCGGTACCGGCCGCACCCAAGCGCAGAGGCTCGGGGTGGCGTGGCGTGTCCTTGTAGACCATCGCCCACTCGTGCAGCCCGAAACAGCCGAGCACGGGCGGGTGCCGGTACGTTGCCTCCAGCAGACGCGCGATATAGCGCACCGTCTTGCCCCGCGCAGCCAGGTGCCGCTCCACGTCGAGGGTCCACACATCGCCGCGGCGCACGTAGTGGTCCTTGTAGTGCGGCAGGTCGTCGTTGCCGTCCCACACCACACCCTTATTGACGCCCGGATGCCAGTGGCTCAACTTCCCAGGGGTAGTGGGGTAGTAGGTGAACATGAAATCCCACACCGGGTGCCGTTCACCCTCCGCGCGGCGCTGACGGTGCCCCTCGGTTAGGCGCAGTACGCGTTCCCGGTGGGCGGCCTGTCTATCGCGCCAGTCGTGGAGTACCTCAGTCATGGGTCCAGTCGCGGACGGTGCCGACGAGTTCCTCGATGATGTCCTCCAGCGTGATCATGCCGATGATCTGCCCATTGGTGCCCTCCACCGCGGCGATGTGGCTAGAGGTGCGCCGCATGTTGCGCATGGCAACGTCGAAGCTGGAGCCGGACTTTACCCGCAGCAGCGGGCGAATGTCCGTGGTGTCTAGCTGCCCGTTGGGCTCCACCAGATTGTCCAGCACATCCTTGACGTGTACGTAGCCGATCCACTTGCCGTTCTTGTCGGTGACGGGGAAGCGGGAGTACCCGGTTTCCTGCACCGCCTTTTCCACGGCCGCGACCTGCATGCGCGGGCCTTCCTGCAGGATGCAGTGCACGTCGGCGAGGGGAATCAGCACCTCGTCCAGCGTGCGGCGGGAAGATCCCAGCGCCTTGTTCAACCGGGTGGCTTCCTCGGGGGCGATGAGCCCCTCGGAGCGGGAATCCTGGATCATGCTGGCCAGCTCGGACGGGGAGACGGTGGAGTCCAGCTCGTCCTTCTGTTCCACGCCCATCAGCTTCAGCGTCTGGCGAGCGATCCAGTTCAGCAGCTGCATGATCGGGTTCGTGACCTTTACGAACAGCAGGTGCAGGGGCACCACGAACGTCGCCACGGTCTCCGGCCCGGCCAGAGCAATGTTCTTCGGCACCATTTCGCCCAGGATGATGTGCAGCATCGTCACCAGCAGCAGGGAGATCGTAAAGCCGACCGGGTGCAACAACTCCGACGGCATTCCCAGTGCCTCGAAGGGGGCCTCGATCAGGTGCGCGATCGCGGGTTCGCCGACCTTACCCAACAGCAGGGAAGCGATGGTGATACCGAACTGCGCGCCTGCCAGCATGATCGACAGGTGCTCCGCGGCGTACTGCACCCGCTCGGCGCGCTTGTTGCCCGCGGCGATCATGGAATCCAGGCGATCCTTGCGCGAGGAAATTAGCGCGAACTCCACCGCCACGAAGTACCCGTTGAGTGCCAGCAGGAAGACGGCGAGAACTATGGCCCAAATGTCACTCATTAGTTTGCCTCCTCCTCGGTCAGCGGTCGCAGCAGGACTCTATCCACACGGCGGTTATCCATCTCCTTGACCGTGGCGCGCCAGCCGTCGGGCAGCAGCACTTCGTCACCCTCGGCGGGGATGCGACCCAACGTGGCCATGATCAACCCGCCGAGCGTGTCATAATCGCCTTCCGGCGCGGTGTATCCCACCGCATCCGGCAGTTCGTCGGTGCGCACCAGCCCGGAAACCTCCCAGCTGGTGCCCGCCTTGCGGACCTCCTTGTCCTCTTCCGCGTCGTCGTGCTCGTCCCACACTTCGCCGAGGATCTCCTCGACCACGTCCTCGATGGTCACGATCCCGGCGGTGCCGCCGTATTCGTCCACAACCATCACCAGCTGTGAGCCCGCGGCCCGCACGCGGTTCAGCACGTCATCGCCGCTCAAGGAATCCGGCACCGAGGGCACGGCCTTCATCAACTTATCCAGTGTGGTGGTGGGGCGTGCCTCGTGGGAAATGGTCAGCGCGTCCTTCACATGCACCACGCCCGCGGTATCGTCCAGATCCCCGCGCGTCACGGGGAAGCGCGAGTGGCCGGTCTCTAACGCCAGCTCGATCAGATCCTGCGCGGTGTCCTCGACAGTCAGAGATTCGACGGTCGAACGGGGTGTCATCACATCCTCCGCTGAGGCGTCACTAAACCGCAGCGACAGGTCCAGAATCCGCGCCTTCGACTCGGTGAATCCACCGTTGCCCGTTGAGTTACGCACCAGCGCCGATAGTTCCTCGGCCGATCGTGCGGACGCCAACTCGTCCGCCGGCTCAATCCCCAGCCTCCGCACAATCGCGTTGGCCATCGCGTTCATCCCGTTGATGAACCACTTCAGCGCCACGTTGAAGGCCCACACCGGCCGGATTGTCGTCCGAGCGGTATCCAGCGGATTGGTGATCGCCAGGTTCTTCGGTACCAGCTCGCCGAAGACCATCGACAGCACCGTCGCTACGATCAGTGACAGCACCAGCGCGATAGGCATTGCGACGGCTTCGCTCAGCCCTATTAGCTCCAGCAGCGGGTTGAAGAATTTAGCCAGGATCGGCTCCGCCAGATAGCCGGTGGCCAAGGTGGTGATCGTGATGCCCAGCTGCGCCCCGGACAGCAGGAAGGACAGCTGCCCGTGCGCCCTTTGCACCAGCTTCGCCGTGCCATCGCCCTTGGTGCGGGCGTGCTCGTCGATGGTGGAGCGCTCCAGCCCCGTCATCGCGAACTCCACGGCCACGAACAGGCCCGTAGCGCCTGTCAGCAGCACAAATAGCACTAGCCCGATTATGGAAAGCAGTATTTCCACTTGAGTAATTCGACTCCTAAATCTTCTTCAACTCGGCGATCAACTGTGAACCCGGCAGCACGGTGGGGTGCACGCCCGCCTTGGCCATCATTTTCTCGGTGGCTTGCTGTGTATCGGCGAAGGTTAGCGTGACCACCGTGCCACTGGCCCCGGCGCGCGCCGTGCGCCCGGCCCGGTGGACGTACGCCTTGTGTTCCGCGGGCGGATCGATGTGTACGACCAGCTCCACGCCCTTCACATCGATTCCGCGGGCGGCAATGTCGGTTGCCACCAGCACGGAGTTCTTGCCTTCCGTGAAGCCATCCAGCGCCGACTGGCGCGTATTCTGCCCCTTGTTTCCGTGGATTCCCACGGCGGGCACGCCCGCGCGCACCAGCTTCTTTACCTGCCGGTCCACTGCGTACTTGGTGCGCATGAACATTACAGTCCGCTTGCGCAGCTTTCCAATCTTCACGACCAGCTCGTTGCGTTCCTCGCGGCTGCTCACCACACCCAGCAGGTGGTTCATCGTGTCCACGCTAGCGGTGGCTTCACCCGTGGAGTGCGTCACCGGATCGCGCATGTACTTGTCCACCAGCACCTGCACATCGCCGTCGAGTGTGGCGGAAAACAGTAGGTGCTGAGCCTGCTTCGGCATGCGATCCAGCAGCTTCGTCACCTGCGGCAGAAAGCCCATGTCGGCCATCTGGTCGGCCTCGTCGATGGCCACGACCTTCACGTCGGAAAAGTCCAGCATCCCCTGGCCCAGCAGGTCCAGCGCGCGCCCCGGCGTAGCCACCAGAATGTCGACCGGCCGCGCCAGCGCCGTAACGTTGCGCTGAATCTTCACCCCGCCGACGACCTCCAGCAGTCGCTGACCTGCTGCGTTAGCGATCGGATCCAGCCGCGAGCGCACCTGCGTCGCCAGCTCTCTGGTCGGCACCAGCACCACGCCACGCGGCTTCTTTGGTTTGGACGCCCCCCGCCTCAACAACTGAATCATCGGCAGCCCGAACGTGAATGTCTTGCCGGAACCTGTCGGTCCTCGGCCCAGAACGTCGCGCCCCTCGACGGCCGCGGGGATGGCGGCCGCCTGAATCGGGAAGGGCTTGGTTATCCCCTCGGCGGAAAGCTCCTTGGTGATGCAGTCATCCAGCCCAAGCTTTCCGAACTCTGATCGGGACAATTACGCCTCGACCTCGCTGCGATCCCCGGACCACAGAGTGTGGAAGGAGCCCTCGCGGTCGGTGCGGCGGTAGGTGTGGGCGCCGAAGTAGTCGCGCTGCCCCTGGATCAGGGCTGCCGGCAAACGCTCTGCACGCAGCGAGTCGTAGTAGGACAGGGAAGAGGCGAACACCGGAACCGGCTGGCCCAGCTGGGTAGCCAGGATAACCACGCGGCGCCAGGAGTCGATCAAACTGCCCAGCTCGCCCTTGAAGTACGGGTCCAGCAGCAGGGAGGGCAGCTCCGCGTTGGCGTCATAGGCCTCGCGGATTCGGTTCAGGAACTTCGCGCGGATGATGCATCCGCCGCGCCAAATGGTGGCCAGGTCGCGGGGATCGACGTCCCACTTGTGCTCGTCGGAACCCGCCTTGATCTCGTCAAAGCCCTGCGCGTAGGCCACCAACTTGGAGGCGTACAGCGCACGGCGGACGTCCTCGATGAACTCCTCCTTCGGCACGTCCAGGGTGGATAGCTCGCCGCTAGGCAGGTTGCCGATGGTGGCGTCGCGCTGCTCGCGGGCGCCGGACAGCGCACGGGCGAACACGGCCTCACCGATACCGGTGGTGGGGATGCCTAGGTCCAGCGCCGCCTTCACAGTCCAGCGACCGGTGCCCTTCTGGCCTGCGGAGTCAACGATCACGTCGACAAGCGGCTTGCCGGTCTTCTCATCCACCTGGGAGAGCACCTCGGCGGTGATCTCGATCAGGTAGGAATCCAGGTCGCCCTCGTTCCAGGTCTTAAAGACCTCGGCGATCTCCGCTGGCTCCATGCCCGCGCCGTAGCGCAGCAGCTGGTAGGCCTCGCCGATGACCTGCATGTCTGCGTACTCGATGCCGTTGTGCACCATCTTCACAAAGTGCCCCGCTCCGTCGGGGCCAATGTGGGTCACGCACGGGGTGCCGTCGACCTTCGCGGCCACTGACTCCAGCAGCGGGCCCAGAGCCTCCCAGGATTCCGCCGGTCCACCGGGCATAATCGCCGGGCCATTCAGCGCGCCCTCTTCGCCACCGGAGATGCCGGCGCCGACAAAGTTCAGGCCACGCTCGGACATCTCAGCCTCACGGCGAATCGTGTCGGTGTACAGCGCATTACCGCCGTCGATGATGATGTCGCCCTCGTCCATTTCCTCAGCGAGCTGGGAGATGACGGCGTCCGTACCAGCACCTGCCTGCACCATAATGAGCGCGCGACGTGGCCGCTCCAGCGACTTAACGAAATCGGCGATCGTCTCCGAGGGAACGAAGTTGCCGGTCTCACCGAAGTCCTCCATGAACTTCTTGGTCTTCGCGGTGGTGCGGTTGTAGACGGCCACGGTGTGACCGTTGTTGGCAAAGTTCCGGGCGATGTTGGAGCCCATGACGGCCAGGCCAACAACACCGATTTGGGCGGTTCCTTCAGCAGTAGTCATGGTTTTACATCTTACAGGGCGATGTCTTGGTTAGGCTTAGGCGCATGTCCAATATTTTCATTGAACTAAGCCGTGTTGCCGCAGAGCGCGAACTCACTACTGAGGAGATCTCCACCCTCAACGAGCTGCTGGCTCAGCACCCCACCCTCGACCGCACCCTGGGCGTGCAGTACCGCGCCGTCGGGCCGAACAAGCTGGAGCTTGCCCTCGAGATCACAGAAGATCACCTGCAGCCCTGGGGTGTGACCAACGGTGGCGTGTACGCCAGCCTGGGGGAGACCGCCGGCTCCATGGCCAGCTATATCGCAGCCGAGGCGAAGCCAGCCGTGGTCGGCACCTCGAACCAGACGCACTTCCTGCGCCCATCGGTCAAGGGGGACACCATCATCGCCACCGCCGAGGCCGAGCACATCGGGCGCACCACCCACCTGTTTCGCATCGAGCACAAGAATGAAAAAACCGGCAAACGCTGCGCCCTGACTTTCCTCAAGACGCAGGTTGTGCCGGATATGCAGCCCAATAAGTAGGGGCTAGTCGGATACCGCGCGGGTGTCGCGACCCTCGCCGAAGCGCAGGTTATCGCGCACCTCGATGGAGCGGATCTCTTCCTTATCCTCCAGTTCGCGGAGCTTACGCAGCGCGTTGCGGGCGTGCAGCTGCTGGCGGGTGGCCACCAGCTGCCAGCGGCGACGGGATACGGAGTTCAGGCCCCAGCTGAACGCAGCGACAGCGCGGTTGCGGAAGCCAACCATGTACAGCAGGTGCAGCACCAGCCACATGACCCAGCCGAGGAAGCCGGAGACCTCGGCCTTGTTCATCTTCACCACCGCGTTGAAGCGGGAGACGATGGCCATGGAGCCCTTGTCGAAGTAGCTGAACGGCACGCGGCCCTCGTGGGAGGTGCCGTTGTTGATCTCGTCCAGAATGGTCTTGGCGGCGTACTGGCCACCCTGCATAGCGACCTGGGCCACGCCGGGCAGGCCGTCCTTACTCATCATGTCGCCGACGATGAAGATGTTGTGGTGATCGCCCAGGGTCAGGTCGGCGTTCACTGGCACGCGGCCCGCGCGGTCGACCTCGATGCCAGCCTGCTCCGCTACGTGCTTGCCCAGCGGGGAGGCGGCCACACCCGCAGACCAGATCTTGGCGTAGGAAGGAACGAAGAACTCTTCGTCGGTCTTCATGTCCTTGTAGCGCACGCCCTCCTTGGAAACGTCGGTCACCAGGGAGTTCAGGATGATGTCCACGCCCAGGTCCTCCAGGCGGCGGGCGGCCTTGCGGCCCAGGCGCTTGCCGAACGGAGCCAGGACCTGCGAGCCGCCGTCGATCAGCAGGATGCGCGTGTCCTCGGTGTCGATCTCACGGAACTCGTCGCGCAAGGTGCGGTGGGACATCTCGGCCAGCTGACCCGCCAGCTCCACGCCGGTGGGGCCCGCGCCCACGACGACGAAGGTCAGCAGTCGCTCGCGCTCTACCGGATCGTTGGTGATCTCGGCGCGTTCGAAGGCGCCGGTCACGCGGGCACGGATCTCCAGCGCGTCGTCGACGGACTTCATGCCCGGCGCGAACTCTGCGAACTGCTCGTTGCCGAAGTAGGACTGGCCGGCACCAGCTGCCAGGATCAGCGAGTCGTACTTCAGAACGGCATCCTTGCCGCCCAGGTCGGCGGTCACGGTCTGCTCGGCGATGTCCACGTTGCGTACTTCGCCCTTCACCACGCGGACGTTGTCCTGGTCCGCCAGGATCTGGCGGATGGACGGGGCGATTTCTCCCTCCGAGAGGATGCCGGTCGCAACCTGGTACAGCAGCGGCTGGAACAGGTGGTGGTTCGTCCGGTCGACGATGGTGACCTGGACGTTCTCGTTCTTGAACTTCTTCGCCGCAAAGAGGCCGCCGAAGCCCGCGCCGATAATGACGACGTGGTGGCGGTTGGTTTTGCTGGTCATGTAGTTGCTTCTCTCCTCAATGATGGTTGTTATCCGGCACTATCCTAATTGTTTCCTGCGTAGCGTTCACACCGAGAGCCCCCGGATCTGAAATTTTCCTTATCTTTCGGTTGTGCCTCGGAAGTTTGGTGTGGTTTTCCTAGTAACTTCGGGGGGAGTCACAGCGCATAAGGAGGGCAGGATGACGTCGCCGTACATCGACGAGGAGCGCTGGCCGCACCTCGTTGCCACCCCGCACGCCCGCTTCATGAGTCGCCGCGCTGAAGGTGTTACCTCGCGACTCGAGTCGTTGCTGTCTTCTCGCGGTATTGGTCTGGACGCCGGCTCGGTGCCGCACATGGTCGTTCGGGATGGCCAGGTGATCGATCGGGTGGTCGCCGAGGGGTGGTTGGGCCTTGCGGAGGGTTACATGGCCGGGGAATGGAACGCCGAGCCCCTCCCGGAGATCCTGGGAATCCTGCTTTCCCAGCCTTTCGAAGGCAAGGTGGGGGAGTTTTTCGCACGCCGTTCGCCGAGGCGGCGCGGCCCGCTACCGGGGGAGCTGCCGGAGGCCCTTGTCGAGCTCTACGCGGGTGCGTCGCGTGTCACTGGCGCAGCCCAGTTCAGTAGCGCCTCCCGCACCAGTGCCCACGATCAGGGGATCGACTTTACCTGGTTCGGTGACCCGGACCCGGTGGAGCGCTTGGACCTCGACGATGCCCAGCGTCGCCGTATCGACACGATGCTTGACGAGGCGGAGGTTGGCCCCGGCGACCGCGTATTGGAGATGCCCTCCTCGGGCGGGCAGCTGGCCGTGCAGGCCGCCCGCCGCGGCGCCCGGGTGGACGTGTTGACCAGCGACGAGGAGCACGCCGCGGCCGTCCGCGCCCGCGTCCACTCCGCCGGAGTCGGGGGAGGGGTCAATGTAGAGCTCATTCCCGGCCCCGTGCCCTCACCCCGCCAGTGGTCGGGCCGCTACGAGGCTATCTTTTCCGTCGAACGCATGGAAACCCTGGGGCTGGGTGGGCTGAGCCACTACCTCAAAGCCGTCGACCGCATGCTGTCTGACGACGGCCTGGCCGTCATTCAGTCGATCGTGGCCACCGAGGAGATGCGCGAGACTGCCCGGGAATCCCTCGACGTGATGCGCGCCTACGTCTGGCCCGCCCTGGAATACCCAACCGTCGGCCAGGTTCGTGAAGCCGCCGCCGAGAACACCCAGCTGCGCGTGGTCGCCGAGAACAACCTCAGCACCCACCTGCGCGCGACTTTGCCCCTGTGGCGTGCCAACTTCCTGTCCCGCGAACGCCAGGCCGCAGCTGCCGGATTCGACCCGGTTTTCCGCCGACTCTGGGACTATCAGCTAGCTCTCCACGAGGCCCTGGCCACCGCCGATGACATCGGGTGTGTCCAATTCGTACTCGCCCCTAAATAGTTTTGCGATTTCCCCGCGGGGGTCGCCAGATAGTTTTAGCGTAATAAGAACTACTGGCGATTAACCGAGAGGAAACACCCGTGACAACTCCCACCAACCCCGATGTCATCATCGTCGGTGCCGGCCTGGCTGGCCTCGTCGCCGCCTACGAGGCGCAGAAGTCGGGTTTGAAAGTCCTGATCCTGGACCAGGAAAACCGCAACAACCTGGGCGGACAGGCGTTTTGGTCGCTGGGTGGCTTGTTCTACGTGAATAGCCCCGAGCAGAAGCTGATGGGAGTCAAGGATTCCGAAGAACTCGCTTGGCGCGACTGGGAGAACTCCGCGCAGTTCGACGACACCCAAAACGACTACTGGCCCCGCCGCTGGGGGCGCGAATACGTTCGCTTCGCCGCCACCGAGAAACGCGACTACCTGAAGTCCCTGGGCCTCAACGTGCTGCCCACCGTCGGCTGGGCAGAGCGCGGCTCCGGCGACGCCAGCGGCCACGGCAACTCCGTTCCCCGCTTCCACCTGACCTGGGGCACAGGGCCCGAGGTTGTGCGCGTCTTCCGCGAGCCCATCGAAGCCGCCGAGGCAGAAGGCAAGGTCGAGTTCCGCTTCCGCCACCAGGTCGACGAACTGATCGTAGAAAATGACGCCGTCGTCGGCGTTCGCGGCAGCGTGCTGGAACCTAGCGATCTGGACCGCGGCGTGGCGTCCTCAAGAAAGGTCGTGGGGGAGTTCGAACAGCGTGCGTCCGCCGTCGTAGTGACCTCCGGCGGCATCGGCGGCAACCTGGACCTGGTGCGCCGCGCGTGGCCGACCGACCAGTGGGGGCCGGTCCCGAACGACATGGTCACCGGCGTGCCGGCCCACGTAGACGGCCGCATGATCAAAATCTCTGAAACCGCCGGCGCGAACCTCGTCAACACCGACCGCATGTGGGCCTACACCGAGGGCATGAAGAATTGGAACTCCATCTGGCCTGGCCATGGAATCCGCATCATCCCTGGCCCGTCCTCTCTGTGGTTGGACGCGACCGGTAAGCGCTTCCCGTCTAACATCATCCCGGGCGGCGACACGATCGCCACCATGAAGCACCTCGGTACCACTGGCCACAGCTACTCGTGGTTCGTCCTCAACAAGGCGATCGCCGACAAGGAGTTCATCTTCTCCGGCTCCGAGCAGAACCCGGATCTGACCATCAAGAAGGTCAAGAACCTGCTCTCGAAGGTTGGCCCCGGCACGCACCCAGCGGTCAAGGCGTTCATGGATCATGGCGAGGACTGGGTAGTCGCCGACGACCTCGGCTCCCTGGTCGAGGGCATGAACGCTATCGCCGACGACGATGCGCCCAAGCTCGACGTGCACGAGATCCGCCGCATCATCGAGGATCGCGATTCCCAGATCGACAACAAGTTCAGCAAGGACTCGCAGATCAACTACATCCGCACCGCCCGCGGCTACCTGGGCGACAAGATCGTCCGCTGCGCCGCTCCGCACCGCCTGCTGGACGAGACGAAGGGGCCGCTCATCGCCGTCAAGCTGCACGTGCTGACCCGCAAGACCCTCGGCGGTATTGAAACTGATCTGTCCGGCCGTTGCCTGCGCACCGACGGCTCCGTGCTGCCGGGCCTCTACGCCGCTGGCGAGGTTGCCGGTTTCGGCGGTGGCGGTATGCACGGCAAGAACGCCCTGGAAGGCACCTTCCTCGGCGGCTGCATCCACTCCGGCAAGCGCGTCGGCGAGAACCTGAAGGCGACCATTGCTCAGCGCTAGCGAATGGCGCGCCGCGGCCTTGGATCAGGGCGCCGTACCCCTGATCGAACGCGCCCTCCGCCGGATCCGCGCCCAGGACCGGAACTTCAATGCGGTCTCGGTGCTGCTCGACGACGAGGCTCTGGCCACCGCCGCCGAACTCGATTCCTCTACCGACCCCGGCCCGCTGCACGGCGTGCCGGTGCTCATTAAGGAGGAAGTCCACGTCCGCGGCGTGCCCACCACCTACGGCACCAACGCCAACCCCACGCCCGCGGCCGCTGACGACGAGATTGTTCGTCGCCTACGCAACGCCGGCGCCATCATCCTGGGCAAAACCACCATGCCCGCCTTCGGCGCCTTCCCGTTCACCGAGTCCGAGGCCCGCGGCATCACCCGCAACCCGCACAACCCGCGCTTCACCCCGGGCGGTTCCTCCGGAGGCTCTGCCGTCGCCGTTGCTGCTGGTTGGGTGCCCTTCGCCGTCGGCGGGGACGGCGGCGGGTCCATCCGCATCCCCTCCGCGCATTGCGGCCTGTACGGCCTCAAGCCCGCCCGCGGCACACTGCCAGGGGAGGATCTGTGGTGTCGCCTCGGCACCGCCGGTCCGATCGCTCGTTCCGCACGCGACTGCGCCCTTCTTTTTGACGCCCTGTCTGATTCCGTCGCGACCGAATCCGAGGGGGCGTCACTAAGAATCGGCGTAAGCCTGCGCCCCACAACGCCGCTGACTCCACCGCACCGCGACCACGTCCGTGCCGTGCGCGCGATGGCCGAGCGGCTGCGCGAAATGGGCCACGACGTGCGCGATTACACGCTGCGCCACAAGGATCCGACGGCGGCGTTTGTGACTCAGTTCTTTGCGGGGATCCGCAAGGAGATCGCTGACCTTGAGTACCCCGAGCGCATCGAGGGGCGTCACAAAGTCACGCGCGCGGCGGGCGTGTGGGCGCAGGGGCCGGTGCTGCGCTGGGCCGAGAGCTTCTCTGACCGGCTGGGGGAGCAGCTGGATCGGGTGTTCGACGAGGTCGATGTGCTGCTGACCCCGACCGTCGCTGCGCGCCCGGCGCGGGCCGGTGTGCTGACGGGCAAGGGGATGCTGGCAGCGCAGATCGCCAGCCTTCCGTCGGTGGCCTACACCGCCCTGTGGAACGTGTCCGGCCATCCCGCGATGAACATTCCCGCAGGTAAGGGGCGCGATGGCCTGCCGGTTGGTGTGCAGTTGGTGGCGCGCGATGAGCGGCTTTTGCTGGACCTGGCTAGCGCTTCATCAGCCGGCCCATAACTTCCGTCATCACGCGCCTTGGCATGCGCTGCGACACACTCGTCAGCAGCTTGTTGCGGGCGCCCGCGACGACCGAGGGCGGAGGCGACTTGCGCAGCAGCGCTTCGATGCCCGCAGCGACCACGTCGTGGCTGCTCATGCGCTTGAGTCCGCCGTCGGCGCGGTCGCTGCCCGCCACCCGGAAGAACTCCGTCTCCGTCGGTCCGGGGCACAGCGCCATGATCCGCACCCCCGAGCCCTTCCGCTCCGCGTACAGCCCTTCCGTAAATGACAGCACGAAAGCTTTCGTCGCACCGTAGACCACCATGCCGGGGGAGGGCTGGAACCCCGCGATCGACGACACATTCAGGATGAAGCCATTTCCGCGCTCTTCGAACCGCGGCAGGAACATGTGCGTCAGCTCTACTAGCGCGTGGACGTTCACCGCGATCTCTGCGCGCAGGCTGTCGGTCGGCACGTCGCTGAAGGATTCGTAGTTGGCGAAGCCCGCGTTGTTGATCAGTGAGGTTACCGTGATTCCGCGCGTCGATAGCTCCCACGAAATCTCGCCTGCCACGCCGTGTTCCGATAGGTCTTTGGCTATTACTTCGACCTTTACTTTGTGACGCCTCTTAATCTCCGCCGCAATCCTATTCAGCCGATCCTGACGACGTGCGACCAGAACGAGGTTCGCACCCTTGGCTGCCAGCTGGAGGGCGAATTCCTTGCCGAGACCCGAGCTGGCGCCTGTAATAAGGACGGTTTCTTGGGAGAGATCCAAAGTGCTCATGCCTCTATTTCTACATGATTCGGGGGAGTTCGGCAGCCTGATTGGATTCGAACAAACAGTCTAGTTATACTACAGAGTTAGCTTTTCATACGGCAAAAGTGTTGACTAGGTTGGAACGTGTGTTCTAGAATGGTGTTAGTTCACACAAGGGGATCGCATGAACACTACTGCACACGCCACCACACCCGCCGAACCACCACCAGATACCACTGAGCCCTACTACCGTCTCGCGCGTTCCGACGATCCGCTGACGGTCACGTCCCGCACCTTAAACCTGACGCATCTTGCTATGGTCGAGCAGTCTACTCCGGCCCCGGACGACCTCGTTCCCGATCATGTATCGAAGATCGCGGTGCGCTTCGGTATTAGCAAGGTGGTGGCGGCCAATTACGCCGACGCGGGCCTGATGCTTGCCGCATTCCCGCGGATCCACGAACTCTTCCGTAGCGGTGCGTTTACCATCCGCCACATCCAGCAGATCACTGAAGCAGTCCAGGCTGTGGCCCCCGAGAAGCGCGCCCATGTTGAGGAAGGGATTCTCAAAGCCCTCAGCCCTACCCGTCCCAACCAGCATGTTCCCACTCCGCGGGCTGCCTATAACAAGGTGAAGACGGTCGTGGGCAATCGGGACGTGTTGGCGACTCCGCACGATAAAGCCCCGCCAAAGGATACGAATGCTCCCGAGCTCTTTTTCGACCGCGGTCAGAACGAGACCACGGCGATCACCCTCATCGTTCCGCGTCTGCGTGGTGTGGAACTGCACAAAGCCGTGAAGTCGGCTGCAACCAAGCGTGCCTGCTCCATGGGCGAGGCCTTCCTGGCAATGCTCGACCAAAGTATCACCACCGAAGTCACCCTCAACCTGTACAAGGCAGTCACCCCGCAACCTCGCGGAGTATTCGCCGAGGACCACTGGTTGTCAGAGGCCGCCAGCTGCGAGTGGCTCAAGAAAGTCACCCACCTGGCGGCCCCCGGGTACACCGCGACGGAGGGCTACGAGGCGACGGAGCTGCTGCGGGCGTCAGTAACAGGGCGCGATGGGCACTGCCGTTTCCCGGGGTGCGACGTGCCGGGGTACGCGTGCGACGTCGACCATGTACACCGACATGCCGATGGCGGTCCGACGAGCACCGCGAACATGCACCTGCTGTGTCGTACCCATCACCGGCTCAAAACGGCTGGTACCTGGGACGTTGCGCTGCATGCCGATGGCACGGAGGTGTGGACCTCCCACGGTGACGGCCACCAGGTTGTGACCACGCCCGACGGCCCTCTCGCTCGCGAGAACTTCGCAGAACGCGGGGTTCGGAAGGCACGGGTTGTGCGCCAGTTGAACGCGGAAATAATGCAACGCAACGAAGGGGAACCGCCGTACTAGCCACTACTTCGAAGAGGTGACGGGCAGCACCATCAGCGCGCCGACGATGCAGATGATGCTGCACATGAGGAACATGCCGGGGTAGTCAAAATGCCTCAGCGCGAGTGCGGCTAGGCCGCCACAGAACATGTTGCTGACCCCCTGGGTGAGCGACATCAGCGACACGTCGCGCGCGCGGTTCTTCTTGCTGGGCAACGACTCGTTGACCATGGCCTGATCCACGCTGCTGAAAACACCCCAACTGATACCCAACAGAATCGCCGCGGCACAAACCAACTCCATGCCGGTGGCGATCGTCATCATGCCCGTAGCCGCCGCCACCCCGAACGCCGACACGACAACCAGGATCTTCCGCCGGCCAATCCGATCCGACACATTGCCGCTGACAATCGCGGTGATGATGGTGAACACTGCATACAGCACGGTCAGCATCAGCACGCCTGCGTCTGGATCCGGCACGCCGATGTGATCCCGCAGGTAGTACAGCAAATAGAACAGGCTGGTGTAATTGGCCAGATGAATCACGAAGCGACTGGCGAAAACCAGCCAATAGTTGCGGTAGGACCCTTCGTCGCCGACCGTGACAGACAGCGAATTATGCGGGCGAACGTGCGAATCAACGTGGCCGCGCCCGACGGCGAATTGGAAGATGAATACAAGGGAAATGACGCCCACAGCCCAGTAGGCCTGCGTAATCGGCAAAGCTGTTGCGACAGCAGTCCCGCCGACAATTCCGAAGGTGTATGTGGCGCCGACAATGCCAGAGACGAGCCCAAACTTTTCCTGCGGCACGACGTCGGCGGTGACTGTCATGAGGTTGTTCGTCACAAACGCAACGAAGACCTGCACTAGGCACCACAATCCGGTGAGGACCCAGAAGCTGGGAGTGAAGGACATCAGAAACAAGCCGACCGTGACCAGGGGAGCGGCCAGCAACGCCCAGGGCAGTCGTTTGCCCCAGCGGTTCACCCAGAACCAACTGCGGTCGGCGGCATAACCGGTGATCAGGCTGGATACCACGGCGGTCGCGCCGCCGAGCATCATGAGTAGGGCGAGGGATTCCTCTTTGCTATCCGGGCGCAGTTCGATCATCTGCAGTCCCAGCAACAGCTGAGTCGGTCCGGCCCAGGCGATGACGGAGCCAAAGAAGGCTATGCCGAACTTCCAGAAGAACAGTTTCGGCTCGCGCTCGGCGGCGGTGAGGGTGTGCAGCATCAGTGGCCGTCCTCTCTGAATTGAGCGCTGATCTCCGGGGTAATGGCGCCTTCGCGGATCAGCGCCTGCAATAGGCGGGCGGCTGGCTTGATTTGCCGATCAACGTCGACTACGCCGAACTTCTGCGCCATGCCTTCGGACCATTCCCAGTTGTCCACGAAGCACCAGTGGTAGTAGCGCTCCACGGCAGGAACGCGGGAGAGTTCCGCCAGGTGGTCCAGGATGAATGCGCAGCGGAAACGCTCGTCCGCGTCGGCGGTGCCGTTCTCCGTGATCCACACCGGCAGTTGGTAGCGCTCCGCGAGCTCGGCGGAGACCTCAGCAATCCCCGGCGGGTAGATTTCCCAGCCGAGGTCATTGGTGGGGGTATTGGGGAAGGTGGCGTCAGAAAAACCGCGAACCGCAGTGCGCGAGTAGTAGTTAATGGCGACAGCATCGGCGAAGACCCCGCCGCTGGGGAGGTCGACGCCGGGGTGGCCGAAGAGTGGGTGGAAGCGGCCTTCGAAGAAGGCAGGCTCGATTGCCCCTTGGAAAAGCCATTCGACCAGGGGAGTTAATGCGCGGTGGATGGGGTTGCGCGGGTTCATGGGGGCGAAAACGCGGCGGTGGTGGGCGAAGGTCACGCGCGGATTGTCCAGGCGCGAGTGGATGCGCTGGTAGGCCAGCAGGTGCGCGGCTGCCATGTTCCGCAGGCACGGGCGGACCTTGGCGAGGCCACCGCGGCCGGGTGGGGTGGAGCCGAAGAGGTACGCTTCGGTGGCGAAGACGTTTGGCTCGTTGATGGTGATCCAGTCGGTGACCACGTCGCCCAGGTGGTCAAGCACGACGTCGACGTAGCGCAGGAAGATCTCGACGTTCGCTTCGCGAGTGAAGGCGCCGGTGGCTTCGAACCAGGCGGGATGGCCGAAATGGTGCAGAGTGACCAGCGGTTCAATGCCGCGTTCGCGCAGGTCGAGGAACTCTTCTCGATAGCGCTTTAGCGCGTCGTGGTCGTAGCGGCCGGGTTCGGGCTCTACGCGCGACCACTCCACGCCGACGCGGGCGATCTGCAGGCCGAGTTCGCTCATGAGTTGGTTGTCCTCGCGCCAGCGGCGCCAGTGGTCGGTGGTGGGGTGCGGGGTGGTGCCGTCTTTGGCGACCCACTCGCTCCAGTTGTTGGGGCGCGGCGATCCTTCGATCTGGAGGCCGGCCGATGCGGTGCCGATGCGGATGTTGCTGAGGTCCATGCACCTAACTTATTGACGCCCTTAGTTTCTGTTGGCAAAGTTTTTCATTTTTACCCCATTGGGGGTATTTGGTTTGTTAAAACAAAACAATGATCAAAAAGACAGCAGCGCTCGCATGCACAACAGCCATTGCATTTGCCGGTTTCATCTCGCCAGCCCAGGCGGCGGAGGTGACGAAGAGGGAGAAGGTCGCATACTCCAATGTATTCGGTGACCTGCACATGAGGATGCCGAAGACGGTGGACCGGATCGAATACACGACGACCACCTCGGATGGGAAGAAAACCCAGGTTAGCGGCTATATCGTGGAGCCAGTCGTGGAGTGGAAGGGTAAGGGGCCACGCCCAACGGTGGTGATCGGCCGTGGAACGGTCGGGCAGGGCGACCAGTGCGCGCCGAGTAAGAACTGGCCGCTGGATGGGCAGCCGGGTCCGATCAAGTCGAAGCGTTTGGTGAACCTGGAGGGTATCTACGACTGGGTGTTCGCCTCCAAGGGGGTGCGCGTGGTGGTGACGGACTACATCGGCATGGGAACGCCGGAAACGCACACGTACATGAACCGCGACGACCAGGCGCACGCGATGCTGGATGCAGCGCGCGCAGCGGGCGTGGGTGACGGTCCGGTGGCGTTCTACGGGCACTCGCAGGGCGGGGGCGCGTCGGCAGCGGCGGTCGAGGCGGCGGCTGAGTACGCTCCGGAGCTGAATGTGGTCGGCGCCTATGCATCCGCGCCGCCGGCGGACCTGGAGGCGGTGCAGCGCAACATTGATGGATCTGACCTGGTGGGCGCGATCGGCTTTACGATCAACGGGCTGTTGGAGCGTTATCCGCACCTGCAGCCGTTGCTGGACAAACATCTGAACGACAAGGGAAAGCAGGCGCTCAAGGACCTGTCGACGATGTGTACCAACGAGATTACGGACAAGTACGGCCACCAGAAGACTAGCGAGTGGACCAAGTCAGGCAAGTCGCTCGATGAGCTGTTGGATGACATGCCCGAGGCGCGGGAGGCTATGGAGCGTCAGCGCATTGGCACTAAACGTCCGGTGGCGCCGGTGATGGTGATATCTGGGCGTCATGACAAAAACGTCGAATACAACCAGGCGAAGGAACTAGCGCGTAAGTGGTGCGAAAAGGGCGCGCAGGTCGAATACCGCGACGACATCATGCCGCCGGTGGGTGAATACAATCACTTCATTCAGGCGGTGACGGGCGGCGCGTTCGGTATCGACTTCATTCTGAAGCGTTTCCGCGGCGAGCCGCTGGGGCGTACATGCGAGGGGCCGGTGGGGCAGGCGCAGGGCTCCGTGGAAGGTAGTGCGGCGCTGCCCAACGTGATGGGAATTTAAAGTGTCATAATGTATATTATCGGCTAATCCCTGGCCTGCCACAGCTGGTAACATGTGGCGGCCAGGAACAGCACACAGAACGCGGCGAAGAAATACGTCAGCCCCGTGCCCTTCCACAGCAGATAGCCGATAAAGAACAACAGCACGACGATGCGCATGATGCGCGAGTACTTGAGCATCTCCGGAGACATGCGACCGAGCCTACTTAACCTGCTCTAGCACCAGCAACAGATCGATGGTGCCTTCATCGGCAATCGTTGCGGCAACGAACTGCGGCGTGTGAATGTCGAAGTCGCCGCGCTTAAAAGGAATGTTGCCCTGCAGGATCACGTGCTCGCCGGTGCGCAAAACCTTCAGCTCGGTGGTCACCTTGTTCTTCTTGCCGTGCAGCTCCAGGTCGCCGGTGATGCTCACCGTGTCGGTCGTGCCATTGTCCGGCAGCTTGGACACGTCGGCGGGCTCCGTCAGCGTGAACGAGGCCTTCGGGAACTTATCGGTGTGCAGAATGCTGTTACGCACGTTGATGTCGCGCTTCTCCACGTCACTGCTGATGCTGGCAACATCCACCGTGACCTGGCCTTCTGTCAGCTTCTTGTTGACGACCTTGAGCTCGCCCTCAACCTCTTCGGTGCGGCCCGAGGTGGTCTTGGTGCCCGCCGGCAGCTTCTCGTCGAAGGTGTATCCGGCCTGTGAGGTGTTGTCTCCGGCGCCGCTCACCACCTGCCACGTGCCGTCTACGCCCACGCTGGCAGGCTCGCCACCTGCGGTTATGTCGGCCGTGCGGAGCCCGCGATCGTTGAAGAAATTCACAACCAGCGGCCCGAACGCCATCAGCACGCCAACGACCATGCCAATTACGGCGAGAGTGATGATTCCCTTACGCATGCTCTATAGCATAGCCCTTCCTACCTGCGACCCCGAAGTTGCTCGACGCGGGTGGCTAGCCCTTCTAGTTCGGACGCCAACTCCTCCACCACCTCGGCGGACTCCCCTTCCCGCGCCGCGGTGCACAGGTCTTCAGCGGCGCAGCGGAGCTCGAAGAGGTCATCGTGAAACTTCTGGGCAGCGCTGGCTGACAAGATGACGGAGTCGGCCGGGATGGACGTGCCCGCGAGTTGGGCACGCTGTTCATAGGCCCGTTGGCGGCACGACTGATTGCAAAACTTGCGGGGACGATTCGTCGGACCGGGTTCGACTACCCTGCCGCACCAGGCGCAGTGCTTGGGTCGGGACTGTGGTCGGGGCATGGAACAATTCTTCGTAGGGTTTCGTTGTTATGATGAGTTAGTTCAAACACTATGAGGAGTGATGATTCTTATGGCCGATCGCGTGCTGCGCGGAAGTCGCATGGGTGCCGTTTCTTATGAGACGGATCGCGATCACGATCTGGCTCCCCGCCAGATGGTGAAGTACCGTACCGAGGACGGGGAGATCTACGAGGTCCCGTTCGCCGACGATGCGGAGATTCCACAGGAGTGGATGTGCAAGAATGGCCAGCTAGGCACGCTTGTAGAAGGCGAAGGCCAGGAATCCAAGCCGGTGAAGCCCCCGCGCACTCACTGGGACATGCTGCGTGAGCGCCGCAGCCTGGAGGAGCTCGACGAGCTGCTCGAGGAGCGCATCGAGCTTCTTCGCAAGCGCCGTCGCACCGCGGTGAAGCTCATGAAGGAGCAGGAAGCCGCTCAGAAGTAGCGGCTAACGGTGCCGGCGCCGATACGCCAGGACTCCTGCGCCAGGTACTTCACCTGGTTAAAGCGGTGCGCCGCACCCCACTTCGTCACCTGAACCAGAGCCTCGGAGACGATGTTGCCGCTCATCTTCGAATCGCCGATCTCGCGCTCGGTGAAGGTGATCGGAACCTCGCGCACGTCGAAGCCGGCCTCGACAGCGCGCCACGCCAGATCCACCTGGAAGACATAGCCGGCGGAATCAACGGCGTCCAGGTCGATGCCCTCCAGAACATCGCGGCGGTAAGCGCGGTAGCCACCGGTGATATCGGACAGGCCAGCGCCCAGAGCCATGGAGGCGTACACGTTGCCGCCCCGGGAAAGCACCTGGCGGCTCAGCGGCCAGTTCACGGTCTTGCCGCCCTTGACATAGCGGGAGCCCAGCACCATCTCCGCGCCGGAATCGATGCGATCCAGCAGCAGGTACAGCTGCTCCGGAGCGTGAGAACCATCGGCATCCATCTCACACAGAATCTCGTAGTCGCGCTCCAGGCCCCAGTGGAAGCCTGCGATGTAAGCGCCACCCAGACCCCCCTTGCCGCCGCGGTGCATCACGTGGATCTTCGGGTTCTCAGCGGCCATCTCGTCGGCCAGCTCACCGGTGCCGTCCGGGCTGGAATCATCGACAACGAGCACGTCCACACGATCGGGCTCGGCCTTCAGCAGCCGACCGATGATCAGGGGAAGGTTCTCCCTTTCGTTGTAGGTCGGGATGATGACCAGCGTTTTATCGCTCAGCTTATTCATGAAAAGCTTTCTTACCTTTCCTAAAAGTGAAAATCACAGACAGCAGACCCAGGATAGCTAGGATCCTTTCCACCCATGGGCCGACGAGAGCTGACAGGGGCATTGTATCGTTTAGAGGCAACTCGGCCTCGAGGGCGTCAGAAGTAAAGATATCGCTGCGCTGCTGAACCTTCCCATCCGGCGAGACAATCGCCGAGACACCCGAGGTAGCGGCAACCACCACCGCACGATCGTACTCCTGTGCGCGCATTCGCGACATTGCAAGCTGCTGGTAGGTCATATCCGTGAACCCGAAGGTCGCGTTATTCGTCGGGCTCGTCAGGATCTGCGCGCCACTCTGTACAGCCATGCGGAAAGCCCCGTCGAAGCTGACCTCGTAGCAAGTAGCCACGCCAACGGGGATGCCGTTCATGTGCACCACGCCATTATCGTCGCCGGGCTGGAAGCTACCGGCGCGGTCGACGTACTCGCTGAAGTTGCGCAGGAAACTGCGGAAGGGCATGTATTCGCCGAAGGGCTGGAGGAAGCGCTTGACGTGGCTCTCCCCCGGCCCGTTGCCGTCCCACACCACCATCGTGTTGTGCTGCGGGCTGACGGTACCGACCAGGATCGGGGCGCCGATGGAACTCTGCGCACGCTCGATTTCCTGGCGGGCGGCGCGGTCGGTGAAAGGATTGACGTCCGCGGAATTTTCCGGCCAGATGACGATGTCCGGGTGCGAGTCCAGCTTCTCGGTGCGGCGCACGTGATTATCCAGCACAGCGCGGCGCTGAGCGTTGAAGTCCAAGCCCAGGCGCGGCACATTGCCCTGCACGGCGACGACATCGACGCTGCGCTCTGCGCTGGTTCCGGGAATCAGCAGCACATAGGCGCCCACCACGGCCACTACCCCGGCCAGGGTGAATGCCGGCATCCGTTGCTTGCGGACAGTCAAGGCCAACAGCACGCCGAACAGCACCACGGCGAAAGTGACCACCGCCGGGCCGCCGAGGCGGATAAGCCAACTCAGCGGGCCGCTGGCCTGGCCCCATGCGATGCGTCCCCACGGAAAACCCCCGAAGGGGAAGGAAGAACGCAGCCACTCGACCGCGACGAACCAGGCTGGGATGCCGAGGATCTGGGCTGGGAGGGGGCGTCGTACTAAATGCTTCAGACCCCAGCCGAACAGCAGGCTATACAGGGACTGGACAAGAGCGAGGGCGATCCACGCAGCCGCGCCGACGAACTCCCCCACCCAGGGCAGCAACAGGGCATAGATCGTGGCTCCCTGCGCCCATGCCATTAGCATCGCGCGCCGGTGGTCGACGAAGTAGAACAGCAGCGCAAACCCCAGCGGCGCTGCCCACCACAGACCAGTCGGCTCGAAGGAAGCGAAGATCATCACGCCGCTGAATACAGCGACGAGGAGCCTGAGGATCATTCGTTTTCGCCCGCACGGTGGTCGATGACGTCGCCCCACCCATTCGAATCCTGGATCCGGTTAACTCGCGAATACGTCGTGACGCCGAAGCTTTCCAGTGAACGGCGCGCCGCCTGGCCGAGCATCTTGCGGATCACGGTGCGCGTCGGGGGAATCAGGAAAAGCAGGCCCAGGAAGCTCGAGACGATACCGGGAACGGCGACGCCCACCGCGCCAACCATGGAGAGCGCCATATCGGCCGACAGCTTCCCCGGTTGGTCGTTGTGCTGCAGAGCGCGGACGGTGAGCTCACGCATCTGCCATGTGGCAACAGCAATGCCCAGGACAAACAGGCCTAGGAGCAGCAGCAATGCCCAGAGCCAGCCGATCCACTGGCCAAGCAGGATGAAGGCGATGACCTCCACTACGAGGTATACGGCGGGGGGAAATTGCATAAGACTTGGAAGCTCCTATAGTCTCTGTCTGAAAATTTGTTATGAAATCGCGATCTTCGTAACGGAATCGTGCTTACATAACGATAACGAAGGTGTGGGAAGAATCGTTCCTGCGCAACTCGAAAAACGATACTTTTAGGGAGAACCTCGATGCGTCTACGTCGCTCTATCATCGCCGCTGTACTGGCCCCCACCATGGCTCTGGCCACCGTCACTCCGGCGGTTGCGGAAACGACTACTCAGGGTTCCAGCACTACCACCGAGGGCTCCAGCACCAAGGAATCCGATGAGTGGTGGGAAAACCTGAACCCCTTCGCCAAGGTAGCTATCGGTATCGCCGCTGCCACCGGCATCTCCGTCGCCTTCGGCGTGCTGCGGACGATCTTCTACAACATCTTCCACGTCTAGCGTGGCGCACGCCGCCACAGCCAGCGCGGAACCACCTGCATGGCGGCGGCAAGTAGCTTAAGGGAGCGCGGGATCCACACGGATTCCGCGCTGTCGTCGTTTATGGCGCGGACCGTGGCCTCGGCGACCACGTCCGGCGTGGTGGACAACGGCGCCGGATCCATGCCGCGGGTCATGCGGCCAATGACAAACCCCGGGCGCACGATCACCAGGCGCACGCCGGTGCCCTGCAAAGCGTCCTGCATGCCCTGGCAGAAGCCATCCAGGCCGGCCTTCGCGGAACCATACACATAGTTCGGGCGGCGCACGCGGGCACCGGCGATGGAGGAATAGGCCACCAGCACTCCCCTGCCGCGGGACTTCATCACCTGGGACAGCTCCGTCAGCAGGACCGCCTGGGCGGTGAAGTCCGTGTGCAGGATGCGGTAGACCTCGGCAGAATCGCGCTCCGCGAGTTCCTGGTCGCCCAGCACGCCGAACATCGCCAGTGCGACGTCCAGCGGGCCGGTGGCCTCGATCTCCGCGATGAGGTCGGCGTGGGAATCCACGTCGGTGGCGTCAAAAAAGAAGGAATCGACCTGCGTGGCGCCGAGGCGGGTCAGCTCCTCGGCGAGGTCCGTCGTGCGTCGGCCCGCGAGCACCAGATGATTGCCAGGGGCGAGGCGACGGGCGATCTCGCCGCCGATCTCGCTGGTCGCGCCGAAGATTGCGATTTTCTTAGCCATCGAGGGCTACAACTCCTCGTCTCATAGCGGCGACCGCCTTGCGGGAGGCCGCCTTCACTTCATTGGAATAACCGGTCAGCTTGATCTGATCCAGCAGGTCGATCACGCGGCGGCACCAACGCACGAAATCGCCGGGGGTCAGGGTGGCGCCGCTTGCCTCGGCCGCGCGCAGGCAGTATTCCAGCGGGGCACCGGCGGTCCACTGGTGCACTGCGGTGGCGAAGCCCAGCTCCGGTTCGCGCGTGACGGTGAGGTTGTGGCGCTGCTCGTCGGTGGAAAGCTCCTGGTAGATGCGCCAGGTCTGGCTGATGGCGGTGGCCAGGGGCTCGGTCGGCACGCCATCGTCCTTGGCACCGGAATCGCGACGGTTCTCGAAGACACAAGTGCTGGCCACGGCCGCGAGCTCCGCCGGATCCAGGTCGTCCCAGATTCCGCGGCGCAGGCACTGGGCGACCAGCAGGTCGGATTCGTGGTGGATTCTGGACAGGCGCTCGCCCTCCAGGGGGATGCGGGCGGTGTTGTCGCCGAGCTCCACATAGTCCAGCTCCGCCAGCAGCGCGAGGATACGGTTGAACTGGGCGGACAGGGAATCGGATTCCTGCGGATGTTCCTTCTGTTCGAACTCCAGGCGGCGGCCGGCCTTGAGGTACTGCTCGGCGGCGCGGCACAGTTCCTCGCGGCCCTCCCAGGCGTGAACCGGGTGGGCGTGGACCTGCTCGCGCAGCTCCAGTGCGTGCAGGGAACGGCGGCGCGCCCGGGGCTTGAGCTTCTTTGGCTTATCCAGCTGCAGGCGCCGCAGGTTGGCGGCCACTCCCCTGGCCTGGCGCTTCGGGTTGCGCGCCACGCCCTTGTGCAGGCGCATGTGGCCGATGTGTACCGGGGTGTTGCCGAACATGTCGGGGTTCACGCGCTCCACCCAGCCGTCATCGGTGATGATCGTCGGGCGGCCGCGGTGGTCGGAGCGGACGATGACAGCCGTCGTGGGATTCTTGCCGGTGGGCAGGGCGATCACGTCGCCGGCCTGCAGAGACTGCAACAGTGAGGTGGTCTCCGTCGCCGCCTCGTCGACGACCATGCGTTTGGCACGGCGCTCCTCCTGTGACAATTCGCGGCGCAGCTGGCCGTACTCGGTGACCAGCTGGAAGTCCTCGTTCAGGCTGTTTGACGGGCGGCGCACGCTGCGGATCGCGGCCTTGAGCTGCTTTTCCTGCTGGGCAAGTTCGCGGCGGCGCTTCTCTATCTGCTCGGCGCTCTCCACCACCGCGCCATTGGTCTGATACTGGGCAAAGGAGCGCAGCAGCAGGCGGTGTGCCTCATCCAGCCCCATCGTGCCGATGAGGTTCACGGCCATGTTGTACCCCGGACGGAAGGTGGAATCTAGGGGGTAGGTTCTTGTCGACGCCAGGTCGGCGACTCCATAAGGATCCAGCCCATGGCTCCACAACACCACCGCGTTGCCCTTCGTGTCGATGCCGCGGCGGCCCGCGCGACCCGTGAGCTGGGTGTATTGGCCGGGGGTTAGGTCGGCGTGGGTCTCGCCGTTGAACTTCACCAGCTTCTCCAGCACCACCGAGCGGGCGGGCATGTTGATGCCCAGCGCCAGGGTCTCCGTGGCGAAGCAGACCTTCAGAAGGCCGCGGGCGAAGAGGTCCTCCACGATGTGGCGGAAGGCCGGCAGCATGCCGGCGTGGTGGGCGGCGAAGCCGCGGGAGACTGCGCGGCGCCACTGGCGGAAGCCGAGGACGTTCAGGTCATCCTCCGTCAGGTCGGCCACTCCTGCGTCGATGGTGCGCAGGATCTCCTCCTTCTCCGCTGGGGATGAGTAGTCCACGCGATCGACCAGGAGGGCGCGAACGGCGGCGTCACAACCAACCCGCGAAAAGATAAAGTAAATCGCAGGCAACATGCCGGCGGTGGCCATGTGCTGGATCACGTCCACGCGCTTCGGGCCGCGCCGCTTGCCGGTTTCCTCGGCCTTAGCGGCGGCTGCGACGACCTTGCGGTTGATAGCGCCGAGATGCTGCTCCGAGCCTTCGAATAGGGGCAGAATCTGGCGGCCGACCATCATAAACTGCGTCAGCGGCACGGGGCGCTTCTCGGTGACGATGATCTCGGTATCGCCGCGGACGGCGGAAAGCCAGCCGCCGAATTCCTCGACGTTGGAGACGGTGGCGGACAGGGACACGAGGATCACGCGCGGGTCGAGGTTGAGGATGGCCTCCTCCCAGACTGGGCCGCGGGAGCGATCGGCCAGGAAGTGCACCTCATCCATGACGACGTGCGTGAGGGTCTCCAGCCGCTCGGAATCGGCGTAGATCATGTTGCGCAGGACCTCGGTGGTCATCACAACGATGGGTGCGTCGCCGTTGATGGTGATGTCGCCGGTGAGCAGACCGACGTTGGCCTCGCCGTAGCGCTCCACCAGGTCGTGGAACTTCTGGTTGCTCAAGGCCTTGATCGGCGTGGTGTAAAAGCAGGTGCCGTCGCCGTGGAAGGCGGCGAAGACGGCGAACTCGCCGACGATCGTTTTGCCTGCGCCCGTAGGGGCGGCCACCAGGACCCCCTGCCCCCTGTCGATGGCTTCGGCCGCCTGGACCTGGAAATCGTCCAGAGGGAAGTCGTACTGGGCGCAGAAGCGCTCTACCTGGGGGCTAAAGGATGTCATCGAAATCGCTGTGAGTGAAGTCTTGAGCCTTGGGGTCTTGACGTTTCGGCGTGGCTATCGGGCGAGCCGCGCTAGTGGACTGCGGGGCGGGCGTGGCGGTGGCAGGCTGGATGGGCTGCGGTGCGGCGATGTCGGAACTGTCATCGTCGTCGAGTTCCAGCCAGTCCTCCTGGTTGTTCTTGCGGCGCTTGTCGTTGAGGCGGGCGATCTGCGTGGCGATCTCCATCATCGCGCACAGGGAGGTCGCCAGGATGACCATAGAGATCGGATCCTGACCCGGCGTGACGAACGCGGCGAAGAGGAACAGGAAGGCCCAGATGAAGCGGCGCTTTTCCTTTAGCTGCTGGTAACTCACCACGTGCGCCAGATTCAGCAGCACGGTGATCAGCGGCACCTCGAAGCTCACGCCGAAAATCAGCAGCAGCGCCATGGCGAAGCTGAAGTACTTCTCGCCGTTCAGCGCGGCGATTTGCGCCTCGTCACCGATCGTCAGCAGGAACTCCAGGCCGAAGGCCAGCACGAAGTAAGCCAGCACCGCACCAACGGCGAACAGCACGCCGGCGGAAATGCCCACGCCGAGGGTCCAGCGCTTCTCATTCTTGTGCAGACCCGGGGTGATATAAGCCCAGATCTGACCCAGCCAGATGGGAGAGGAAAACACCATGCCGGCCAGCGCACCGACCTTCAGGCGCAGCATAAACATCTCGAACGGGCTGGTCGCCAGCAGGCGACACTCCCCCGCCTCAGAGCCGAAACGCGCCTCGGGCGGCAGGTTGCAATACGGTCCGCGCAGTACCTCGCCCAGCGAAGCGATCGGGCCGACCTCGACGTTGTACCAGATGTAGCCGATGATCGTGCCGATGAAAATGGCAACCAGGGAAATGAATACGCGCTTGCGCAGCTCATTGATGTGCTCGACGATGGTCATCGAACCATCGGCGGGCTTCTTTAGCTTCTTAGCCACTTACTCGTTCGGCTGCTGCTCGGTCTTCGGCTGGGCCTGCGGCTGGGCTAGGTTCTGTGCCTGCTGCTGCTCGGCGGTCGGAGCCTTCTTCTCGGCCAGCTCCTTCTTGTCGCCATCGGTCTTCATCTCGTCCATCTCGGATTTGAAGATGCGCATGGAACGGCCCAGGGAACGTGCCGCGTTGGGCAGGCGGGTCGCTCCGAACAGCAGGAAGATGACCAGAGCGATGATAATTAGTTCAGGAACGCCAAGGTTCGGCATTGTTTTCCACGAGCTTTCTGTTGTTGGAATCGGTCTTTCTATCCTAGCCCGTGAGCCTCGTATGCTTCGAGGCCGCGCCGCGCTAGGGCTTTTAAGTTCTCGGACAATGGTAGCGGTTCAAGCACGCGAATTCCGTGCGAAAACCCGAGTAAAAACCTAAGAAGCCACGGGCCGGTTTCGGGCACGTCGACGACCAGGCGCGACTCGTCCTCCACCACCCACATCGGGAAGTACTCCAGCATCCACCGCAGTGATTCGTCGAGCTCTATGCGAGCCCACCGGTCGCTACCCGCAAAGCCGAAGGGATCCTGCGGGTCGATCTCGGGTACGTCGAGCGGGCTGGCTGTGCCTTCTTCTCCCAGGTCAAGCCCCTCGATGCGGGACAGTGCAAAGGTTTTTCTAGTGACGCCACCTTCCCGCGCCCACAGGTAATACTCCCCGTCGACCAGGCCCACGTGGTCGGGGTCTACGGTGCGGGGGCTGAACGTGTCGCTGGAGACGGATTGGTAGTTGAAGCTGACTTGACGGCGCGTGCGGATCGCCTCAGCCAGGCTGTGGCGCAGATCCAGGAAGGACGCCTCCGAGGGGGCCAACTCGGGGGTAAAAGTTTCGGTATGGGCGCGTCGCGCGCGCAGGAGGGTCTGGATCTTCTCGCTGGCCGTGTCGATCGTCTGCTGCGTCTCCGCTGGCGCCGTGGAGCGCAACGCCTCCAGGTTCAGCAACAGTACACCGGCCTCCATCGGCGTGAGCGCCACTGGGCGATCCAACCCGGCGGAGAACTCCACGGTGGCGCGCATGCGGTCGACCGTGACCTCCACCAGGGATCCCGGGAAATAGCCGGGAAGGCCGCACATGCTGACCTGACCGAGCTCGCGGGTGATCTGCGCGGTCGACAGGTTAAGGGCGCGCCCAGCCTCCATCAGGCTGCTGTCCGGGTGATTGCGGAACCAGGCGACCACCGACAGTGTGCGCTGGAACTGCTCGGCGTTGGAACGAAGGGGCGTCATTTAACAGCCTCCTTGAGAACGGCAACAACATCGGCGACGAGATCCGGTGGCGAGGTAACGATGACGTGGGGTGCATAGGCGGCCGCGGTGCGGACAAACCACGTGCGCTCCACGGGGCCGATTTGGCCGTTGTCATCGGTGAGGCGGCGCAGCTCCCAGGCGCCGTCATCCGGGAACTCCACGGTCGCCATGACCATCTGGCGGCTGTGCTCCAACCCCTGGGCGATGAGCTGCTGCGGGGTGCCTTCCGGGCGGGGGTGCTGGGAAAACTCCGGGAGGGCTACGACGGAATCGATGCGCGCCAGTCGGAAGGTGCGCTGGGCCGCGCGGTCGGGGTCGAAGCCCGTGACATAGGTCAGGCCGTCCTGGGCGCCGAACGCCCACGGCTCCAGGCGGCGCTCCTGGGGCGTATCGACCAGCGAGGGATAGTAGTTGAAGCTCAAGACCAGGCCGTTATCGAGGGCGCGGAAGATAGCGTCGAACGAATCGCCATCCAGGTCAGTGTGATCCGGGATGGAGGGAATGGCAACCTCGCCGGTGGAGATGCGGTGCTGCATCCCGGCGGCGGCCAGCTTGGCATACGCGGACTGGGCGGCGTGATGCATGCCGCTGGACTGGGCCCAGTGGCTGGCGGCTGCGATGACGGCAGCCTCGGCATCGGTGAACTCGATGTCGGGAAGGAAAGTCTGGGCGGGGTCGAGGCTCAGTTCGTCCGTGCCGCCGATATGCACGCCCAACGCGGCGAGGTCCCGGCGGTCGCGGCTGAGCTGGCGGCGGGCGGAATCGTCGTTGTCGTGCTGATAGCCATCAACATTGGCCAGCACCCATTCGACGGAGCGCGGACCGTCGGAGTTGAGAAGTGCGATCACCAAGTTAAACAGCCGGGTGGCGCCGGGCATCCAGTGGGTTTCGACGGGGCGATTTCGGTTCATCGGGCTTCCAGGGAGGAGATAATGCGGTCGACATCCTCGTTGGAGTTGGCGAAAGGATCGGCCAGCAGAGCCTCTGCCCCATTCTCGCCGTTGACCTTCACCCGCATCCAATCCACAGTGTAGGAGAGCTCGGGATGCGCACGCACCGCGGAGATGAAGCGGCCGCGCACCGCCGCGCGGGTGGTCGGCGGGGCGTGACGGACGGCCTCCTCGATGACCTCCGGCGCCAGCAGAGTCTTGGCCAGCCCGCGCCGGGCCAGCACATTGAACAGACCACGTTCCGGGTGGATGTCGTGATACATCAGGTCGATCTGCGCCAAACGCGGATCGATGGGATCCAGGCCGCGGGCGGCGGCCATGCGATCCAAGAGGGACTTCTTGATCACCCAGTCGATCTCCGTGGAGACCGGAGCGAAGTCGCCCGTGTCGAAGCAATCCAACACGCGGCCCCACAGATCCACCACGGGGGCTAACTCCGCGTTGGAGGTGCCTTGCTCCGTGTCTTCACGCGAGGCGAGGTAGGCGCAGGCGGCGTCATAAAAAGCGCGCTGCACCTCCAACGGCGTGGCAGTCGACCCGCTGCGCAGAGCGATGTCCACCTGGCCGGTGAAGTCGCGGGAGATTTCGCGGATAGAGCGAATCTCGTTGGCCATCTCGAAGTCGGGCAGGGAAACGCCGGCCTCGATCATCTCCAGCACCAGTAGAGTGGAGCCGACCTTGAGGGCCGTGGTGACCTCCGACATGTTCGAATCGCCCACGATGACGTGCAGGCGGCGGTACAGGGAGGAATCGGCGTGCGGCTCGTCGCGGGTGTTGATGATGGGGCGCGAACGGGTCGTGGCGCTGGACACACCCTCCCAGACGTGGTCGGCGCGCTGGCTCATGGTGTAGCCCGGGCTGAAGTTCTCGTTCGGCGCGCCGGGGTACGGGATGGCGAGCTTGCCCGCGCCGCAGATCAGCTGGCGGGTGACCAAGAAAGGCAGCAGCTGCTTGCTGAGCCCTTTGAGGGGAATATCGCGGCTGACCAGGTAGTTTTCGTGGCAACCATAGGAATTGCCGAGGGAGTCCGTGTTGTTCTTGAGCAGGTAGACCTTGCCGCCGACGGCTTTCTCGGCGCGGTCGGCCAGGTCGTGGAACATCAGGTCGCCGGAGCGATCATAGGCGATCAGCTGGTGCAGGCTATCGCATTCCGCGGTGGCGAACTCCGGGTGGGCGCCGACGTCCAAGTAGAGGCGCGAGGCGTTCTCGGTGTAGATGTTCGAACTGCGGTGCTCCTCCACGACGGGGGCGAAGAGCTTGCGGGCGATCTCGTCGGGTCCCAGGCGACGGGAGGAATCCTGCATGTTGGCGATGCCATACTCCGTCTCCAGGCCCATGATGCGGCGGCGGATAGCTGGGGAGGTCACTGCCCGCCCTTTTGCACGTAGGAGCGGACGAACTCCTCGGCGTTGTTTTCTAACAGCCCGTCAATCTCGTCCAGCAGATCGTCGGTGCCGGTGACGTTCAGCTGCTGGGTGCCGGCGCCGGTCGTCTGATCCAGCGGTTGGTCGTCGTCGCGCCGACCGCCGCCGGCGCTGATCTGTCCGCCCTGAGTCATTGGTTAATCTTCCTTTCTGCCAATCCCGGAGACCTTGTCCGGGTGGATGTCCTTCAAGCCTGCCACGAGCTCGGCAATGGTGGGCCGAGACCCCGATTCCAACAGCGCGCGCAGCTCCAGCTGGTTGAACGCGCGGGGGTCGTCCATGGTGATCCGCACGGCACCGTCGGGGGTATCGACGATCACGTTATCCCAGTTCGCCGAGAGGATGTCGGCGGAGTAGTTCGCCACCAGGTGCCCGCGCAGCCAGGCGCGCGTGGCCCGTGGTGGGGCGTCCACCGCTGCCGCTACCTCCGCCGGGTCGACCAAGGTGCGCATCCGGCCCTTGTTCACCAGAGCGTGATACAGCCCGCGGCGCGGGTCGATGTCCGAGTACTGCAGATCCACCAACGCCAGGCGCGGGTCGGTCCATTCCAGCCCGCGGGCGCGGTAGGCGTTGATCAGCTGCAGCTTGGCCGTCCAGTCCAGCCGATCGGCGGTGGACAGCGGGTCGGCTTCCAGGTCGTCCAAGATCTCGCCCCAGAGCTCGTAGACCTCCAGGTCGTCGCCGCGCAGATCGAGGATCTCCCAGACCCTCTTGCGGATCTCCCGCTGCGTTTCGATCGCCGTGCGCTCGACCTGACCGTAGAAGCGCAGGCGGTAGGTGCAGTCCAGGTCGCGGGAGACGCGCTGGACGTCCGCTACCGGTTCCAGCAGGCGCAGGTCGCCGTAGTAGGCGCCCGCGGCGACAGCCGCCAGCACCAGCGAGGTGGTGCCGAACTTTAGGTAGTTGGAGAACTCGCTGAGGTTTGCATCGCCGATGATGACGTGCAGGCGGCGCCACCTATCGGCCTCGGCGTGGGGTTCGTCGCGGGTGTTGATGATGCCGCGGTTCAGGGTGGTCTCCAGCGAGATATCGGTCTCGATGTAGTCGGCGCGCTGGGCAATCTGGAATCCTGGTTGCTCGCCTGCTGGACCCAACCCGATGCGGCCAGCGCCGCAGAAAACCTGGCGGGTGACGAAGTGCGGAATTAGGGCGGCCTGCACGTCCTCAACGTTCAAGTCCCGGGGGTACAGGTAGTTCTCGTGCGCGCCGTAGCTGGCGCCCTTGCCGTCGACGTTGTTCTTGTAGATCTTCAGCTCCGGCTCGGCGGCCTCGGCTGCGCGGTGCATGATGATGTCCCCCGCCCGATCCCACACCACCGCATCGTGGGCGGTCGTGGTCTCCGGTGCGGAGTACTCCGGGTGCGCGTGGTCGACGTAGAAACGCGCACCGTTGGCCGTGATGACGTTCGCCGCGCCGAGGGCGTTCGGATCCAGTACCGGTGCGCTCCCCCGGCGATAGCGGCGCAGGTCGAAGCCGCGGATGTCGCGCAGGGGGGATTCGTTTTCATAGTCCCACCGGGTGCGACGATTGACTCCCTGGCCGCTGTGCTCTGCGTAGGCAATGACAGCCTGGGTGGAGGTGAGGATCGGGCTGGCAGCCGGGTCGTTCACCGCGACGATGCCGTATTCCGTCTCCGAGCCAATGATGTGCGGGCCAAACAAGATTCTTCCCTCCTAGACCTTGTGCACGTCGATGTCCACGACGCGCTTCGTGCCATGGCCGTAGATGCGCGCCCACTCCGCGGGATTGGTGGTATCCGGCAGGTCCTCGGAATCCGCCACCTCGGCAAGCACCGCCGCGGAGACGTGATCCGGGCGCAGGCCGTCTGTACCGTTTGCGCCGTTGTGCAGCGCATCCTTGATGGCCAAGGTCTTCGCCCGATCCACGATGTTCGCCAGCATCGCGCCGGAAACGAAGTCCGCCCAGTACAGGTCCTCGTGGCTGCCGTCGGCATAGTGGAGCGTGACGTAACGGTGCGCCTCGTCCCGGGCAAAGAGCTCGTCGACAATGCTCTGCCGCAGGGCCGCCGCTGCTGCGTCGCTGGAACCGGCGGTGGCGGAAAAGTCGGCGTCAATAGGAAGAGAAGCAACGAGGTGCTTCGACAAGATGGCCTCCGCACCGGCCGCGTCGGGTCGGGCAATGCGGATTTTAACGTCGAGGCGACCGGGGCGCAGGATGGCCGGGTCGATGAGCTCCTCGCGGTTCGAGGCACCGATGATAATGACGTTGCCTGCGGCCTCCACACCGTCGAGCTCGGCGAGCAGCTGCGGGACGACCGTCGACTCCATGTCGGAGCTGACGCCCGTGCCACGGGTGCGGAACAGCGCCTCCATCTCGTCGAAGAAGACGATGACAGGGCGGCCCGAGCTGGCCACGCGGCGGGCCTGCTCGAAGATCGCGCGGATCTGGCGCTCGGTCTCGCCCACGAACTTGTTCAGCAGCTCGGGGCCCTTGATGTTGAGGAAGTACGGGGAATCCGACTGCGCCAGGGAGTTCGCCACAGCCTTCGCGATGAGGGTCTTGCCGTTGCCGGGCGGGCCGTAGAGCAGCACGCCCTTCGGCGGACGTAGGCCATAGCGTGTGTAGATCTCGGGGTGCAGGAAGGGCAGCTCGACCGCGTCGCGGATCTGGGTGATCTGCTGGCCAAGGCCACCGATGTCGTCGTAGGTGACGTCCGGGACTTCCTCCAGGATGAGGTTGTTCGTTTCCGCGCGGGGTACGGCCTCGAAAGCCCATCCGGACTTGCGGTCCACAATGACGGAATCGCCGGTGACCACGTTGCCGACCAGGTCCGCGGCGGCCTTGACCACGTACTCCTCGCCCACCTTGTCGGCGATGATCAATCGATCCCCGGTGACCTCCACAACCTGCGCGATGTCGCCGAAGTCCGGCTGGCCGGTGACCTCCACGACCTGCTGCCCCTCCCCCAGGCGCACCATCGCGCCGGGGACGAGTTCGTGCTGCGGAACATGTGGAGAAACCATCAGGCGCATCCGGCGGCCGGCCGTAAATACCTCCGCGGTGAAATCCCGGTTGGCCTGCAGCAACGTGCCGTAGGTGCTGGGCGGTTCCGCGAGCGCTTCCAGACGACCGTTGATCTCCTCCAGCTTCGCGCGGCTGGCCTGCAGCAGCTCCACGAGCTTCGCGTTGCGCGCGCCGAGTTGCCGGTTTGCGATCTGCAACTCGCGTAGGGTCTTCGGTCCTTCCGCTGCTGTGTTCTCGGTCATACTGACCAGTCTACTAACGGCGTGCGCGGCGTTGCGGTCGAGGTGCGGTGACGCCATCAGCCAGCCTGCGCGCCAGGATCAGAAATGCCGTGTGCGCATTCATCCGGTGTTCGGGGCGGGTGGCCAGGCCGTCGACCTTCCACTCGCGAACGAGGGATTCCCACGCCTTGGGTTCGGTGAAGCAACCGGTTTCGCGGATGCCTTCCATGACCTTCATCAGTTGCGGCACGGTGGCGACGTAGGTCATGAACACGCCACCCGGGATCAGCACGTCCTTGACGGTATCCAGCATCTCCCAGGGCTCCAGCATGTCCAGCAGCACGCGGTCGACTTCCCCGACGTCCTCCTTGGTGACGGCCTTCAGGTCGCCGAGGCGCAGGTCCCAGTTGTCGGGGTGACCGCCGAAGTAGTCCTCCACGTTGTCCTTGGCGTAGACCAGGTGATCTTCGCGGATTTCATAGCTGATGACCTTGCCGGTCGGGCCGACGGCGCGCAGCAGCCAGGTGCTCATTGCGCCGGAGCCGGCGCCGGCTTCCAGCACGGTGGCGCCGGGGAAGATATCGCCTTCCACGAGGATTTGGGCGGCATCCTTCGGGTAGATGACCGCAGCGCCGCGGGGCATGGACAACACGTGGTCGACCAGCAGGTGGCGGAAGCACAGGTATTCGCCCGCGCCGGAGGACTTCACCACGGTGCCTTCGTGCTGGCCGATGATGTCGTCGTGGCGGATCTCGCCCTTGTGGGTAAAGAAGCTCTCGCCCTTGGCCAGGGTGATGGTGAAGTGCCTGCGCTTGGCGTCTGTGAGCTGCACGCGGTCGCCTTCGGTGAAACGGCCGGAATATGCCATGTGGTCTTCCTTCCTGCTTTAAGGGATCTGCACCACTTTACTAGGCTGGGCGGGGTGAGTAAGAAACTAGCCCTGTCTCCTTCCCGCGCCAACGACTACAAGCAGTGCCCGCTGCTGTACCGCTTTCGGGCCATCGACAAATTGGAGGAGCCGAAGACGGTCGCACAGGTCAAAGGCACGCTGGTACATGCGGTGCTGGAGAACCTACACAAGCTACCGCGCGGGCAGCGCACCTACCCGGCGGCGGTGAAGATGATCCGCCCGGAGTGGGAAAAGATGCTGGCTACGGAAGCGGAGCTGGCTGAGCTGGTGCCGGAGGAATCTACCCTGGCGTTCTGGGAGGAGGCCCGGGAGCTGGTGAAGGGCTACTTCCAGATGGAAAATCCGGAGGGTTTTGACGCCCACGAGTGCGAACAATTCGTGAATCTAACGCTGCCCAATGATGTGCCGGTGCGGGGATTCATCGACCGAGTGGACATAGCGGAGACCGGGCAGGTGCGCGTGGTGGACTATAAGACGGGAAAGAAACCCGCCCCTCGCTTCGCCGACTCGGCCCGTTTCCAGATGATGTTCTACGCCCTGGTGTGGTGGCGCATGACCGGCGAGCTGCCGACCCAGCTGCGGTTGATGTACTTGAAGGTCAGCGACGATATGGTGCTGAGCCCAACCGCTGCCGAGCTGGTCGCCTTCGAGCGGGAGCTCGGCGAGCTATGGGGGCGCATTCAGGCGGATGTGCGCAGCGGAAACTTCCAGCCGCGCACGACGAAGCTATGCGGATGGTGCCACTTCCAGGATCTGTGCCCTGCCTTCGGTGGCACCCCGCCGGATTATCCCTGGGAGGTTTCCTCTTCGCTGTAGTCGGTGTACAGCTTGCCCTGGAACTTCGGGTTCAACAGGTTCTCGGGGCTGAGGACCTCGTCGAGGGTCTTCTCGTCCAACAGGCCCTTTTCCAGCACGAGCTCGCGGACGGATCGGCCGGTGCGGGCGGCCTCCTTACCCACCAGGTCACCGTTGTGGTGACCGATCAGCGGGTTGAGGTAGGTGATGATGCCAATGGAATCCTCCACATACTTGCGGCACACATCGGCGTTGGCAGTGATGTCCACGACGCACAGGGTGCGCAGTGTGGTGCAGGCACGAGCCAGGAAGCGGACGGATTCGAACACACACTGGGCGATGACCGGCTCCATGACGTTGAGCTGCAGCTGGCCGGCCTCCGCCGCCATGGAGACCGTCTGGTCGTTGCCGAAGACCTTAAAGCAGATCTGGTTGACGACCTCGGGGATCACGGGGTTGACCTTGGCAGGCATGATCGACGAACCCGCCTGGCGCTCCGGCAGGTTGATCTCGTTCAGACCCGCGCGCGGACCAGAGGACAGCAGGCGCAGGTCGTTACAGATCTTCGACAGCTTCATTGCCACACGCTTCACCGCCGCGTGAGCGTTGACGTACGCGCCGGTATCGCTGGTGGCCTCGATGAGGTCGCGGGCCGGTTCGATCTTCAATCCACTGACATCGCTGAGGGCGCGGATGACCGCGTTCTGGTAGCCGGGAGGCGTGTTCACTCCCGTACCGATGGCGGTGGCGCCCAGGTTCATTTCGCGCAGCTGTGCCTGGGAACGTTCGAGCTGCAGGCGCTCCTCGGCGATGTTGTAGCCGAAGGCGCGGAACTCCTGGCCCAGGGACATCGGAACCGCGTCCTGTAGTTGGGTGCGGCCCATCTTTAGGATGTTGCGGAACTCCTGGCCCTTGGCCAGGAAGGCGCGCTCCAGCGCGTCGAGGTGCTTGATTAGCTGGTCGATCGCGAAGTGCAGACCCAGGCGGAAGCCCGTGGGGTATGCGTCGTTGGTGGACTGGGACATGTTGACGTCATCGTTGGGGTTGATGATGTCGTAGGAGCCCTTCGGGTGGCCCAGGTACTCCAGTGCGAGGTTGGCGATCACCTCGTTGGTGTTCATGTTCACACTGGTGCCCGCACCACCCTGGAACACGTCGATCGGGAACTGATCCATGCACCGGTGCTCTTCCAGCACCTGGTCGCAGGCCCAGATGATCGCTTCTGCCTTTTCATCCGGCAGCGCGAAGATCTCGTTGTTGGCGATGGCGGTGGCCTTCTTGACCATTACCATTCCGCGGATGAACTCCGGGATCTGGTTGATGGTCGTGCGCGAGACCTGGAAGTTATCCACGGCGCGGAGGGTGTGGACGCCATAGTAGGCATGGTCCGGAACCTCCATCGTGCCCAACAGGTCTTCCTCGGTGCGGAAGCTTTTCGCGGCGCGCGCCAGCTGGGAGTGTGTTTCAGCTGACGTGATGATGTCGGTCGAGTTGACGACCTTATCGCCATAAACTTCTGCCGCTGCTGCTGAGGGAATGGGTTGATCAGTCACAAAACATCCTTGGGTATTTAGGGGTTGCAATGTATACCCCACCCTAACGAATTAGTGACTAGATGCGAGCAATGCGTATATCGGTAGCAAGAATCGCTTCTGCGCCGAGGGCGGACAGCTCGTCCATCAGCGAATTGGCCTGCGTCTTTGGCACCATGGCGCGAACCGCAACCCAGCTGTCATTGGCCAGCGGGGACACGGTGGGCGCGGAGAGCCCCGGCGTGATGGCCGTGACCTTGTCCAGGTTGGCACGCGCGATGTTGTAATCCAGCATCACGTAGTTGTGTGCGTGCAGGATGCCCTGGATGCGGTTAATCAGCACGCGCTGCTCCGCCGTGACCTCCGCATCCTTGCGGCCGACGATGACGGCCTCGGAGACACACAGGGGTTCGCCGAAGGGCTTCAGGCCCTGCTGTCGCAGAGTACGGCCGGTGGAGACGACGTCGGCGATGACATCGGCCACACCCAGGCGGATGGAAATCTCCACCGCGCCGTCTAGGCGGATCACCTGAGCCTCCAGGCCACGGGCGGCAAGATCCTTGCGAACCAGATTCGGGTAGCTGGTGGCGATGCGCTTGCCGTCCAGCTGCTCCACCGTCCACTCCTCGTCCTGCGGGGCGGCGTAGCGGAACGTGGAAGCACCAAAGCCCAGCGGCAGCAACTCGTCGACCTCTTCGCGGGTATCCGCCGCCAGGTCGCGCCCGGTGATGCCGATATCCAGGTGGCCGGAGGCAATGTAGATCGCGATGTCCTTGGGGCGCAGGAAGTAGAACTCCACCCCGTTATCCTCGTCGGCAATCGTCAGGGATTTCGAGTCACCACGGGTGGCGTAGCCGGCCTCCTTGAGGATCGACGTGGCCTTCTCAGACAGGGAGCCCTTGTTGGGCACTGCGACGCGCAGCATGATTTACGATTGCCTTTCTTATTTAGAGGAACTTGTAAACGTCTTCGGGGGTGAGGCCACGGCCGACCATGACGACCTGCAGCCAGTACAGAAGCTGGGAGATTTCCTCGGCGAGCTCCTCGTCGGATTCGTACTCCGCGGCCAGCCACACCTCGCCGGCCTCTTCGACAATCTTCTTGCCCTGGAAATGCACGCCCGCATCCAAGGCCTTAACCGTGCCGGAACCTTCCGGGCGCTCCTTGGCGCGGGAGGACAGCTCGGCGAAGAGAGATTCGAAGGTCTTAAGTTCTTGTTCGTTCACGTCTTCCATTGTGGCAGATCGCACACTGGCCGGTGCTGTGTGCCCCAAGTCTGCGTGGATCTGGCGCAGATCCTCCAGTGCGAAGCCACCCAGATCCTGGGCTCCCCCGCGCAGCTCGGCCAGGGTCTGCACCCCGGTGGGGATCGCGGTGTGCGGGTCGGTGGGCGCGCCCAGCACGCGGCAGCCCGCGTCGCGGGCAGCCGTCATACCGGTCGTGGAATCCTCCACCACCAGACAGTCGACGGGTGCGAAGCCGAAGCGGGCTGCCGCAGTGGCGTAGATATCCGGGGCGGGCTTGCCATTGGGAACCTCATCGCCACACAACGTGAAGTCGAAGAACTCCCGGCCGATGGAATCCAAGGACAGCTCCGTCAGTGCGCGGTTGGTGTTGGTAACCAGCGCCATGGGGAACCCAGCGGCCTTGGCCTCGTGCAGGATCTCCCTGATCCCGGGGCGGAATTCCAACTCCCGTGCAAGGAGCTCCCCTACGCGCGTGTACATGAAGTCGAGCCATGCAGCCTTGGCGGCGTCATCAAGATCCAAACCCGCATGCGCCGCGCAGATCTCGACGGTCGTGGGGGTCGTGGCGCCGACGGTCTTTTCGCGGACCTCCGGGGTCAGCGGGCGCCCCATCTTTTCGCCCATTTCGAAGGTTGCGATCCCCCACAGTGGTTCGGTATCGACCAGGGTGCCGTCCATGTCCCAAAGTATTGCTTTCATGATGTCGTTCAGTTTAGGACAAACGTGCGACCAGCCCCCGGGCGTATGTGGTAGTAAGTGATGTAGCCCACATTTTGGAAAGGAAAGCAATGAACGAGCAATCGGCGTACTTTATCCCCGGCAAGGTCACGGAAGAAGGCGGCCACATCTACCGCAACTACCACCCGACCCAGCACACCGAAAGCCCTTGGGGGCCGGGATTCCAGCACGGTTCGCCGCCCGCCGCGCTGATTGCGACGGTGCTGGAGGACGGCGCCCGGGACGCGGGCATGTCGCTGGAAGAGGGTCGTTTCAGCCGCATGACCGTCGAGATTCTGGGGGCGGTGCCTCTCAGCGAGCTGCGCACCCACGCGCGGGTGGTGCGCCCCGGCAAGCGCATCAGCTTCCTGGAGGCCGTCGTCACCGACGAATCCGGCCGCGAGTTCGTCCGCGGTTCCGGCTGGTGGATCCGCCGCGGAGATACTCAGGATATCGAGCGCACCGTCGGCGAGCCCATGCCAGGGCCGGTCGGTGCGGAGGACGGCACGGACTTCTTGGAACGCTGGGCCAGCGGCTATATCGACTCTATTGACGCCCGTAAGGCTCACCTGGAACAGCACCAGCTGGAGGTCGCGGAGAAGCGCAACCCGGCGATCTACTGGTCGCGCACCGACCTCCCCGCAGTCGAGGGGAAGGAAGATTCCAACTGGGTGCGCCTGATGAAGACCGTGGACATCGCCAACGGCCTGAACAACCTGCTGGACACGGACAAGTGGACGTACATGAACGTAGATACCACGGTCTACCTGCACCACGAGATGCGAGGCGAGTGGCTGGGACTATCCGCCGAGGCGAACTACGGCACCGACGGCATCGGCACGACGGTCACCCGGATTTACGACGAACAGGGCCTCATCGGCACCTGCAACCAGGGAATTATGCTGGCGCCGCGCTAGGCTTCGCAGACGGCCTCGGCCTGGCTGGTCACGAACATATCGTCGGCGTCCAGGTCCACGGCCAGCTTTTCTACCAGCGCCAGCAGATCCTTGATTTCCTCGTCTTCCAGCAGCGCGTCCTCGTGACGGGCGGACAGCTCCTTGAGCTTCGTGACGTGCTGGATGACGACGGCGGTGACGGCGAGGGTGGTGGCGTTGGGCTGCTCGTCCGCGCTCTCGTCGCTGTTCTGCAGGTTGAGCGTAGCGGCGATCTTCTTTAGCTCCGCCTCGTCGCCGGCTGCTACGGTCTGGGCGGCCTGCAGCATACCGTCGACGATCTGCTGTGCTTCGTCTACTGCGGACTCCGGGTAGGGGGCCTCCCAGAACTCTCGATCCTCGTCGCGCAGGTAGCTGCCTGTCGCCATCTGGCGTAGGTTGTCGAGGAACTCGTCGCGGGCATCAGCGGTGGCTGTACTTAGCTGTGTGGTGCTCATAGAACACAGTCTGCCCTGTGGAAGCTAGAGGCGCACGCCCAACAGCGCATCGATTGCGGTTTTTATTTCGGACGCCGCAGCCTCCTCCCCCGCAGCCCCAGGTTCGGTGGCCGCAGCCCAGTGGTCGATTGCCTTCAAGGCGCTGGGTGTGTCGAGGTCACAGGCCAGGTGGCCGCGGACCGTGGTGATGAGCTCCCGGGCCTGTTCGACGGTGGTGCCACCGGCAGCCAGGGCGTCCCGCCAGTTGGCTAGGCGCTGCTCGGCCGCGGCCAGCACCTCATCGGCCCAGTCGCGGTCCTGGCGGTAGTGGCCTGCGTACACGCCCAATCGGATGGCGGACGGCTCATGGCCGGCGGCCGTGAGTTTGGAGACGAACACCAGGTTGCCCAGGGACTTGCTCATCTTCGTGCCATCCAGGCCAATCATGCCGGTGTGCACATAGTGTTGCGCCATGCGATCCACCCCGTGGGCGGCCTCGGCGTGGGTGGCGGAGAATTCGTGGTGTGGGAAGCGCAGGTCGCTGCCGCCACCCTGGATTGCGAAGGGCGCGCCCAGGCGGTTGACGGCAATGGCCGAGCACTCGATATGCCAGCCGGGACGGCCGGGGCCGAACGGGGATTCCCACTTCGGCTCGCCGTCGCGGTGGGCCCGCCACAGCAGTGCGTCCAGGGTGTGGCGCTTGTCGGGGCGCTCGGGGTCTCCGCCACGTTCGGCGAAGAACTTGGCCATTTCCTGCTCGGTATAGCGGGACTCGTAGCCGAATTGGGGCAGGAAGGTGTGGTCGGCGTAGATATCCGGGTATTCGTCGCCTTCCAGTTGGTAGGCGGCGCCGACGTCCAGCAGTGTGCTCACCATCTCGATGACCTCTTCGATGGACTCCATTGCCCCGACGTACTCGCGCGGCGGGATCACCGCCAGGTCCTCCATGTCGGAGCGGAAAAGGTCGATCTGGCTACTGCCCAGATCCTGCCAGTCCACCCCGTCGCGCTGGGCGCGTTCGAACAGCGGGTCGTCGACGTCCGTGATGTTCTGCACATAGTGCACGCCCACACCTGCCGAACGCAGGTAGCGGTGGATCAGGTCGAACGTCAGGTAGGTAGCGGCGTGGCCCAGGTGCGTCGAATCGTAGGGGGTGATGCCGCAGACGTACATCCCCACTTCGTCTCCCGCAAGGTCGACGGGCTTCAGCGCGTCATCGGCGGTGTCGTACAGGCGAAGCTGCGGAGCTTCACCCGGCAGCTGAGGGACTTCCGGTTCGGGCCAAGAGTGCATGGGTTCAGATTCTAAGCCTGCAGTACTCCGAATGCGAGTAGGCCCATGACCGCCAGGCCTAGCGGGATGCGCCACAGCGCGAACCAGGCGAAGGAGTGGTTGGCCACGAACTTTAGCAACCAGGCAATCGACGCATAGCCCACGGCAAAGGCAATTGCCGTACCCACGAACAACTGGGCGCCCGAGGCGGCCTGACCGGCTTCGGGGCTAAAGGCGTCCGGAAGAGAGAAAAGCCCCGAGGCCAGCACCGCAGGGATGGCGAGCAGGAACGAGTAACGGGTGGCGACCTCGCGATCTAGGTTGAGGAACAGACCGGCCGAGACCGTGCCTCCGGAGCGGGAGACTCCCGGGATCAGCGCCAGGCACTGAGCAAAGCCCATGATCACCGAATCGCGCATGGTCAGCTGGTCGAAGCTGCGCTCGCGGCGGCCCATGCGCTCAGCGAGGATGAAGACGAAGGAGAACAGCACCAGCATGGTGGCGGTGATCCAGAGGTTGCGCAGGTTATCGCGGATTAGGTCCTTACCCAGGTAGCCCAGGACGGCGACGGGCACCGTGCCGACGATAACCATCCAACCCATGCGGTAATCGAAGCGATCCCGGTGCACGCGGCGGCCGTGCTTACCAGTCAGGTCGGTGAGGCCTTCCCACACGCCACGGCACCAAGCGCTGGCAATGTTCCAGATGTCCTTAGCGAAGAACACCAGCACCGCCAGCTCCGTGCCCAGCTGGATAACGGCCGTGAACGATGCACCGGCATCCTCGCCCCACAACAGGGTGGAGAAGATGCGCAGGTGGCCGGACGAAGATACGGGGAGGAACTCCGTCAAGCCCTGGATTAGGGACAGGATAATCGTCTGCGCCCAAGTCATGTCTGTAGTCATGGGCACAAAGCCTAGTCCTTCCGCCCCGCCTTGCGGGTGTGACATGGCCGGGCTGGTAGCGTTAGGGCTTGTGAACGTGCACGTCAATCGCTTTAGTCGTACTCTTTCCTGCATCGTCGCGGCTGGCCTGGCCGTAGGGGCTTTGTCCGCCTGTGGATCCGATGATTCCCCCAACGACGGGCCCGTGGCCGGCGATCCGGCTCAGCCCAAGGATTCCCCCACCTCGTCGCAGGGGCCGGGCGAACAGCTCGACCTGGGCAAGCCCGCGTTGGGAGCCGCGCGCGTGGGGCTGTCCGCCGACGAGAACGCGCCGGGCGCCAATCTGGTTGCGGTGCTTACCCAGGGCAAGGTGCACTTTATTGACGCCACTAATCCCAAAGACAAGCCACGCCAGGTAGACATCGACGATTCCTGCGACAGCATTACCACCACAGCTCAGGGTGTGGCGGTGGCCTGCCAGGACAAGGCTATTGAGCTGGGGACGGACGGCAAGGAAACTCGTCGCCTGGACGTCGAGGGCAAGGTGACCACCGTGACCTTCTTGGATAATGGCAAGGCCGTGCTGGGCAAGGCGGGTGAGGATAAAGCCCGCTTCTACGACAAGGATGGCAAGGAGACTGGCAGCGAGATCGTGAGCCGCAGCCTGGACCAGGCCGTGCTAGTCAAGCCCCGGGATCGCGATCAGCGTGCAGCGTTGATCGACCGGGGACAGACCAGCATCAGCGACGTCAACGTCAACGATGGTTCGCTGAACGCCGCGTTGCGTATTGGCCAGGGTGTGGGGCAGGTTGCCTCTGGCCGTGGGGACGACGGCGTGGTCGTAGCCAGCGACGCCCGCCAGGGGCAGATGTTGATCTACACCATGAACGACGTGGTGCGCCTGCACCAGGCAGCGCCGACCGAGGATTCGCCCTGGGGCGTGACGTGGGATGCGAAGCGGAAGCTGGCGTGGGTGGCCTCGACCGCCGCGAACAGCCTGGAGGCCTACCGCATCGACTCGGGCGCGCCGGTAAAGGCTGCGCACACGGAGGTGCCCGGCAAGCTGCGCTGGGTGTGCGACGCAGCCAATGGTGCCCTAGTGCTGGTGACGGAGGATGGAAAGGTCAACGTCTACAGCGCCGACAGCGTGGACAAGGACATCGCATCGATGAAGGACAAGCCCGCGGAAGACTACCCCGTGAAGCGGGACTAACGACTAACACAGCCGACTAACACAGCGGGATCGAAATAAGGGAGCAAGAATGTTGAAAAAGATTCGCCACGGCGCGTACCAGGTAGCGCTAAAGGGAATGTTTACCCTGCGCCCGGAGCATATCCACGGGCTGATGTCCCAGGGGCTGCAGCAGGTGGCGGGCTCGCGCGCGGCGCTGTCTGCACTGGATGGCGCGCTGGTCGTACACGACGAGGTGCTGAGCCAGCAGATCGCAGGGCTGACCTTCCCCCGCCCGCTGGGGCTCGCCGCGGGCTTCGACAAGGATGCCAAGGAGGTGGACGCCTGGGGTCCCATCGGCTTCGGTTTCGCCGAGATCGGCACGGTGACTGCACTGGCGCAGCCGGGTAACCCCACACCGCGACTGTTCCGCCTTCCGCAGGACAAGGCGATCCTCAACCGCATGGGATTCAACAATGAGGGCTCGCGCGCGGCGGCCATGCGACTGCGCAAGCGCAATACCGACATCCCGGTGGGCGCGAACCTGGGCAAGTCCAAGATCGTCGCGGCGGATATTGCCGATAGGGACTACCGAGAGTCCACCAAAGCCATCGGCGACGTTGCCGACTACCTGGTGATCAACGTCTCCTCCCCCAACACGCCCGGGCTACGCGACCTGCAAGCGGTGGAATCGCTGCGGCCGATCATCCGCGCGGTGCAGGAGGAAAGCTCCAAGCCACTGTTCGTGAAGATCGCGCCGGACCTCAGCGACGAAGACATCGACAAGGTCTGCGACCTGGCCATCGACATGGGGGTGACCGGCCTGATCGCGACGAACACCACCATCAGCCGGGAGGGGCTGAATACCCCAGCACATGAGGTGACTGCCATGGGCGCCGGTGGAATCTCTGGTGCGCCTGTCGCCGCCCGGGCGTTGGAGGTGCTGCGTCGCCTGGCTGCCCGCGCCGACGGCAAGCTGGTTTTGATCGGAGTGGGCGGAATCGACTCCCCACGCGCGGCATGGGAGCGGATTTGCGCCGGGGCCAGCCTGATCCAGGGCTACACCCCCTTCATCTACGGCGGCCCGGACTGGATCCGAGAGATCCACCAAGGGCTGGCCGCGCAGGTGAAAGCCCACGGCCTGCAGAATATTTCGCAGGCCGTGGGCAGCGGGTTGCCGTGGATTGAGAGCTAGTTCTCCGCCCAACCCCAGATGATGCCACGGGCGGTGGCCTTGAAATTCAGGTTAAAGCCCAGGACGGTGGGGGTCTGGCGGTCGCCGATCTCCAGCTCCTCGCCCACCGCGTGCACCGCGAACAGGTAGCGGTGTGGGCCGTGGCCGGCCGGCGGGTTCGCGCCGTAGTAGCCCCAGGAGCGGCTATCTCCACGCAGCGCCACCGCACCCTCGGGCAGGCCGCTGAGATCTTCGTTGCCCGCGCCGAGTGGCAGGGAGGTTACATCGGCGGGAATGTTAAAGACTGCCCAGTGCCAGTAGCCGCTGGCCGTAGGGGCGTCCGGATCAAAACAGGTAACCGCGTACGTCTTGGTGCCCTCCGGACCCGGAGACCAGCTCAGCTGAGGCGATACATCGTTGCCGCCCAGCTGATCCTCTGGCAGGCGATCGCCGTCGGCGAAAGTTTCGCTGGTGACCTCTAGCGGAGGCAGATCCGTCAGTGGCGCGTAGGGGTCGGGCCCGGGGAAGCGATCGTCGATGTAAGTGGGCTGGTGTTGTGCATTGTTTTCGGACATAGCACCACGCTAGTCAAAGTGTTTCCCCACCGCACTAAAGTGCTTATGCTGGCACAACTACCTGGGTGTGACCTGGGTATTTGTGTAAATCCCCGCCTTGGCATTAAAGTGGCCTCAGTTGCCACCACGCATGTGGTGCGCGCCTTACCTTGTCCGGGTGGCGGAATGGCAGACGCGCTAGCTTGAGGTGCTAGTGTCCTATTAACGGACGTGGGGGTTCAAGTCCCCCTCCGGACACAACATGAAGATCCCACGCTTTGTTGCCCGTGCATTCAGCACGTGGTGGGGGTTGAAGCTGAGGTATCGATTCCTCAGCGTTGCAGTTCCGATCCTGCTGGTCGCTTTCGTTTGTTTTGTGCCCAAGCCAGCGGTGAGTGACATCCGATCCTGGGTAGACTCCACCGGCGCATGGGCCCCACTGACTTACCTCGCGCTTATGATCGGGTTTACGCAGCTACCCCTGCCCCGAACCATCTGGACCATTGCGGCGGGAGTGATGTTCGGCCCGCTGCTGGGATCTGCCCTTGCGTTGATAGGCGTGGGCGCTTCGGGGGCGCTGTCCCTGGTGCTGGTGCGTGCCGTGGGTGGCTCGTGGGTGGAAAAGAAGACACGCAACGATAAGCGCATTCAGCTGCTGCAGGAAAGAATCTCGGAGCGCGGGTGGATCGCCGTGCTGGGGCTGCGTATGGTCCCCGCGATCCCCTTCTCCCTGTTGAACTACGCCTGCGGGCTCAGCCACATCCCTTTCGTACCCTATGTCGCGGCTACCGTGCTTGGCTCCGCGCCGAACACAATAGCGACCGCCATGGCTTCCGACGCGCTGGCCACGGGAGGCCAGCCGTGGGTCTTGCTCTTCAGCGTTGTGGTGGTGTGCATCGGCTTCGCACTGGCGGCCAATGAGATCCGACTCTGGCGTCAGCTCAGCAAAGTCAATGAAGTAAGTTAATACCTATGTTTGCCGTGTATGCCGCATATAGGGGCCGTTCTCAGCGTCGTGGAGAGTACGTGCGCGACGTTGCCGCGGCACTCGAGCAATCGTCGATGGTCGACTCTGTGGAGATGAAGGGCATCGAGGAATTCGTGTGTATCGCTCCCGGCCCCGACGAGGCCGGCGGACTGGTGTTGTCGCTGCTGCAAGCGGGTGACTTCGCGCTCGGCATTGGCACGGTGGTTGCGGATCTTGAGGGGGACGCCCCGTCTTCCACGGAAGAAGCTATCGGCGCGGCCACGCGCGCGGTCGCCCGGTCGCAGCGTGCGGGGGCGGTGTCGGTGCGAATCGAGAAGCCCGGACCAGGCGGCGTTATTGCGCCGGGACTGGCGGCGGAGGTAGCTCAAGACATTGCGGCGGCTTTCACACTGCTGGCGCATGTGCTGGCGCGCCGTACGAAGGAAGGGCGGGAGGCCACTGCCCTACTGCGCGCGGGTCACTTGCAGGCCGAGGCCGCGGAGATCGTGGGAATCAGCAAGCAGGCGATGAGCCAGCGCCTGGCAGCAGCTGGCTGGCACGCGGAGCAGGCCGGGTGGACCCTGGCCGTGCATATGTTGGCCAGGGCGGATCAGCTGCGGGATTAACCCTGGTTATACGGGTTGTTCTCATTGACCGGCTGTTCCGGCGTTTCGTCCACCGGCTTGTTGGCCACGGCGTTGGCGGCGGCGACGGCCTCGGCAATCTCCGGAGAGGACGCGGTGCTGAACCAGTCGGCGGAACTGGATTCGTTGGCCTGTTCGCGGGTGGCCTCGTCCACCGGCTTCGGCTCGTAGCGGAACACGCCTTCCTCGTCCTTCTTGGCCAGGGCCTTGGCGAACTGCTCTAGCGAGTCGCCGAACTGCATCGGGATCATCCAGGTCTTGTTTGCAGAGCCCTTGGCCATTTCCGGCAGCTTCTCCAGATACTGGTAGGCCAGTACCTCCGGGGTGACCTGTGCAGACTTGATGGCTGCGTTGACCTTCTGGATGGCCTTCGCCTCACCCTGCGCTTCGATGTACTTGGCGGCACGGTTACCTTCGGCGCGCAGAATTGCGGCCTGACGCTCGGCTTCTGCGGCCAGGATGTGTGCGTGCTTCTCACCTTCTGCCGAGAGGATGCGGGCCTGCTTTTCACCCTCGGCGGTCTTGATATCGGACTCGCGGCGGCCTTCTGCCGTGAGGATCATCGCGCGCTTTTCACGGTCGGCCTTCATCTGCATCTCCATCGACTGCTGGATGGATGCCGGCGGATCGATGGCCTTCAGTTCCACGCGGGAAATACGCAGACCCCACTTGGTGGTGGCAGCGTCCAGCTCGCCACGGAGGCGACGGTTAATGATTTCCCGGGAAGTCAGGGTTTCTTCCAGCGTCATACCACCGACAACGTCGCGTAGCGTGGCGACAGAGATCTGCTCCACACCCACGATGTAGTTGTTCACTCCGTAGATCGCGCGTGCAGGGTCGTTGATCTGGAAGGTCACCACCGTGTCGATGGCGACCGTCAAGTTGTCCTGGGTAATAACGGCCTGAGGTGGGAAGCTCACGACCTGCTCACGGGTATCGACTTTGTCGCGGATACGGTCGACGAAGGGAACTAGCAGCGTCAAACCACCAGAAACAGTGCGGGTATAGGTACCCAAGCGTTCGATGACCGCAGCTTCACCCTGCGGGATCAGGGCAACCATCTTGATGATTATCGTTGCGATGATGACCAGAAGGATCACCAGGAATATTGTGAAGTTCATTCTCTAAGAGTCCTTACTACTATTTGTTTTTCCACACGACCGCCGTCGTGCCGTCGATGCTTAGCACCTGTACCGACTCCCCCGCGGAGTACTTGTCCCCGGGGTTGGCGGAACGGGCGGACCACAGCTCGCCGGCGACTCGCACCATGCCACCGCTTTGAGCTTGGTCGGAGACGGGTTCGATAACCTCTGCGCGCTTGCCTGTCAGCTCGGAATCGTCGAACTTTCGTTCTTGGCTGTTCTTAAGCAGCCGTCTGCGCAGCATGGGGCGGATGGCCAAGATCAGTGCGACGGAAGCTACACCAAACACCAGGATCTCGGCCCACACGGGAATATCCATCACCGATACGCCGGCGGTAATAGCCGCCGCGGTGCCCAGCATCAACAAGGACATGTCGGCTACCAGAAGCTCGCCGAGGAATAATAATCCGGCTGCGATTAACCAAATGATCGGACCCATGTATAAGAGCCTAATTGTTAGTTCAGTACTCCGCCGGAACAGTCACGAAATCGATGAGCCTTTCTACTGCGCCGATCAGCGTGGAATCTAGGTCGCGGAAAGTCCTGGCCGCCCGGGCGACGCGGCGCCATCCGTCTTGCGGGGTGCCCCAGCCGAGCTCCTGACACACGCCCGTCTTCCAATCGATGCCGCGGGGAATCTTCGGCCATGCGGGGATGCCCACGCTGCTGGGCTTCACAGCCTCCCAAATATCGATGTATGGGTGCCCGGTGACCATCACGTGCGGCCCAAGGGATTCGGTCAGGCGCGCTTCCTTCGTCCCCTCCACGAGGTGATCGGCGAGTACGCCGACGCGACGGGTTGCGGAAGGCTGAAACTCGGCCAGGCGCTCCGGCAGATTGTCGAGACCTTCTAGGTACTCGACCACCACACCTTCCACCCGCAAGTCATGCCCCCAGACTTGTTCGACGATCGCAGCGTCGTGGATGCCTTCCACCCAGATGCGCGAGGGGGCGGCAACCTTCGCCTGCACTCCTTCCACGCGACGCGAGCCGGAGTTCGACGTGCGCTGCTTCGGCGGAAGCATCCTGGGATCTACGTAGCGAGTCAAGGTAATAGGCTTGCCTTCAAGTAGGAAGGCGCCTTCGCGGAGCTTGAAAAGCCGGGTCTTTCCGTAGCGGTCCTCCAACCGGATGAAATCGCCGTCGGCCGTCTTCTCCCCACCCACGACCGCGCCGACGAAGTCATCGGCGATGACCTCGACCACCATTCCCAGCTCCGGCGTGACGCGCGGGAAGCTGGGCTTGTGGTTGCGGGAGTGGCCCTTCATGATGTCACCGTAATTGAAGCTCATGGCCAACCAGCTTAGGCTAGGAAAAATGACTGATCCGGTACCGACGTGGCTTGGGGCGCAACTATGGTCGCCCGTGCAAAACACTTCCTTATGGTTGGCCTGGTGGCTGCACGGCCTCATCGGCGCCGACGAAGTGATCGATGCCTTCCACGCCACGCAGGGTAGACACCATCGCCTGGAGCCCGACGGTGGTGGCCTGGTGGAACTTCTTGGCCAGGTGCGGGCCGTGACCGATGAGGCAGCCATCGGGGTGAATGAGCGCCCCCTGATCCAACTGATGCTGTCTGGCCCCGGCGACGCGCCACTGCTGCCGGTGGGGACCGAGGGGGCGTCACTCATCGTGGCAGATCGCGATCCTTTGGTGAGTCACGTGCTTAGCCCCAAGTTTATCGACGCCCACCTGGTCAGCTGGTCCTGGGATCAGATAGAAGGAGCGACTCCGCCCCTGCCGGTGTACTCTCCCGGCGAGGCGGATCAGCTGCTGCGGGAGGCGGCCGACCGGGCGACGGCCATGGTGAAATCCGCGGGCCATGTTCCCCGTGGTGCGGCGGCGTTCCAGCGGGCAGAACTGGCCGTGGGGGCGCTCGATGACGCGTTCGGACTGCCCGGGATGCCACCCGGGGTGCCCAGCCGCGCGGCGAAGCTGATGGCCAGGGCGGATCAGGTGGCGGCGATTGTGGAGGTCACCCGGCGCTCCGAGGTCGGAGCGAGCCTTGACCCCCATCTCATGCCAATGCTCCGGGCAGTGCGTACTGCCCGGATGGTGGCTGTGGATTATGCGCAGCGGGAGTTGCTGCGCTAGGGGGATCACTCGATCATTCGGACAGCCATAGGCTGCATGCCGCCCCAGCGAACGTCGGAGATCTTCACGACATCGCCGGACTGCGGGGCCTCGATCATCTTGCCGTCGCCCAGGTACAGGGCAACGTGACCCGGCCAGAACAGCATGTCACCGCGCTTGGCCTCCGAGGACGGAACCTGCTTGCCGGCGGTGTACTGGTAACCGCTGTAGTGATCCAGCTTGAAGCCGACACCGTAGAAGGCGTACATCATCAGACCAGAGCAGTCGAAGCCGACCTTGTTGTAGTCGCCGTGTGCGTCGGCCACGCCGCCGTCGCGGATGCCCTTCGTTGGGCCGTAGAAGTTGCCGCCACCCCAGGCGTAGGGCAGGCCGAGCTGGCTCTCTGCGCGCTTGATCACGCGCTCGATTTTTTCTTCCGCCGTGCCGGAGGTGTCCGGTGCGTTCGGATCGAGGGCCTGAGTGAGGACATCAGCCGGGTTGGCAGGAGTTTCTGCCTCCGGAGTTTCGGGAGCTTCGGCTGCGGGGGTCTCCGGTGCCTCGGCTTCTGGGGCTGCGGGAGCTTCCGGTGCCGTAATTGGGTTATCCACGTTGGTAACCCGCCCCATTGCGCGGTCGTATTCCTTGCCTGCGGTTTCCCGACCTGCGCGAGCGGCAGCATCCAGTGCACCCTCCGGGTTGCCGGACAGTGCGGTGTTGAAGCCAGCCATCGCGGCGGACTGAGCAGCCTTCGCTAGGCCGTCGATCGCAGACTGGCGCTGGTTGTCTCCGCCGACGTTCTGGTCGTAGGAGCTGCGCAGCTCCGCCGGCAGTTCGGGCAGGGCTGCGGGGTTGCCCAGGGAACCCTGCGGTGCCGGAGAATCGTTGGTCGGCTCGGTGGACTCGTTGGTTTCAGTAGCCTTCGGAGCCTCGGTAGTGGTCTCCGACGTGGTCTCCGGAGCCTTGTCCGCCGGGGTCGTTTCTTCGGTCGGCGTGGCGTCAGTGTTGTCTACAGTGGTGTTGTCTACAGAGGCGCCAGCCTTCTCAGCTGCCTTTTCAGCGACCTTGCGCTTATCCCAGCTGGAAGCCTCCGGGTTCTTCTTGGTGAAGGCCTCAACTGCAGCGCGGGCGTCGCGCAGCGCCTTCTCTGTCTTCTTCTTCTCGTCGAGCAGTCGCTTGTACTCAGCCTGCTTGTCGGAGAGCTTCTGTTGGGAATCCCGCAGAGTATCGCGAGCGGTGTTGTACTTCTTCACCGCATCGCCGACAGCGGAGTTCGCCTTGTCGCGTGAATCGCGCAGCGAGGACTCCTCGTTGGCATTCTGGGTGCGTGCCAAATCCAGGCGGTCTACTTCGCCCTGCTGCTTTTTGGCCGCAGCCTGAATGTAGGAGGAACGATCGAGCGTGTCGCCCACAGCATCCGAGCCGCTGGCCGCAAGGTTGATCGGCGATGCATCCCCGCCCTGTGCGTAAGCGGATCGTGCAATGTCGTTCAGCTTGGCTTGCGCCTTGGATACCGCGGAATCGGAGCTCTTGAGACGGCCACGAGCATCAACGACCTTGTTCTGCGCCTTTTGCGCCTGGTCCTGGCTCTTCGTCAGATCAACGCGAGCCTTGTTCGCATCCTCACGCAGGGATCCCATGAGGGTCTCCATGTTGGAAACCTGGGTCTTTGCACGAGAAACCTGGCCGACAAGATCGGCCAGGAAGCTTTCTACACTGCGCTTGTCGTCGTCGGCGTGAGCCGCGAGGGTCGTGGACTGCAGCGTCACACCGGCGGTTACTGCAACGGCCAACACCGTGCGCTTACGGCTTGTAGGTCGTGGTGTCACGATCGATTCTCCTGAATGTTTACAACTGGCTTTGAAGCGAGTGAAACCCTCGGTCCTGCTGGCCGCACTTCCCCATGCGATCAGTACAGGTCCCGTCGAGTGTTCTCTCAAGATTCACTTCGAGATCAACTCGTTTCAAAAGTTGACATACGGAACCCTAGGCCACTTCAGTCAAGGCCGTAAACTTTTTCACCACGAATCTCACGAATCGCAATAGTCACATAAGTAACGGCAAATGCCTTGACCTGCAAAGAGTAAGTGAAAAGAACTTAATGTGATTTATGTCACATTTGTTAACGTGACGGCGTGTCTCGTTGCACCTAACGTGAGGTGCACTCAAATCTTTAAACTTGACATAAAGAAAGGTCAAGCACTCAGGCTTGACCTTTTTAAAACGTTATCTAAGCACGCTTGTTTCGCAGGTTAAATAACGAAGTGATTAAGGCTGCAACGAGCAGCGCCAGAAGCACTCCAATGTTGGCCAGCCCCGTGGGCGCCTCGTAGCTCGTTGCTTGCTGAAGGAACTCTTGCGTTGCGCCAGGATTACTGTTTGCGCCGTAAAGAATCTTTGCGTTGGATTCAATCGCAAAGCGTGGCAGATTCTCCGACACAGCCGTTGCTTGATTCGGGGACTTCAGGATGACCGTGTCCGCATTCGTCTGATCGAGGATCTTCTGCGCAATGTCGCGCAGGCTGTTGTGCATCGGGCCATCGTTGTTGATGTAGCCGATCTTTAAGTTGCCTATTTTGGACGCCGACTCTCCCCTGGTCGCCGCCTCCACGATTTCTTTCAGTTCTTGGGATAGCCCGGCGGTTCCGGATTCAACCTCGGTGGGGAAACCTTCGGCCACATAGACTGGGGCGTCATTAAAAGTAGCAATGAGCTGCGCGGTGACGTCCGAGGCGTGGGGCGAAGGCGAATCTGTCATGGGGATGTTTTAGCACCGAAAGAGGGGTGGGGGTGCTGGCGACACGCTTAAAAGCCCAGGATTCGCAGCAGAACGAACGTACTGTTAAAATTTGGCGTGACGTCGCGGGAAGAATGCTGCCACAATGGTAAGCAGAGCCTCCGGCGCACATAAACGCTGTGTGTCGTGGCGACCACATCGACGACGAAACAACGACTAAGAGAAGAGATTAAAGGAGCTCACTGTGGCTGAAAGCATCAACTCCTTCAATTCCAAGAGCAAGCTGGAGGTCGGCGAGAAGTCCTACGACTACTTCGCGCTGAACGCTGTGCCGGGAATGGAGAAGCTTCCCTACTCCCTGAAGGTTCTCGGCGAGAACCTGCTGCGCAACGAGGATGGTAAGAACATCACTCGCGAGCACATCGAGGCCATCGCCAACTGGGATCCTTCCGCAGAGCCCAACTTCGAGATCCAGTTCACCCCGGCCCGCGTCATCATGCAGGACTTCACCGGCGTGGCCTGCATTGTTGACCTGGCTACCATCCGCGACGCGGTTGTGGCACTGGGCGGCGACGCAGACGACGTGAACCCGCTGAACCCGGCCGAGATGGTTATCGACCACTCCGTCATCATCGAGGCATTCGGCAACGCCGATGCTCTGGAGAAGAACGTTGAGATCGAGTACCAGCGCAACGACGAGCGCTACAAGTTCCTGCGTTGGGGCACCGGCGCGTTCGAGAACTTCCGCGTTGTTCCTCCGGGAACCGGCATCGTCCACCAGGTGAACATCGAGTACCTGGCACGCTCCGTCTTCGACAACAACGGCCTGGCATACCCGGATACCTGTGTTGGTACCGACTCTCACACCACCATGGAAAACGGCCTGGGCATCCTGGGCTGGGGTGTCGGCGGCATTGAGGCTGAGGCTGCAATGCTCGGCCAGCCGATCTCCATGCTGATCCCGCGCGTTGTCGGCTTCAAGCTGACCGGCGAGATCCAGCCGGGCGTGACCTCCACCGACGTCGTTCTGACCATCACCGACATGCTGCGCCAGCACGGCGTGGTCGGCAAGTTCGTAGAGTTCTACGGCAAGGGTGTTGCAGAGCTGCCTCTGGCAAACCGCGCCACCATCGGCAACATGTCCCCGGAGTTCGGCTCCACCGCGGCTATGTTCCCGATCGACGAAGAGACCGTGAAGTACCTGGAACTGACCGGCCGCGACCAGGAGACCCTGGACCGCGTCGAGGCTTACGCCAAGGCTCAGGGCATGTGGCTGGATCCGGAGAACGAGGCAGAGTACTCCGAGTACCTGGAGCTGGACCTGTCCACCGTCGTTCCTTCCATCGCTGGCCCGAAGCGCCCGCAGGATCGCATCGAACTGACCGACGCCAAGGCACAGTTCCGCAAGGATCTGCACAACTACATCGACGCCGACGCATCCGCTGCTACCCCGGAATTCGACGCAGAGGGCCCGGCTACCGAGAACACCTCTTCCCAGCCTGCCGACGCACCGGCATCCGCTGCAGACGCTAAGGGCAACGTCCTGTCCGCAGCTGCTGGTGCAGAAGGTCGCCCGTCCAACCCTGTCACCGTCAACTACAACGGCGAGGACATCGAGCTGGACCACGGCATGGTCGCCATCGCGTCCATCACCTCCTGCACCAACACCTCCAACCCGTCCGTCATGGTCGGCGCTGGCCTGCTGGCACGCAACGCTGCTGCCAAGGGCCTGAAGTCCGCTCCGTGGGTTAAGACCTCCATGGCGCCGGGCTCCCAGGTTGTTAACGGCTACTACGAAAAGGCGGGCCTGTGGAAGGACCTGGAGGCCATGGGCTTCTACCTGGTCGGCTACGGCTGCACCACCTGTATCGGTAACTCCGGTCCGCTGCCGGAGGAGATCTCCGCAGGCATCAACGAGGGTGACCTGGCTGCCACCGCTGTGCTGTCCGGTAACCGTAACTTCGAGGGTCGCATCAACCCGGACGTCAAGATGAACTACTTGGCTTCCCCGATCCTGGTTATCGCCTACGCCATCGCCGGCACCATGGACTTCGACTTCGAGACCCAGCCGCTGGGCCAGGACCAGGACGGCAACGACGTCTTCCTGAAGGACATCTGGCCGTCCACCCAGGACATCGAGGACGTTATCGCTTCCTCCATCACCAAGGACCTGTACACCGAGGACTACGCCAATGTCTTCGAGGGTGACGAGCGCTGGCGCTCCCTGGAGGCACCGTCCGGCAAGACCTTCGCTTGGGACCCGAGCTCTACCTACATCCGCAAGGCTCCGTACTTCGACGGCATGAGCAAGGAGCCGGAGGCTGTCAACGACGTCAAGGGCGCACGCGTCCTGGCTCTGTTGGGCGACTCCGTGACCACCGACCACATCTCCCCCGCATCCACCATTAAGCCGGGCACCCCGGCCGCTCAGTACCTGGATGCCAACGGTGTGGAGCGCAAGGACTACAACTCCCTGGGCGCACGTCGTGGTAACCACGAGGTAATGGTTCGCGGTACCTTCGCGAACATCCGCCTGCAGAACCAGCTGCTGGACGGCGTTTCCGGTGGCTACACCCGCGACTTCACCCAGGAGGGTGGCCCGCAGTCCTTCATCTACGACGCTGCGATGAACTACCAGAAGGAGAACACTCCGCTGGTCGTTCTGGGTGGTAAGGAGTACGGCACCGGTTCCTCCCGCGACTGGGCTGCCAAGGGCACTCTGCTGCTGGGCGTGAAGGCCGTTATCGCCGAGTCCTTCGAGCGCATCCACCGCTCCAACCTGATCGGTATGGGCGTTGTGCCGCTGCAGTTCCCGGAGGGTGAGTCCTGGAAGTCCCTGGGCATCGAGGGCACCGAGACCTTCGACATCGAGGGCATCGAGGAGCTCAACAACGGCTCCACCCCGAAGACCGTTAAGGTGACTGCTACCAAGGAGAACGGTGAAAAGATTGAGTTCGACGCCGTGACCCGCATCGATACCCCCGGTGAGGCAGACTACTACCGCAACGGCGGCATCCTGCAGTTCGTTCTGCGCAACATGATGTCCGGCAAATAAGGATTAACTCCTTACACATAGAGCGGTGATCGGCGCACTCTTCGACCAGAAGAGAGCGCGGGTCACCGCTTTTTCGCCCCTACAGCACTAGAGGTTTAGAAAAGAATGCCCAAAGTAAGCGAGACAGACCTGGCAGAACGCAAGGTTGAGATCCTCACCGGAGCCCGCCACTGCTTTGCCACCTTTGGCTACGACGGAGCCACCGTCGCGCGCCTGGAAGAAACGATCGGAAAGTCCCGAGGTGCGATCTTCCACCACTACCGGAACAAGGACCAACTGTTTCTAGCGGTGGCGCACGAAGACATGCGCAAGATGGCGGAACTGGCTGCCGACGAAGGGCTTATCGGCGCAATTCGAACCCTAGTCCAGTCAGATGACTTGACTGATTGGTGGGGAATGCGGGTCGAGATCACCCGTCGAGTGAATATGGACCCCTGCTTTGCCGCCAAGTGGGAGCTAGATCAGTTGGCGCTGCGGGACACGGTGCGCACCCGCCTGCAGGAGCAGCGCGCCAGCGGTCGAATACGGGCGGACGTCGACGTGGAAACGATCGCCCAGACCCTGGAACTGGTTTTGGAAGGCGTGCTCGGTCGGTTGGCGCAACAACAGGGAACGCTGGGGCTGTCCGACGCACTGGATTTCGTAGAGAACTCCTTGCGTTCCCCCGGGCACTAGGGTGTCTGGCCCGGTGAGTAGCATATAGTTCATGATCGCAATCATGACTGTGACCGGGCTGGATCACACCGGAATTATCGCCGCCGTGTCCACTGCCCTGGCTGAATTGGACGTCAATATCCTCAACGTCTCCCAGACCATCATGGACGACTACTTCACCATGATCCTGCACGTGCGCATCGACGATGCGAAGTTCGGCATCGCCGACGTGCAGGATCGCATGGCGGAGGTCGAGAAGCAGGAAAAGCTAGTTATCCGCGTGCAGTCGGAGGCCATCTTCTCCGCCATGCACGATGTATAAGGGGCCGGGGGTATAAGGCATGAATCCACGGCGTGGCGTCACTAATCAGAGCAACGACATCCTCGAGACCATCGAGATGATCGAGAAATACCGCCTCGACATCCGAACGGTGACAATGGGCATCAATCTGATGCCGTGTATACGGGAAACGATGGAAGCCACCGCGGAGGCGGTGTACGAGCGAGTGGTCGACTACTCGCGCAACCTCGTGCCGGTGTGTCAAGGGATCGAAAGGGAGCTGGGGATCCCGATCGTCAACAAGCGTATTTCGGTGACCCCGGTGGGAATCCTCGCCTCCGCGGTGGAGGGAAACCCGGTGCGGATCGCTGAAGCGCTGAACCGCGCGGCGAGCGAAGTGGGGGTTAACTTCATCGGCGGCTATTCGGCGCTGGTGGATAAGGGAGCCACTCGCGGCGAGCTGGATCTGATCCGTTCCCTTCCCGAGGCGCTGAACGAGACCGATGTGGTGTGCGCGTCGGTGAATGTCGGCAGTTCGAAGGCAGGCATCAACATGAATGCCGTGCGGGAGATGGGGCAGGTCATCAAGGACTGTTCCACCTATGGCCCGGGCGGCACTCTGGCCTGCGCGAAGCTCGTTGTTTTCGCCAACTCTGTCTCCGACAACCCGTTTATGGCGGGCGCCTACCACGGCGTGGAAGAACAGGACTGCGTGATCAACGTTGGCGTGTCCGGTCCGGGTGTGGTCGACCGAGCGGTCGCCGAGATGGAAGGGGCGACGCTGAACGAGGTCTCCGAGGAGATCAAACGCGCGGCGTTCAAGATCACCCGCACCGGCCAGCTGGTCGGCGTGATGGCCGCGCAACGACTGGGCGTGCCCTTCGGGATCGTGGACTTGTCGCTGGCGCCGACCGCGGAGCTGGGCGATTCCGTGGCACACATCCTGGAGCACATGGGTCTGGCGCAGGTGGGCACCCACGGCACCACCGCCGCCCTGGCGCTGCTCAACGACGCGGTAAAGAAGGGCGGGATGATGGCGTGCTCGCGCGTCGGTGGCCTGTCTGGTTCCTTCATCCCAGTCTCGGAGGACAAGGGGATGATCGACGCGGTGCGTTCTGGCGCGATCAGTATCGACAAGCTGGAGGCCATGACGGCTATCTGTTCCGTCGGCCTGGATATGATCGCCATCCCGGGCGACTCCCCGGCAGAGTCCATTGCTGGCATGATCGCCGACGAGGCCGCCATTGGTGTGATGAACCATAAGACCACCGCCGTGCGCGTGATCCCGGCCGCCGGTACCAAGGTCGGCGACAATGTAGACTTCGGTGGGCTGCTCGGCTACGCGCCGGTCATCGGCGTGAACTCGGCCAGCAGCGCGGAGTTTATTAACCGCGGTGGCTTCATCCCCGCACCCCTACACGGCTACAGGAATTAGCGTGGCAGATATCTTCAGGTACGGTCGCTCCTCCGTGATCATCGACGACCCGGCCGACGGGTTGGCCTATGGCGAGGAAGTGGGCACGTTCGACGAACGCTGTTCGCTGCCTGCCGGATCCGCTGCCATCAATGCCGCCCTGTCCAGCAATGGGCGCATGCCGGTGGCGGGCAACTCCGCCGGTTTCAGCGCGGTACAGATTGTTGTGCTTGTCGTCGGTGTGGCGCTGGCCGCATTCGGCGGTTTTCTGGCCACCCGCGGCAGCACGCAACCGCTGGTTATTGGTGCGGTGTTGGGAGCGATCGGCCTGTTGATGGTGGGGATTGCACTGTACAGTGCAACGAAGCGCCGCGGGAGGCTGCGCATTTTGGGCAAGGCCTGGGCGAATGGCTGGCTGCGTTTTGCTCCGGTCCGCGTGGGCGGGGTGTGGATCTCGCGTGTGTCCACCCATAACGACAACGGGGATGCTACGAACACTGACCACCGCTACTACTACAAAGCGATGGCACAGGCTCACCCCACAGACGGTAGCGAGCCATTTACCTTCCGCACCGGCGAGTTCAACGCGCCGGCCGATTGGGAGGGCCGCCCCTACGACCTGAAAGTGGCTGACCGACCCATGGATGTCCTGGAACCGGAGTACACCAACGGTTGGACCATCTGCCGCTACATCGCGGGGCAGCCGGAAACCGCGACGATTGCCACCGATCTTTCCGCCAAGCAGGTCAAGGCCGCGCTAGAGGCCGCCCAGGTCCGCTAGGGCATCCAGCAGCTGATCGTGCCGCGGCGGGATGCGGGAACGCAGGATGATTTCCGTCCTGGTCCGCTGCACCCCGTCGACCTCCTGCAGCTGCAGCGTGATCTGTTCCAGGTGTTCGTGGTCGCGCGCCACCACTCGGCACGACAGATCGTAAGGGCCAGCGATCGAGTGTGCCTCGGTGATCCAGGGGATCTTCAAGAATTCCTGCGTCGCGCGGGTGAGCGTTCGCTGATCTAGCGTGACATGCACGAAGGCGCCTAAAGGGAAGCCCAGGGCGGCCGGATCGAAGTGGGGTGCAAAGCTGCCGATCACTCCCCTTTCCACCAGCTTTTCTATGCGGCTACTGACCGTCGCGCGGGCCACCCCGAGTGCGCGCGCGTACTCTCGCATCCCGGCCTTGGGACTTTCGCTGAGGAGCCTGCATAACTCGATGTCTGTTCTGTCGAGGTCCTTCATCGTTCTTCCCTTCTTAGTGACGCCACAGGCCTATTGCTAAAAAGACACATACTTTCGCAGCCAAATCTATTGCCGCATGGGTAAGACATTAAGCCATTGGCCTAATTTCCTGGCTGTAATTCTAAAAAAGCTTTGCTTTGTGAAATATTTTCCCGAGGTTGCTTTCAGTGCCTGTTGTCTCAACCTATTGTGATTCAAACCACACATTGACGGAATAGACGAAAGGATGAGCAGCGATGACCTCCACCTTCATCCCCACTACGACTCCCACCGAACAGGGCCTCCCCGACTACACCCAGTCGCGCTACCGGGAGAAGTCCGGGAACGTTCACCTGACAGGCATCCAAGCGCTGGTTCGCGTGGTACTGGATCGCGCGGAAGCGGATCGGGCGATGGGCCTGAAAACCTCCAGCTTCGTGTCCGGGTACGAGGGCTCTCCCCTGGGTGGATACGACCTAGAACTGGGACGCCGGGGATCGCTGCTGGAGGAATTTGATGTCCAGCACTTCCCTGCCGTCAATGAAGAGTTAGGCGTCACTGCCGTCGCAGGTTCGCAGATGACTGACCGAGCGACGGCAAAAGAAGGAGTCGACGGCGTGGTCGGCTACTGGTACGGCAAGGCACCGGGTCTGGATCGCGCAGCGGATGCGTTTCGCCACGCCAACATGACCGGCACCAGCGGAACGGGAGGCGCGGTGGCCTTCGTGGGCGACGATCCGACGGCGAAGTCCTCCACTATTCCCTCGGCATCGGGGCGCATTCTGGCTGACCTCGGGCTACCCACGCTGGTTCCGGTGGATGCGGGAGATATCCTGCGCCTTGGCGCGCACGCCGCATGGATGTCGCGTTACAGCGGGCTGTGGACCGCGCTGCGGATTACCACGCCCGTCGCCGACGGCTCGGCCAGCGTTGACCTGGAGGCCATCCGGGAGGCAACGACCCCGCGCGGTGTGGAGCGCGGCGGGAAGCACGTGCCCGAGGCGCGCCTGCTGGGCAAGCGACTACTGGACTTGGATGACACACGCGTCGGCGAGCGCCTGGAGCGCGCCCTGGAGTACTCCCGCGAACACCAGCTCAACCGCTGGTGGCACGCCCAAGAAGGCGACCGGGTGGGCGTGATCTGCGCCGGCAATACGTCCCTGGAAGTAGCGGAGGTCGTGGGCGACGCGCAGGTGCGAATTTTGCAGCTGGCGATGACCTACCCACTGGATCCGCAGGAGCTCGAGAGCTTCTGCGCTGGCCTCGATGTGCTGGTCGTGGCCGAGGAACTGGGTACCCACCTCGTGGAATCCGTGCGAGCATGCCTGTACGACCTGCCGGTTCGCCCGTGCATCGAGCACGTCAATGATCCCCTCAAGCAGCTGCCGCGGCTGCTGCGCGCCGAGGGAATCGAGGTTGCAGGGCTGGAAACCGGCCCGACGCGCATCTCCCTTCCCCTGGCCGTGCCGAACCGCGTTCCCCACTTCTGCTCCGGCTGCCCGCACAACCTATCGACCCGTGCGGACGAGGACACGCTGGTCGGGGCGGGAATCGGCTGCCACGCCATGGTGATGATGATGGACGACAAGCGCGTGGGCAAGGTGATGGGCACCGCGCAGATGGGCGGCGAAGGTGCCCACTGGATCGGCATGCACCGCTTTGTCACTGAAGAGCACTTCGTGCAGAACATGGGCGACGGAACATTCCTGCATTCGGGATCCTTGGCTCTGCGGGCGATGGTGGCGTCCAAAGTAAATGCGACCCTGAAGCTACTGCACAACGGCACGGTGGCGATGACCGGTGGCCAGGATCCTGTCGGGCAGCCGAGCCTGGCGGGACTGGTCGACATGGTGCGGGCCGAGAACCCAGCCAGGATCGTCGTGACCAGCGACGATGTGCGCCGTACCCGCAAGGCGCTGGCAAAGTCAGGCGTGCAGGTGCGCCCGCGCGAGGAGTTGGCGCAGGTGCAAAAGGAACTGGAAGGCATGGAGGGAATCTCCGTGCTGATTCACGACCAGGAGTGCGCCGCCGAGAAGCGCCGCGCGCGCAACCGCAAGAAGCGCGCCCGTCCGGCCGAGAAGATCGTCATTAACGAGCGCATCTGCGAGGGGTGCGGCGACTGCGGCGAAAAGTCCGGCTGCCTGTCGCTGCAGCCCGTAGACACCCAGTTCGGCCGCAAAACGCGCGTCGACCAGACAAGCTGCAACGTCGACCGTTCGTGCCTGTCCGGTGACTGCCCGGCGTTCACGACCGTTGTTGCGACCGACGAGGTACGCCGTTTGCCGGATATTGACGCCGACATGCTTGACCCCGCCCCCGCCTGCGACCTCGACGGCGCGCGCCCGTGGAACATACGCATCTCGGGTGTCGGCGGCACGGGCGTGATGACTGCCTCAGCGGTGATCGCCACCGCCGCGCACCTGGACGGACTTGCGGTGCGCGGCACGGACATGACGGGACTGGCGCAGAAGGGTGGGTCTGTGGTCTCCGACCTGCGGATTTCTAAGAAGATTGGCCAGCACACGGGAACCGTTCCACAGGGCGGCGCAGATTTGTTGATCGCGCTGGACGGCGTGACCGGCGCGGAGGATCCCAGCACCTCGGTGCTGAACGCACAGCGCACGACTGCGGTGCTTTCGAACTCCGCGACTCCCACCGGGCAGATGTGCACGGACGTCACCGCGACCCGCCCGGACGGCGTGCAGATCGCAGGTGCGCTGGGGCAGGCTGCGCGCCGCGCGATTATCACGGATGCCATCCGCGTATCCAGCAAGCTCTTCGGCGAATCGACCTTCCAGATCCTGCTGCTGGTGGGTGCGGCGGTGCAGGCCGGTGCCCTGCCAGTCACCCCGGAATCCATTGAAAAGGCGCTGCGGATCAATGGCAAGAAGGCGGGGGCGAACATCCAGGCCTTCCGTCGTGGCCGTCAGCTGGTCAGCCGACCGGAGGCAATCATCGAGCTGCTGGGTGTGGAGCCCGACTATGCCCAGTACATGGAGGTTGAGCCACAGTCCCACACCCGGGCGCGCATCGAAAAGGTGCTGGAGCCGAGCCTGGTGGACGAGGTTGCGGTGTTCTTTGACGAGATGGGGCGCTGGGGCTCCGACCAGGATGCCGAGAGCTATCTGACCGACGTGCGCGCGGTGTACGCCCACGAGCGCCGGGTGAACCCTGATGGGCCGGCTGAGCTCACCCGGAGCTTCGCCACCGGGCTGCACAAGCTGTCGGCCTACAAGGACGAGTACGAGGTCGCCCGCCTGGCCCTCGACCCCGGCTTCGCCGAGGCACAGGGAGATGCGCAGGTTACCGTGCAGTTCCAGCCGCCGCTGCTGCGGGCTCTGGGGCTGAACCGGAAGATCGGGCTGGGTCCCCGGATGCGCCCGGTACTGGGCGCGCTGGCGAAGGCCAAGCGCCTGCGCGGTACGCGCCTGGACGTGTTCGGCTACGCGGAGGTGCGCAAGCTGGAGCGCGAGTTGGTGCGCACCTACCGCGCAGAGATTCTGCGCCAAGCCCGGCAACTGCGCACGCCCGAGCAGGTGGCACAGTTGGCTGAGCTGGCGGGCGCCGCGGACGGGGTGCGGGGATTCGAGCAGAAGAAGATCGACAGCGCGAAGGAAGTGTTGGGAAAGTTGGCACGCGGGGGCGTCAAAAAAATAGGAAATAGACCAAGCGGTCTGTTACAGTAACGAATGTGACTTTCGTACTGCTATGCCCCCGCAGCGGAGCCGAGGTGCTCGCCGCGGAATACGCCGACTTCCTCAGCTACAGCGGCCTCACCCCCGCCGAGCTGGAGCAGCGCCCCCTGGATAACCCGGGGGCGGACCTCGGCAGTTTCGATGGCGTGGAGGGCGTATTCATCGGCGGCTCGCCGTTTACCATCACCCGCCCGGTCGACGCGGAGTGGCAGGAGGAAATCTCGCAAAAGCTGGTCGACTTCATCCAGGTCGAGACCGAAAGGCAGCGCTTCGGCATCTTCTCCACCTGCTACGGCACCTCCATGCTGGCGCACTACCTGGACGGCGAGGTCAACAGCACGTACTCGGAATCGGCGGGCACCAGCGAGGTTTCTCTAACTGACGCCGGACGCATCGACCCCATCACGGGCGCGCTCCCCGACCGATTCACCGCACTGACAGGGCACAAGGACTCGGTGGTGCGCGTGCCGGAGGAAGCCACGCTGCTGGCCACCGGCGAGACCTGCCCCGTGCAGATTTACCGCTATCGCGAGAACTTCTGGACCAGCCAATTCCACCCCGAGATGGACGCAGCGGGCATCACCCGGCGCCTGAGCTTCTACGAGGACGAGGGCTACTGCGACCCTAAAGAGATCGCGGAAACCTACGCCCGCTTCGAGGGACAAGATACGGCGGCGGCGAACTCGCTGCTGCGGCGCTTCGTGGAGTACTCCCGCAGCTCGCTAGGGCTGGTGGGCTAGGACTACCGGTCAGGCTAGCTCGACGATCTCCATGTACTCGTCGCTCCACAGGTCCTCCACCCCGTCGGGCAGCACGATTACGCGCTCGGGCTCCAGAGCCTTGACCGCGCCTGGGTCGTGGGTGACCAGCACAACGGCGCCGGTGTAGGTGCGCAGTGCGTCGAGGACCTGTTCGCGGGACTGCGGATCCAGGTTGTTGGTTGGCTCGTCCAGCAGCAGCACATTGGCGCGGGAGCTGACGAGGGTCGCCAATGCTAGGCGGGTCTTTTCACCGCCGGATAGCGTGCCGGCAGGCTGCTCCAACTGCTCGCCGGAGAACATGAATGCGCCCAGCAGGCCGCGCAGGTCCTGTTCGCCGGCGTCGGGACAGGCCTCGATGGCGTTTTCCCAGACGGACTTGTCCGGGTCGATCGTGTCGTGCTCCTGCGCGAAGTAACCGACTTTCAAACCGTGGCCGGTGACGATGCCGCCCTCGCCGTCGGTGCGTTCCACCCCGGCCAGCAGCTTCAGCAGCGTGGTCTTTCCGGCGCCGTTGAAGCCGAGCACGACCACGCGCGAGCCCTTGTCGATGGCCAGATCCACCCCGGCGAAGACCTCCAGGGAGCCGTACATCTTCGTCAGTCCCTTGGCGTTCATGGGGGTCTTGCCACACGGTGCGGGCTCCGGGAAGCTGATGTTGGCCACGCGGTCTTCGACCCGCACCTCGTCGAGGTTGCCCAGCATCTTCTCTGCGCGGGCGGCCATCTGCTTGGCGGCCTTCGCCTTGGTGGCCTTTGCTCCCAGCTTCTCGGCCTGCTGCCTCAGGGCGCTGGCCTTCTTCTCGGCATTTGCTTTCTCGCGGCGACGGCGCGCCTCGTCGGTGGCTCGGGCGTCCTTGTACTTGGTCCAGCCCATGTTGTAGACGTCGGCCTCGCCACGTACAGCGTCGAGGAACCAGATCTTGTTGCACACGTCGTCCAGCAGCTCCACGTCGTGGCTGATCATGATCAGCCCGCCCTCGTGCTTGGCCAAAAAGCCACGCAGCCAGGTGATGGAGTCCGCGTCCAGGTGGTTAGTCGGCTCGTCCAGCAGCAAAGTGGTCTGGGAGCGGCCGGATCCGGCGGTGGCGGCGAAGAGGATCTGTGCCAGCTCCACGCGTCGACGCTGACCACCCGAGAGGGTCTTCAGCTGCTGATCTAGCACGCGTTCCGGCAACCCCAGCGAGTCGCAGATCTGCGCGGCCTCGCTGTCGGCCTCGTAGCCGCCCAGGGAGTGGTATTTTTCCTCCAGGCGGCTGTACTTCAGGATTGCGGCGTCCCGCTGGCCGGGGTTGTCGCTGGTCTCCATGATTTCCTGCTGACGCTCCATGGAGCTGCGAATCCGATCCAAGCCACGGGCAGACAACACGCGGTCGCGGGCGGTCTGCTCGATATCGCCTTCCTTGGAATCCTGCGGTAGGTATCCCATCTCGCCGCTGCGGGTGACGGTGCCACCGTAGGGCTCGCCTTCGCCGGCCAGGATGCGCATGGTGGTGGTCTTCCCCGCGCCGTTACGCCCGACCAGGCCGATACGGTCGCCGGGTTGGACTCGCAGGTGTTGCCCGGGGGCGTTCAGCAGGGTCCGGGCCCCCACCCGAACCTCGAGGTCATTAGTAACAATCACAAGCTAGAAGCCTATCAGCATCCCCGTCGACAACCTGCCCCACCCCTTATGCACCGGCGCAGCGGTGCTCGAACCCCCAAGTCGAGTCGCTGGCCTGTCTGGTCGTCGACGGGTCCCCGCGTTCCCCCCATTCATCATCGCCCCGCCTTGTTGGTATGTTCCTACCAAGCAGGACAATGTTTATGTTAGAAACTAGGATCGCGACCTGCAGCGTTTGCGTTACATATGGCTGTGGCTTTCCCCCGAACCTTCAAGTTGTCCCTAAGCTTGTTCCTGCTCTCCTGTGATTAGGAAAGACTTATACCCTTAGCTTGTCTATTTAGGTAGCTACTCAGTCTTAGAAAGCAATGAGCAAAATACAGTCATGTAAATTCGGGGGTAGCAAGCGTAATCTGCACCACAATCGATGCCTCGAAGGAGTCCCCTGCCGTGCCCCAGACCTTACACCTCAAAGGCCTGGGGCCGGCCGGTGCTTTGCTAGCCATCCGCGCAGCTCAGCGCGGCTACTCCGTCGTTGCCTACGACCCTGCGGTGGATCTCAACCGAGCTACCCCCTTTCCGGGCACCTATGGTGTGTTCTCCACGCAGATTCCCGCGTGGGCTGATGCGTTGTTCACCCCGCCTGCCCCCTTGGAAGTTGTCGCCGGGCTTCCCACAACGCGTCGCACCCTCGGCTTCGAGTACCGCATGTTGGATCAGGCCGCCGTGGTCAAGGCGCTACGCGAGAGCGATGTGCGTGTGGTCGCCGAGTACGTGCCCGACGGTCACCCGGCCGTTGACTGCACCGGCGCCCCGCGCACCGACGCCGCACTGTGGCAGCTGGCCGTCGGGTGGTTCTTTTCTGATCGTGACGCCCCACGCCCCCAGCCGGTCTTTATGGATTGGACAGACGCGGAAGCTCAAGATCAACACGCTGCGCCGAGCTTCTGCTATATCCAGCGCACAAGCGAGGGATGGCTCTATGAGGAGACGATCCTTGCCACCCACTGCCCCGCCGATCCGGTCGAGCAGCAGAAGGTGTTGGACGTTCTGCGGAATCGGTTGGCGGAACGGATAGCGCGGATGGGGCTAGATCCGGAGAGTGTGAGCCGCGAAGAACAGGTTTCGATTCCGATGGGAACGAGGCGGCGTCATAAAGAAAGAAAGTTTGGCGCCGCGGCGGGGTTTATCAATCCCGCGACGGGTTACTCGCTGGGGCATGCGCTGGAGGCCGCCGACGATGTCCTGGACGGGCGGCGGCTGGGTGGGAACCTGGCATATGTGCTGCGGCAGGTCGGTGGAGAGCTGATCGCGCGGGCCGACGGAGCCACGCTGCAGGATTTCTTCGGCCATTTCTTTGCCCTGGATACCGAGCGGCAGTTGGCCTACCTAAGCGGCCGGGATGGCCTGGCCGTGGCGCGCACCATGTGGGCACTTCGGGAGGGCACGGGACTGAGCCACGAGTTCCTGCAGCCGCTCTTCCGGCGCCCCTGGCAGGTGATGCGGGCGGTGTGGGCTAGACGGTGAAGCCCAGACGGCGAAGCCTACACAGTGAAGCCTAAACAGTGAAGCCCAGGAAGCGCAGCTGCTCGCGGCCTTCCTCGTTGATCATGTGCGGGCCCCAGGCCGGGGACCACACCCAGTTGATCTGTAGGTCGGTGACCTCGTCGACGTTGTTGATCACCGCGTCGCGTGCCTGATCCTCCAGCACGTCCTGCAGCGGGCACGCCGGGGAGGTCAGGGTCATGTTCAGCACCGCGGTCTTGTCCTCGATCCAGATGTCGTAAACCAGCCCCAGGTCGATGACGTTGATGCCCAGTTCCGGGTCGATGACGTCCAGCAGGTTCTCTTCGACCTTGCCCGCGATGGCCATGTCTTCGGGGCTGCGCTCGGCGGGCCCCTCCGGGGCCTTGTCCAGTGGTGAGGGATCCATCTCCGGGGTGGTGGGTTCTGCGTTTTCAGTCATGGTGGGCTCCTTGATCTGCCTGGTCTGTGAGGTGGCTAGTCTGTGTCGTTTGTAATGTCGCTTGTAGTGTCGGTGCCGATGTCGGTGCCGTTGTCGGCGGGCGTTGCCCCTGCCTCGGTAGCGGCGGCCTCGAACGCCTTCCAGCCCAGCAGAGCGCACTTCACGCGAGCCGGGTACTTGGACACACCCGCGAAGGCAATACCATCGCCGATGATCTCGTCGTCGCCCTCGATCTTGCCGCGGGAGGTCACCATGCGCTCGAACTCAGCGAGCTTGGCGAAGGCCTCCTCGACCGGGCGGCCCACCAGCTCCTCGGCCATCACAGACGTGGAAGCCTGGCTGATGGAGCAGCCCACCGCGTCGTAGGAGATATCCTCCACGGTCTGCTTGTCCGCGCTGAGGTGCAGGCGCAGCGTCAGCTCGTCGCCGCAGGAGGTGTTCACGTGGTGTACCTCGGCCTCGAAAGGCTCGCGCAGCCCCGCGTGCTGGGGATGCTTGTAGTGGTCCAGGATCACTTCCTGGTACATCTGCTCTAGTTTCATATCGCCTTTAACTTAAATCCTCTACGCGGTACCGAAGAATTCCTGCGCTGTGCGGATGGCCGCAACCAGCGCATCAACGTCCGAGAGGTCATTGTAAATATAGAAGCTGGCCCGGGCCGTGGCCTGCACGTTCATGCAGGTGTGCACCGGCCACGCACAGTGGTGGCCGACGCGGATGCACACACCCTGGTCGTCGATGACCTGTCCCAGGTCGTGCGGGTGAATCCCCTCCACGACGAAGCTGACCGCGCTGCCACGACCCTGTGCGTCTGTGGGACCGATGATGCGCAGCCCCTCAATCGTTTGCAGCTGCTGTAGCGCGTAGGCCGTCAGTTCGGCCTCGTGCGCGGCAACTTTATCCATACCGAGGTCGTTCAGGTAGTTCACGGCCGCACCGAGTCCCACTACCTGCGAGGTCATCTGTGTGCCTGCCTCGAAACGCTGCGGGGCTTCGGTGAAGGTGGTGCCTTCCATCGTCACCTTCTCCACCATTGATCCACCTGTCAGGAAAGGCGGTAGCTGGTCCATGTGCTGGGCTTTGCCGTAGAGGACGCCGACGCCATTAGGCCCCAGCATCTTGTGGCCTGAAAATGCCGCGAAGTCTACATCTAGCTGGTGGAAATCCACGGACATGTGCGGCACGGACTGGCACGCATCCAGGACGAACAGTGCGCCGACGGCGCGAGCCCGGCGGACCGCCTCCGGCACGTCCAGAACCGCACCGGTGACATTCGACTGGTGGGTCAGCGCCACGACTTTGGTACGCTCGGAAAGCTCCAGACTGTCCAGGTCGATGCGACCATCCTCGGTGGCGGAGTACCACTTCAGCGTGGCGCCGGTGCGCTGCGCAAGCTCCTGCCAGGGCACCAGGTTCGCGTGGTGTTCCAGTTCGGAGACTACGATCTCGTCGCCTTCAGTGACCTGCAGCTCCCCCGCTCGCTTATCGCCGAGGATGTAGGCAACCTCGTTGAGAGCCTCCGTTGCGTTCTTGGTGAACGCGATTTCCCGGTCATCGGCACCCACGAAGTCGGCGATGGCTTCGCGCGCGGATTCGTAGGCATCCGTGGCTTCCTCCGCAATCTCGTAGGCACCGCGGTGCACGGGTGCGTTGTGGGTAGTGAGGAACTCCCGTTCCGCGTCCAGAACTTGCACCGGGCGCTGAGCGGTGGCACCGGAATCCAGGTACACCAACTTCTTCCCCTCGCGTACTGTGCGCGAAAGGATCGGGAAGTCGCTGCGGACCTTCGCGGTATCCAGGGAATTGCTTGAACTCACAAGTTCACACTTTCTGCCCGGCCGTCACCGGCCGGCGAGGGTTTGGGGATGTTGCGGGCGCTGAGGATGGGTGGCCGGAAGCTCTAGACGAACTTCTCGTAGCCCTCGGACTCCAGCTGTTGTGCCAGCTCTGGGCCGCCGGATTCTACGATGCGGCCCTTGGCGAACACGTGGACGTGTTCGGGCTTGACGTAATTCAGGATGCGCTGGTAGTGCGTGATCATCAGCACGCCGCCGTTCTCGCGCTCCTTGTAGCGGTTAATGCCTTCGGAGACGACGCGCAAAGCGTCGACGTCCAGGCCGGAGTCGGTCTCGTCCAGGATGGCGAACTTGGGCTTAAGCAGACCCAGCTGCAGGATCTCGTGGCGCTTCTTCTCGCCGCCGGAAAAGCCCTCGTTAATGGAGCGCTCGGAGAACGACGGGTCGATGGATAGCTCCTCCATGGCCGCGCGGGCTTCCTTGACCCACTCGCGGATCTTCGGAGCCTCACCGCGGACAGCGGTGGCGGAGGAACGCAGGAAGTTGGCCATGGATACGCCCGGCACCTCGGTCGGGTATTGCATAGCCAGGAACAGCCCTGCGCGGGCGCGCTCGTCGACTTCCATGTCCAGCAGGTTCTCGCCGTCCAGCAGCACCTCGCCCTCGGTAATTTCGTAGCGCGGGTGGCCGGCAATGGCATAGGACAGGGTGGACTTGCCGGAGCCGTTCGGCCCCATGATGGCGTGGGTCTCGCCGGAGTTGATGGTCAGGTTGACGCCGTGCAGGATCGGCTTCGGATCCTCGTTCTCATCAGCGGGGACGACCTGCGCGTGCAGGTTCTTGATTTCCAGAGTGCTCATGGTGTGTAAAAAGCTTTCTTTGGGTGTTTGACGGGGTAAATGAATTTAAAGAACCGTGTGCTGCAGCTCGGCCTCGACCTTGTCCTCCAGCAGTTCGCGGATCGACTCCTCCGGGATGCGCTTGATCACGTCGGTGAAGAAACCGCGGACGATCAGCATCTTTGCGCTGGCCGGATCGATGCCACGGGACTGCAGGTAGAACATGTGCTCGTCGTCGAAGCGCCCAACGGTTGCAGCGTGGCCGGCGCCAACGATCTCGCCGGTCTGGATCTCCAGGTTCGGCACGGCATCCGCGCGGGCACCCGAAGTCAGCAGCAGGTTGTTGTTCTTTTCGTAGGTATCGGTACCCGTAGCTTCCGGGCGGATCAGCACGTCGCCGATCCAGGCGGTGCGAGCCACACGAGCATCCTTGCCCTTCTCCGGCTCACCCTGCAGGGCACCCTTGTACAAAACGTTAGAGCGGCAGTTGCGGATGGAGTGATCCACTAGCAGTCGCTGCTCGAAATACTGGTTCGCGTCCGCGAAGTACAGTCCCAGCAGTTCCGCGTCTCCGCCGGTATCGGTGTAGCGCACGTGCGGTACGGAGCGTACGACGTGGCCACCGAAGGCTGCGTAGTAGTGACGCACGATTGCGTCGCGACCGACCTGGATGTGCGAGTTCGACAGGTGAACTGCGTCCTCGTTCCAATCCTCGAAGACCACGGTGGTTAGCTTCGCACCGTCACCGACAACGAACTCCACGTTGTCGGAGTGCGCGCCCGAACCCTCGTAGCGGACGAACACCACAGCCTCGGCGTGTGCCTCCAGCTCGATGACCAGGGTGCCGTAGGAGACTTCGTCCTCGCCGGGGCCGTCGATGGTGACGGTGACCGGGGACTTCAATGCCGCGTCCTTGGAGATGCGCACATAGTCGGCCTGCTCCGTGTTCTCCCAGGCCTGCGCCGCCGCACGATCCACGGGCGCGCCCGCGCGCCCCAGGCGCTCATCGCCAGATTGGAGCTTCTCGATGGCCACGCTGGGGGCGTCATCCTCCGCAACACCAACCGCGATAGCGGCGGGCTTGCCAGCAACGGCCGAGCCATCATGCAGGCCGCGCAGCTCGCGCAGCGGAGTGAAGCGCCAGTCCTCGTCCTTACCGTGCGGAATAGAGAAATCCGCAGCCGAGAAAGAGGTGAAGCGGTCGCCCTTCGTCTGGTGTTCCGTACCAGCCTTCACCGGGGTGATCGTCGCTTCGGTTTCGTTGAGTGGGGTCGTCATTTGGTTTAACCCACCGATCCTTCCATCTGCAGTTCGATAAGACGGTTGAGCTCCAGGGCGTACTCCATGGGCAGCTCCTTGGCGATTGGCTCCACGAAACCGCGGACGATCATCGCCATGGCCTCGTCCTCCTCGATGCCACGGGACATCAGGTAGAACAGCTGATCCTCGGAGACCTGGGAAACGGTTGCCTCATGGCCCAACGTCACGTGGTCGTTACGAATATCGTTGTACGGGTAGGTATCCGAACGCGAAATCGAGTCGACCAGCAGCGCATCACATTCGACGTTGGAAGCCGAGTGGTGAGCGTCCTTGTTGATCTGCACCAGGCCACGGTAGGCAGCGCGACCACCGCCGCGGGCGACGGACTTAGAGACAATGTTGGAGCTCGTGTACGGCGCCATGTGCACCATCTTCGCGCCCGTGTCCTGGAACTGACCCTCGCCCGCGAAAGCCACGGAGAGAACCTCGCCCTTGGCGTGCGGGCCGGTCATCCACACGGCCGGGTACTTCATGGTCACCTTCGAGCCGATGTTGCCGTCGACCCACTCCATGGTGCCGCCCTCTTCGCACTTTGTGCGCTTGGTGACCAGGTTGTACACGTTGTTCGACCAGTTCTGGATCGTGGTGTAGCGGCAGCGGCCGCCCTTCTTCACGATGATCTCCACCACGGCGGAGTGCAGAGAGTCAGTCTTGTAAATCGGGGCGGTACAACCCTCGACGTAGTGAACGTAGGCGTCTTCGTCGACGATGATCAGGGTGCGCTCGAATTGGCCCATGTTCTCGGTGTTAATGCGGAAATAAGCCTGCAGTGGAATATCCACGTGCACGCCCTTCGGCACGTAAATGAAGGAACCGCCGGACCATACTGCCGTATTCAGCGCGGAGAACTTGTTGTCGCCAGCCGGGATGACGCTGCCGAAGTACTCCTCGAAGAGCTCGGGGTATTCGCGCAGGCCAGTATCGGTATCGACGAAGATAACGCCCTGCTTCTCCAGATCCTCGCGGATCTGGTGGTAGACCACCTCGGACTCGTACTGCGCGGCCACACCGGCGACCAGACGCTGCTTCTCGGCCTCCGGGATACCCAGCTTGTCGTAAGTGTTCTTAATGTCCTCCGGCAGGTCATCCCACGTCTGGGCCTGCTTCTCGGTGGAACGGACGAAGTACTTAATGTTGTCGAAATCGATATCGCTCAAGTCCGCGCCCCAGGTAGGCAGCGGCTTCTTGTCGAAGATTTCCAGAGCCTTCAGGCGGCGCTTAAGCATCCATTCCGGCTCGTTCTTCTTCGCCGAAATGTCGCGCACTACATCCTCGTTAAGTCCGCGGCGGGCGGAAGCACCGGCGGCATCGGAATCGTGCCAGCCATATCCGTAGGCGCCGATGGAATCGATGATCTCTTCGTCAGTCTGTGGTTTAGTTTCAGGTGTTTGTGCAGCTTGAGTCATGGTTTAACTTTCCTTCTTGGGGGAAGGGTCAATGGTCTGAAGCGGAATGAAGGTGGTGCAGACACCGTTGCCATCGGCAATGGTTGCCAGCGGTTGAGTGTGTTGCCCCAGCAGTTCTGCAACCACCCGGTGCTCCGCCGCGCACAGTTCAGGGAACTCGTGAGCGACATCTTGGATTGGGCAGTGATGACGGCAAATCTGAACGCCACCGCCAGCTGGATCGACAGTGGCAGCATAACCCCTGTCAGACAGTGCGTCGGCAATGGCCTTGGCCTTGGCAGCCACGTCGGAATCGGATTCGGGAACGTCCTCCAATAGATCCTGCACGCGCTGGGCGGCGAAATCTTCCACCGCTGATTCCCCACCCGCAGAGCGGAGGGCGCGCAGAGCTAGCAAGGCTAGGTTGTCGTAATCATGTCCAAACTTTGCCCGCCCCGCGTCAGTGAGGCGGAAAAGTTTGGCGGGCCGTCCACGCTGCCCGGAGCGAGGGGCCTCCTCGACCTCGGCGAGGCCATCGGAGACGATGTTGTCCAGGTGCCGCCGAACTCCCGCGGCACTCAGACCAAACTCCTCGCTGATGTCCGATGCGCTCACCGGACCGTGGCGCAGCACGTGCAAAAGAATGCGGTGCCGCGTGTCGGGCTCTGGGGTTGGGGCGGTTTCCTGCCCCGCAGTTGTCCGAGCCACGCTTACCTCCTTCTCTTGGACTTCGTGTGTGCCAGCGCTACTTAGGAATGTGCCTACATGATTAGACAACAAAAGTGTGTCGTAATTGTTCCCGCTTGTCCACTAAGGTAAGCCTGACTAGTTCCTTAACCTGCTGTGTGGCGCCGGTCACGGCCTGGTTAAAGAAGAACACGGCAACATCTTCGGTATCATCTGCTTCTATGAATCTCCCCATTTCGGACGCCCCGCGGGGCCACCCACTGTCGCGGCCGTGGCGGAGGTTTCAGGAACAACTACCCCAATTGGGGTTGGCTGGGTCCCGGTCGGCGCAGTTGCACTCCGATTCCGACGGCGACAGCACGCCCGAAAGCGCGTTGGAGCTGAAACCCCTGAACCGCGCGCTGGCCATGCGCCTCTATGTCGCAGTGTTCCTGGGGGCGCTGGGCAGCATCCTCATCACGGTCGGTGGCCTGGGCGCCGGAGCTTTCCCCGTCATCCACAATCCCTACTGGGGTTTCCCGGGCGTAAGCACTTTGGCGCGGATGCTGCACTCCACCACCGTGCTTGTGTTTGTCGGCATCGGCTTTCTGGTGTACGGCTGGTTGCTGCTGTTCCGCTTTGCGGTAGCTGTGCCCGCTCGGCCTAACCACCCCATCCCCGTGCGCACTTATTGGCGTACCTTCCTGGTGTGGGTCACTCCGCTGATGGTCACCCCGCCTTTGTTCACTCAAGACATCTACTCTTATTTGGCTCAGGGGGCGATCGCCGCTCGTGGCTGGGATCCTTACAGTGGCGGTCCGGTAGACCTCTTGGGGATTGACGATCCCCTGGCGCGTTCCGTGCCGCTGATGTGGGCGCACTCCCCTTCTCCCTACGGTCCGGTCGCGCTCGGGTACGGAGAGGTCATCTCGATTCTGACGGGCAACTCCATCATCCTGGGGATCGTCATGCACCGGCTGGTCTCTATCGTAGGTTTGGCTCTGTGTGGCTGGGCTCTGGTGCGCTTGGCCCGCCGCTGTGGCGTTTCCAGTGGAGCGGCACTGTGGCTGGGGATTCTCAACCCGCTGGCGATCCTGCACCTGGTGGGCGGTATCCACAACGAGGCCGCTCTCATTGGTCTGCTCCTCGCTGGCATGGAGCTAGTTCTGCGCGGCGTGGACATGGAGGATCGCCCGCTGACTAGTCGGTGGATACTCATCATCGCCGGGCTCGGATTGATCACTATGGCTGGGCTGGTGAAGGTCACGGCACTGGTCGGCCTGGGTTTCGCAGGTGCGGCTCTAGCGCGCTGGTTCGGCGCCCGCATCGTCGACCTGTGCAGCGCGGCCGCCGTCTGTATCGCCGTTGCTAGCGTTACCGCGGTGGCGATGTCCCTGTTGACAGGCGTGGGGTTCGGCTGGATCACCTCCCAAGGCGGGGCAGCGGAGATCGTCTCCTGGATGTCCATCACCACCTCCCTAGGATTGGCCTCCGGAGCGCTGGGCGCCGTCTTGGGCCTGGGCGATCACACCGATTCAGCACTGGTTGTTTTCCGCGCCATCGGGCTTGTTGTCGGCGCGCTGTGGGTAGTGCGCATGCTGTGGGCATCTTTCCGCGGGCGCATCCACCCCGTGGGCGGGCTCGGAGTGTCGACCCTGATCCTGGTGTTCTTCTTCCCCGTCGTGCACCCCTGGTACTTGCTGTGGGCGATCATCCCCCTCGCCGCCTGGGCGAACCGGCGAACCTTCCACCTGATCGCCGTGGGCTACTCGGTCGTATTCAGCTTCTTCATCCTGCCCCGCGGATTGTCCCTGCCGACCTCGACCGTGATCTACATCTACGCCATGAGCGTAGTTTTCTTCCTACTGGCAGTAGTGACATTGAAATGGATCGCCAACCTGAACGCTGACCTGGCCGAAGGTCTGACACTCCGTGCCACCGACGCGGATGAACAGTGGCGGCGCTACGTAAAGAACTCCGACAGGACTAGACTGACCAATCATGACCAAAAAGCCTGAATCTCCGCTGGCCAGTACCTCGCCGGTCCTCGAGCTCCGGGACGTAGTTAAGACCTTCGGTGACCGTCGCGCAGTGGACGGCTTGAGTTTCGACCTGGCAGCGGGGCAGGTCCTTGCGCTCATTGGGCCCAACGGTGCAGGTAAGACCACCACGGTGGAAATGTGCGAAGGCTTCCTCCGCCCCACCGAAGGAACCATTCGAGTCTTCGGCAAGGATCCGGCGGTCGCATCGGACGAGGTCCGCAGCCGCATCGGCGTGATGCTGCAAGGTGGCGGCGCGTATCCCGGAATCCGCGTGGGCGAGATGATGCGGCTGGTGGCGTCGTACTCAAAAAATCCTCTGGACCCGGACTGGTTGCTGAAGACCGTCGGCTTGGATGGGCACGAGAAAACGCCGTATCGCCGCTTGTCGGGCGGGCAGCAGCAGCGCCTGAGTCTGGCCTGCGCGCTGGTCGGCCGCCCCGAGCTGGTGTTCCTGGACGAACCGACCGCGGGCCTCGACGCGCAATCGCGCCTGGCTGTGTGGGACCTCGTGGCGTCGCTGAAACGCGATGGCGTGGCGGTGGTGCTGACCACGCACCTGATGGATGAGGCCGAAGCGCTGGCCGACCAGGTGGTCATCATCGATTCGGGGCGCATCGTCGCATCCGGTACGACGGAAGAGATGACGTCTCGCCGTAGCCCACACTCGCGCGCCGCGTGGCTGTCGGTGCAGGTAGATATGGACGCCCCACTCCCCGACGTCGCCACTGCGATCGCCCAGCACACGGCGGCGCAGGTGAACGTGGAAGAGCTGCGCCCCCGCCACTTCAAGGTGGAAGCCGACGAGCTGAACCCCGCGCTGATCGCAGCGGTGACCGCGGCTTTCGCCGACCTCAACGTCATGATTCGCCAGCTGGAAGCCAACCGTCAGTCCCTAGAGGACGTCTTCCTCTCTATCACCGGAAAGGACATCCGCTCATGAGCACCACGAGTCGCTTCGAGCCGGGCTTCTTTGCCCCCGCACCCGCCCAGGCGAAGTCCGCGGATATCGTCAAGGCGCAAGCCAAGATCGAATCGCTGCTGTTTCTGCGCCACGGCGAGCAGCAGTTGCTCTCTATGGTCATTCCGCTGGGACTGTTGATTGGTTTGACGCTGATTCCAGGCGATGACGCATCCCACTCTGTGACCAGGGTGTTTCCCATGGCTTTGGCGATTGCTCTGATGGGTGCCGGATTCACGGGCCAGGCCATCGCGGTGGCCTTCGACCGCCGCTACGGGGCTTTAAAACGTATTGGCGCGGCTGGCGTGCCGACGTGGGCGTTGATCGGCGGCAAGGTGGTCGCCGTCTGCATCGTGGTGTTGCTGCAGGTACTGGTGCTTTCCATAGCCTCTGTGCTGCTGGGGTGGCAGCCGGAGCTGGCGGGTTTGCCAGCCGCTGTGTTGACGGCTGTACTCGGGGTGGCGGCGTTCACTAGCTTGGGGCTGCTGCTGGGCGGAACCCTCAGTTCAGAGATGGTACTGGCCTTGGGCAACACCATCTGGTTCGTCCTATTGGGTGCCGCAGTCTACGCCACGATGACCACCCCTGCGGGCGAGGACGTGCACTCCTGGCTACTGGCAGTTCCCTCCGTGGCACTGACCGAGGCGTTCCACACGGCAGTGACTGCTGGGGGCGTGAGCTGGGTTGCGTGGCTGAGCCTGCTGGCATGGGCGATCGTGGGAGCCGCGGCCGCGTTGCAGCTCTTCCGCTTCACCATGGACAGTGACTAGCGGCAATTAGTCCCGCGACATGGGCTTCCATTAGTCTGGAAGACGTGGTTGAGACTATGAAACAACGCGCCACGGAGGAATCGAATCCCTTCGTGAAGGCGCTGCTGAAACTGTACGCATTCGTGTATGCGGCCGACCGCAAGTACGGTTTTCCCCGCCCCGTGACCGCGCCGACGATTCATCGCCAAAGGCTCTTTGCCATCATCCTTTTGGCCTGCCAGACCGGCATCACTTTCACGGGCGCACTCGTGCGCGTGACGGGATCTGGCTTGGGTTGCTCTACCTGGCCACAATGCCAGCCGGGTTCGCTGTTCCCCGTCGCCGGATCGGCCCCGTGGGTGCACCAGATCATCGAGTTCGGCAACCGAACGCTGACCTTTGTGGTTTGCATTGCAGCGCTCGTGTGCTTCATCTCCGTGGTGCGCGCCGCACGCCGCACCCCTATCCTGCACCTGGCCTTCATCCAGGGCATCGGCATCATCGTGCAGGCAGTACTAGGTGGCATCACCGTGCACATGGACCTGATGTGGTGGACCGTTGCACTGCACTTCCTGCCCAGTATGCTGCTGGTATTCCTGGCGGCGAAGCTGGTGGTGCGCATCGGTGAACCCGACGATGGCGAGATGCAACCCTTGATGCCACGCCCCCTGCGCATCCTCACCGACGGATCCGCGCTGAGCCTGGCAATCGTCCTGATTACCGGCACCCTGGTGACTGGCGCAGGCCCCCACGCCGGCGACGAGGCCATCCTGCCGGAACACCGCCTGCAGGTTCCGCTGATCGACATGGCACACGTCCACGCGGGCTTCATGTACCTGTACCTGGGCCTTACCATTGGCCTGCTGGCGGGCGTGTTCGCTCTGAACCTGGAGCATCGCATAAAAACCGCCGCTTACTGGGTGATCGGCGCGATCATCCTGCAGGCTGCCATCGGCATCATGCAGTTCTGGCTCGGGGTGCCCCGCTGGTCCGTTCCGTTGCACGTCATCGGCTCCGGCCTCACTACCGCCGCCACCGGATTCCTGTGGGCGCTGAAGTCCCGCTACAGCGGTGGCAACGCCAGTCACACGGGCACCACCACCGGCGATAGTCAGCGCCACGAGGCTGTGAACGCCAAAGACGGCTAATATACAGAGTCCAGGGTTATTGTCTAGCTGACAGCGACGAGGGGTCGAACCATGACTCAGCCGACGCGCATGCCGCGCACCACACTGAAGTTCAACTCGGGGGTCGATACTCCACTGGTGCCTGAACGGGGCGAACGCTACTTTTCCACCCCCAACCCGATGCGGGATAGCAGTGGGGCCTTTGAAGCAATAAAGGCAGCGGGTCCGCGGCCTTACGCTCGGGACCTGCCGGGTAGCCTGATTATCTTCCTGGTCGTTGGACTCTTCGGTGCCGTCTTCGCTGCTATTGGCCTCATGCTGATTCTCAGCAAACTTCGCCGTGGGGATGCAACGGCCGACAGTCTCCGTCTTACGGATACGGTCTTTTTCATCGTTGGAATGGTCTTCGTCGTTGTCGCGGTCTACTCGATCTCCAGAGCCCTAGCACGACGCAGGCGAATCGTCACCGCCTGGAAGAATGGCTGGATCGACTACTACCCGGCGCTGGTTGGACAGGTCTATCATTGCCGCACCGCAAGGCGAGAAAGCGAATCTTCAGGCTCAACGTTCTATTACTACTATCGGGCGCCTCTCCACGTGCTTTACCCTGATGGCTCGTTCCGGCAGATGCACTCCTTTGAGTTTGAGATGAAGCGCAAGCCCGACTGGTATCGCACCCGTTTTAATATGGCCTCATCGGCGGAAACTGCTGTCGCGGATGGTCTGAACAATAACGGTTGGGCGATTGTCGGTATCAGTCGTCGACCCGGGCAAACCCATGCGGAGCTCGATTCCGGGCTCACGAAGAAACAGTGCGAAGCCGTATTCAACCTCGCCGAGCGCAATTGGCTCAGGGCGGCTTGGTGATCTTAGCCGTGATCCTAGGTCGCGATGCTAGGTCGCTATGCTAGCCGAGCACAGCCTCGGCGAGCGTCTGCCAGCCCAGCACGGCATCAACGGACAGAGCCACGAACAGTAGCGACAGGTAGTTGTTCGACAGGAAGAACAGCTGCATCGGCTTGACCGGGGTGCCGTTTTTCACGCCACGGTGCAGCAGATGCGCCTTGATAATGAACCAGGCGCCGGACAGCACAGCCGCTGCCAGGTAGATCCAGCTAGCGGCGGGAACCAGCAGCAGCGAAGTGATCACGGTCGCCCAGGTGTAGGCCAGGATCTGGCGCGTGACCTCCAGAGGCGGCTTGACGACGGGCATCATGGGCACGCCCGCGGCCTCATAGTCCTCGCGGTAACGCATTCCCAAAGCCCAGGTATGCGGCGGCGTCCAAAAGAAAATAACCATGAACAGAATCAGCGCCTGAGCCCACGAAGACCACCCCGCGCCAAAGGCACCGCCGTTGTTATCCGTGATGACGGCCCAGCCGACAACCACCGGCATGCAGCCCGCAGCGCCACCCCAAATGACGTTCTGCCAGGTACGGCGCTTCAGCCACTTCGTGTACACGTACACGTAGAACCAGTTCGTCAGAACGATAAACCCAGCGGCCAGCCACGAGTGGCACAAAAAGCCCAACCACAGCACCGAGGCGATCAGCAACACCCAGGCGAAAACGCGGGCCTCGTTGACCGACACGGTTTGGCGAGCGGTCGGACGGCGGCGAGTACGGCGCATCAGCTGGTCGATGTCGTGGTCGACCACGTTATTGAACGTGTTGGCCGCGCCAGCACCCATCCAGCCGCCGATGAGGGTCAACAGGATCAGACCGAAGTTCACTTCGCCGCGCGCTGCCTGCAACATCGCAGGGATCGTGGCCACCAGCAACAGCTCGATGACCCGGGGTTTGGTCAATGCTATGTATGCCTTGGCCGTCTCAGCGAACGTCTTCACCGGCTGCCTCGCCTCCAACTTCTCGGAAAATGCAGTGCACACTGCAGTCTATCTGTATCGCGTCTTACGCTACCCGAGCGTGCAGCGCAGGCCGAAACCCGACCGGCACACGCCCATCTACATGTAGTCGGCTGAGGTTCCTCTTAAGTTCCCAGCAGGGAGAAAAAACTTTCTTACAGAATTAGAAACGATTCTCTGCGCCCACTGGCCACGGCAAGCTGTCGCGACCACTAGTATGTATGAGGAATTGAGCTTGATGAAGAAAGGGCAACTGACAGTGACTCTCTCCCCAGAACAGCAGGCACTTACCGTGCGCAACTACCCGGCGGACTGGACGGAGACCGACACGCGCGCGGTCGACCTGGCTCGCGTGCTGGCCGCGGATGCCGTGGAAAAGTGCGGCTCCGGCCACCCGGGCACGGCGATGAGCCTCGCTCCCCTGGCTTACACCCTCTACCAGCGCGTCCTGCGCCACGACCCGAAGGATGTGCACTGGGTAGGTAGGGATCGCTTTGTTCTCTCGGCCGGTCACTCTTCCCTGACCCAGTACATCCAGCTTTACCTGGGTGGCTTCGGGCTGGAGCTCGAAGATCTGCAGGCCCTGCGCACCTGGGGCTCCAAGACCCCGGGCCACCCGGAGGTGCACCACACCGACGGTGTGGAGATTACGACCGGTCCGCTTGGCCAGGGTCTGGCTTCCGCGGTGGGTATGGCTATGGCTTCCCGCCGTGAGCGCGCGCTGTTCGACCCTGAGACCCCCGCCGGCGAGTCCCCGTTTGACCACTTCATCTACGTCATTGCTTCCGACGGCGACGTGCAGGAGGGCGTAACCTCTGAGGCTTCGTCGCTGGCCGGTACCCAGCAGCTGGGTAACCTCATTGTCTTCTGGGACGACAACGGCATTTCCATCGAAGACAAGACCCAGATCGCCTTCACCGAGGACGTCGTGGCCCGCTACGCCTCGTACGGCTGGCAGATCCTGGAGGTCACCGGTGAGGACGTCGAGGGCATTCTGGACGCCGTCGAGCGTGCCAAGGCCGAGACCTCCCGTCCGACTTTCATCCGCCTCAGCAGCGTGATCGCCTACCCCGCACCGACGAAGATGGACACCGGCGCATCCCACGGCGCTGCCCTGGGCGCAGAGGAAATCACCGGCATCAAACAGGCGCTGGACTTCCCCGACGAGCCGTTCCCGGTAGAGGACAACGTAATCGCCCACACCCGCGGTCTGGTCGAGCGCGGCGCGGAGGCGCACAAGCAGTGGCAGGTTCTTTTTGACGCCTGGGCGGAGAACAACCCGGAGAACAAAGCCCTGTTTGACCGCCTGTACTCCCGCGAGCTCCCGGAGGACTTCGCCGCGGAGGTTCCCAGCTGGGACGCTGGCGAGTCCCTGGCCACCCGCAAGGCCTCCGAGGCTACCCTGCAGGCCCTGGGCAAGACTCTGCCGGAACTGTGGGGTGGCTCCGCCGACCTGGCTGGCTCTACCAATACGATCATCAAGGGCGAGCCGAGCTTCGGCCCAGAGGCCATCACCACCCGTAGCTTCACGACCGAGCCGGGCGGCCGAAACCTGCACTTCGGTATTCGCGAGCACGGCATGGTCGCCATCCTGAACGGCATGGCCCTGCACGGTCCCACCCGCCCGTACGGCGCGACCTTCCTGCAGTTCTCCGACTACGCCCGCGGTGCGGTGCGCCTGGGCGCGTTGATGAAGACCGACGTCTACCACGTCTGGACCCACGACTCGATCGGCCTGGGCGAGGACGGCCCGACCCACCAGCCCGTCGAGCACCTGGCCTCCCTTCGCGCAATCCCCCACCTGGCTGTCATCCGCCCGGCGGATGCCAACGAGACCGCTGCCGGCTGGGTTGCTGCGATCAAGGCTGAAGAGTCGCCCAAGGCACTGATCCTGACCCGCCAGAACGTCCCGGTTCTGGAAGGCACGAAGGACAAGGCTGCCGAAGGCGTGGCTCGCGGTGCCTACGTGCTGGTCGAGGAATCCACCGAAACCCCGGAGGTCATCCTGTTGGCCACCGGTTCCGAGGTTCAGCTGGCTGTCGAGGCCGCCAAGGAGCTGGAGAACCAGGGCGTGGGCACCCGCGTGGTTTCCATGCCGGTCATGGAGTGGTTCCTCGAGCAGGATGCCGAGTACCAGGAGCAGGTGCTGCCTAGCTCCGTGACCGCCCGTGTCTCCGTCGAAGCCGGAATCTCGATGCCGTGGCACCGCTTCGTCGGCCTGAACGGTCGCACCGTTTCCCTGGAGCACTACGGTGCGTCCGCCGATTACCAGACCCTCTACCGCGAGTTCGGCATCACCGCCGAGGCCGTCGTCGCCGCAGCTCACGACTCCATTGCCGCCAACCAGTAACCCAGTAACTAGGACTGATTCTTTTACCATGAGCACCCCCGCCAACATCGACGCGCTCGCCAACGCCGGCACCTCCGTGTGGCTGGACGATCTCTCCCGGGATCGCCTACGCTCCGGCAACCTCGCCGAGGTCATTGAGAATAAGGGTGTGGTCGGCGTGACCACCAACCCCGCAATCTTCGCCAATGCTATGTCCCAGGGCACGGCCTACGATGAGCAGCTTCAGCAGCTCGCCGCCGCAGACACCCATGCCGATACCGCCGTGTTTGAGATGGCGGCCGACGACGTCGCGGAAGCGTGCGATGTGTTCCTCCCCATCTACGAGCGCACCAACGGCGTGGACGGCCGGGTGTCCCTGGAAGTCGATCCGCGCCTGGCCAAAGAGCGCGAGGCGACCGTCATTCAGGCTCGCGAACTGGCCGCCAAGGTCGGACGCGAGAACCTGATGATTAAGATCCCCGCGACCGAGGAGTGCCTGCCTGCCATTACCGATGTGCTGGCCGAAGGCATCAGCGTCAACGTCACCCTCATCTTCTCCGTCTCCCGGTACATTCAGGTGATGGAGGCCTTCATCGAGGGCATGTCCCGGGCGGCAGACGCGGGGAAGAACCTGACGAAGATCCACTCCGTGGCCAGCTTCTTTGTCTCCCGCGTAGACACCGAAATCGACAAGCGCCTCGATGAGATCGGCACCGACGCAGCCCTGGCACTCAAGGGCAAGGCGGGCGTGGCCAACGCGCAGCTGGCCTACGCTGCTTTCGAGGACACCCTGCTTAATAACCCCGCCTGGAATGCGCTGGCTGAGAAGGGAGCGCCGGTGCAGCGTCCGCTGTGGGCGTCCACCTCAGTAAAGAACCCCGAGTACCCAGACACCCTGTACGTCACCGAATTGGCCGGGCCGCACACGGTCAACACGATGCCAGAGAACACGCTGGACGCCACGATCGATCACGGCGAGGTCCGCGGCGATACCCTATCCGGCACGACCGATTCCGCCCGCGCAGTGTTCGCCGCGCTGGACGAGGCCGGGGTGAACCTAGCCGAGGTATGGACTGTGCTGGAAAACGAGGGAGTGGAGAAGTTCGTAAACTCCTGGAACGAACTGCTGGGTACCCTCGCCGCGCAGCTAGACGCGAAATAATTCCCCTACCGACAAACCAAACCCCCACAGAGGACTCTAGACAAGTGCAACTCCCCTTTTCCGCCGAGGAATGGCGCAACCCGCTGCGCGACGAATTGGATAAGCGCCTGCCGCGCATCGCCGGACCGTGCGGGCTGGTCATCTTCGGCGTGACCGGTGACCTGGCGCGCAAGAAGCTGCTTCCCGCCGTGTATGACCTGGCCAACCGCGGGCTGCTTCCCCCGGGCTTTAGCCTGATCGGCTACGGCCGTCGCGACTGGTCCAAGGAAGAATTCGAGGAGCAGGTCCTGCAGTGCGTCAAGGATCGGGCACGCACCCCCTGGCGCCAAAATGTGTGGGATCGCCTCGCCGAGGGCATTTTCTTCGTCAAGGGTGACTTCACTACCGATGCTGCTTTCGACGCCCTCGCGGAGAAAACCCGCGAGATCGACAACGAGCGCGGCACCGCCGGCAACTGGGCGTACTATCTTTCCGTTCCGCCGGATCACTTCCCCAGCGTGTGCCACCAGCTGGAGCGATCTGGCCTGGCGACTCCGGATCCGGAGCTTGGCGAACTGCACAACGGCTGGCGCCGCGTGGTCATTGAGAAGCCCTTCGGACACGACGAGCAGTCCGCCCACGAGCTTAACGAGATCGTGAACAGCGTCTTCCCCGAGTCCAGTGTGTTCCGTATCGACCACTACCTCGGCAAGGAGACGGTGCAGAACATCCTGGCACTGCGCTTTGCCAACCAGCTGTTCGACCCGATGTTTAATGCGCACTACGTGGATCACGTGCAGATCACCATGGCCGAGGACATTGGGCTGGGTGGCCGCGCGGGCTATTACGACGGCATCGGCGCCGCCCGCGACGTGATCCAGAACCACCTGCTGCAGCTGCTGGCTCTCATCGCCATGGAAGAGCCCGTAACCTTCAACCCCGAGGAGCTGCAGGCGGAGAAGGTCAAGGTGCTGCGCGCGACCTCTCCGGTGGGCCCTTTCGCCCAGACCACGGCGCGCGGACAGTACACCTCCGGCTGGCAGGGCTCCGTCCCGGTCAAGGGGCTGCGGCAGGAAGACGGCTTCGACCCGGAATCCACCACAGAGACTTACGCTGCCGCCACCTTCGAGATTTCCTCCCGACGCTGGGCGGGCGTGCCCTTCTACCTGCGCACCGGCAAGCGCCTGGGCCGCCGCGTGACGGAGATCGCCATCGTGTTCAAGGAGGCGCCGCATCTGCCCTTCGGTCCCGGCCAGACCACCGCCCAGGGCAACAACATGCTGGTCATCCGCGTCCAGCCGGACGAGGGCGTGCTGGTGCGCTTCGGTTCGAAGGTTCCGGGCTCCGCGATGGAGGTTCGCGATGTGAACATGGACTTCAGCTACTCTGAGGCCTTCACCGAGGAATCCCCCGAGGCTTACGAGCGCCTGATCCTGGACGCGCTGTTGGACGAGGCCAGCCTGTTCCCCACCAACGAGGAAGTCGAGCTGTCCTGGAAGATCCTGGATCCGATCCTGGAACACTGGGCTCTGCACGGACGCCCCGAGGACTACCCCGCCGGCACGTGGGGGCCGAAGGGCGCCGAAGAGATTCTGTCCCGGTCGGGGCGGCAGTGGCGGCGTCCATAAGAGTCCATAAGAGAACGACCCCCGACCGCGTGAGGAGCGCGCACTTAACGGCCATGATCATCGACCTACCGAACACCCAGACAAAAGAAATTGAACACCGCATCCGCGCATTGCGGGAGGAACGCGGTGACGTCACGAGCGGTCGCGTTCTGACCCTTATCGTGGTGGCCAGCGAGGACGACGACCTCGACAGGATCATCAGCTCTACCCACGATGCTTCCCGCGAGCACCCCGCCCGCGTGATCGTACTGGTGATGCACCGCAGCGAAGAGGCACTGCTGGACGCACAGCTGCGCATCGGCGGCGACGCAGGTGCCTCCGAGATCATCATCATGCACCTGCACGGCGAACTGTCGGCAAACCGCGCTTCTGTGGTCACCCCGCTGTTGCTGCCCGATACCCCGATCGTCGCCTGGTGGCCCGCCACCGGACCGCGGAACCCGGCCTCCGACCCCATCGGCGCTCTGGCGACCCGCCGCATTACCGACTCTCTGACGGACGAGGACGAGGACGCACTGTATCGCCGCCGCATGACCTACACCCGTGGCGACTCGGACATGGTGTGGAGCCGCATCACCCTGTGGCGCGGGCTTCTGGCCTCTGCGCTGGATCAGCCGCCGCACCACCCGATCGTGTCCGTAGAGGTCTGGGGGCCAAAGCACGATCCGTCGGTCGACATCGCTGCCGGGTGGCTCGCCGAGCGCCTGGATGTGCCGGTGACCAGGCATGTTACGGTCGACGGCCGCCACCGCGAGGACGCGGACGGCAACCGCGTGATCTCTATCGAAAAGGCGGTGCTGCACCGCCAGGTAGGTGCGGTTGAGGTTGAGGTTATCGACGCCAACACGGTCTCGCTGACCGTCGGCGACCAGAACTCGCTGGTCACCCTCGGCAGGCGTGCCTTGGCCGACTGCTTGGCTGAGGAACTGCGCCACCTGGACCCGGATTACGCCTTCGGACATGCGCTGCGTGGACTGGTGCGGGTGAACCGTCCAGACCGCGGGCCGCGCACCTCCCAGTTCCGCGGCGTGAATAGTTTGGGTCAGCAGGAGGACAAACTGGACCGCTGGACCTCCCGCGATGCCCAGGATCCCAACAACAACTTCGACGGTCAGGAGTCTCTACGATGAAGCCCACCCACGATCACCGCCACGATGCGGTCGTCAGCGACAAGACCGGCGTGGAACTGCGCCCCCGCGACAACAAGCAAGATCTCGCCACAGCTGCCGCGCGGGAGTTCATCAACACCGTGGCCGAACTGCAGCGCACCGGCGATACCGTAACCGGCGACGGCATTGTGCGCGTGGTTCTGACCGGCGGTGGCGCTGGCATTGCCACGCTGGCTGAAATCGCCGCCCTGGACCACGCTGCGAAGCAGTCCGCGGAGGACTTCCCCGTCACCACGATCGACTGGTCGCAGGTGTATGTGTTTTTCGGCGATGATCGCTTCCTGCCGGCCGGCGATCCAGAGCGCAACGACAAGCAGGCCTTCGACGCGCTACTGCGCCACGTGGACATTCCTTCGCTGAACGTGTTCCGAATCCCTGCCCTGGCCGCCGGCGAGCAGTCGGACGGGCCGGCGTTGGATGCGGCGGCGGAGTTCTACGCCAAGACGGTCGACCAGGTTGCCCCGGATGGTTTCGATATCCACCTTTTGGGCATGGGGCCGGAGGGGCACATCAACTCGCTGTTCCCCCACACGGAAGAGTTGCTGCATGCCGAGGGTTCTGTCGTGGCCGTGCGCGAATGCCCGAAGCCCCCGGCAGAGCGCATCAGCCTGACCATGCAGGCCGTCAACCGCTCCCGTGCGGTCTGGCTCCTGGTCAGCGGCGCGGAAAAGAAGGAAGCCGCAGGCCAAGTATTCGACGGCGGTAATGGCGCCGAATGGCCTGCGGCTCTGGCCTCCGGTTCGGAGGCAACGCTACTGTGGGTTGACGCTGCCGCCAACCCGCTGGCTTAAGCCAGACCGTAGTGCAGAACCAGGTTCAGTCCGACCAGCGCAATCAGCCAAATAACGGCGGTGCCCACGGTCAGGCGATCCAGGTTCTTCTCCGCCACGGTGGAACCGGACAGGTTGGACTGCATGCCGCCACCGAACAGGCTGGACAGGCCGCCGCCCTTGCCCTTGTGCAGCAACACAGACAGACCCATCAGCAAGCTGGTGACTACAAGGATGATCTGCAGCGTCAGGATCAATGTCCTACCCTCTACTTTTCTTTAAAATCGACAACTTAAGTTTTTCGGTTAACATCACGAATCTACCCGCTGGCAGGCGTGCGTGACAACCCGCCACGCGCAGCTACCCCGAGTTACGCAGTGCAGTCGCCAAGCCGTTCATCGTCAGCTGGATTCCCGAACGGACGCTGTCGGAATCATCGCCAGCGCGGTAGCGGCGCAACAACTCCACCTGCAGCAGGTTCAGCGGCACCAGGTACGGGAAGCGGTTGCGCACAGAGCTAACCAGCTCCGGGTTATCCGCCAGCAGAGTTTCCCGCTCCGTGATCTGCAGGAACATCTCTACCGTCAGCTTGTACTCCTCCACGATCACGCCGAAGATGCGCTCCGCCGCCTCAGTGTCGCCCACCAGCTCGGAGTACAGCTGCGCGATGGACAGGTCGGCCTTTGACATCACCTGAGCCATATTAGAAAGCACCGAGGCGAAGAACGGCCAGCGCCCGTGCAGTTCCCGTAGGTAGTTGAGGCGCGAGGTGGCGTCACCAGTCACAGAGGTACCGTTGTCGATCCAGCGCTTCAGGGCGCTGCCCACGCCGAACCAACCGGGCAGCATCACGCGCGACTGCGACCAGCTCAGCACCCACGGGATGGCGCGCAGATCCGACACGGCGGTGGTCTGCTTGCGCGAGGAGGGGCGGGAGCCGATGTTGAGGCTGCCAATCTCGGCCAGCGGCGTGGAGGTGGTGAAGTATTCGATGAAACCCGGATCTTCGTGCATCAGCGCGGAGTAGGCCGTGCGCGATTCCTCTGCGATTTGGCGCATGGTCGCGAAGGCCTCCTTCGGGTTGTCGAGGTCGTCGACGGGCAGCAGGCTGGCCTCCAATGTGGCGGCCACGAGTGCTTCCAAGTTGCGGGCGGCGTTCGCGGGATCTCCGTACTTGGCGGAGATGATCTCGCCCTGCTCGGTGACGCGCACCGCACCCTGTACTGCGCCCTCGGGCTGCGCCAGGATCGCGTCGTAGGAAGGACCGCCACCGCGCCCAACAGTGCCACCGCGACCATGGAAGAGGCGCAGGAACAGTCCGGCTTCGCGCGAGGCCTGCACCAACGCCAACTCCGCGTCGTAGAGCGCCCAGTTAGCAGCGAAGTAGCCGCCGTCTTTGTTGGAGTCGGAATACCCCAACATAATCTCCTGGATATCGCCCCGACCAGCGACGTAGTTGCGGTACAACGGCAGCTGCCATAGCTGGCGCATGATGTCCGCTCCCCCGGCGAGGTCGTCAATCGTCTCGAACAGCGGAATGATGTCTACCGTGCCGGTTGGGTTTTCGCCGTTGGCGCGGATCAGCCCGACCTCCTTGAGCAGAATCATCGGTTCGATGACATCGGACACGGAGGAAGCCATGGAGATGATGCAGTGCGGAACCACGCTGGCTCCGAACTTCTTTGCGGCCTGCGCAGCGGCGCGGAAAATGCCAAGCTCCCGGGTGGTCTCCTCGGACCATTCGGCCTCCGGATCGGACAGCGGCCGGGGGCTGGCGAGTTCCTGCAGCAGCACCTCGACCTTGGACTCCTCGTCCAGCTCCGCGTAGTTGGTGGTCACACCGGCGCGGGCAAAGACCTCCGTCAGCACATTTTCGTAACTCTCGGAGTTCTGGCGCAGGTCCAGGGAGTACAAGTTGAAGCCGAAGGTCTCGACGGCCTCCCGCAAGTCCGCCAGGGTGTGGTCAGCCAGCAGGTCGTCCATGGAGTGGCGTAGCGCTTGATCGACCGTGTCGATGTCCGCCAGCAGTTCCTCCGGGCCGGAGTAAGGTTCGTGACCCTTGTGCACGCCACCGGAGACCACTGGCTCGCCCAGGGTGTGTTTGGCCGTTGCTGCCACACGGCCGCGCATACCGTGTAGGGCGCGGCGGAAAGGCTCGTCCACGCGGGAGGGCACGTCGTTGCGGCCCCGGTCAGCCAGTTGTTCTAGCGCATCGGTGGTGTCGATGAACCGCGAGGACAGGCTGAGCTCGTGTTCCAGGGCGTAGATGGTCTTCTGATAATGGTCAAAGATGGTGCGCGCCGCCGACGTTGTGGCATTGGTGACGGTCTCCGCCGTCACGTACGGGTTGCCGTCGTGGTCGCCGCCGATCCACGAACCGGGGCGCACGATCGCTGTGCGTGGCACGCTGTCGCCGTACTGCTGCTTCATGTGCTCGTTGACTCGGCGGTTGATCGCGGGTATTTCGCGCAGCAGGCTGATGCCGTAGTAGCGCAGACCCACTTTGATCTCGTCTTCGATACGCGGGCGCACACTGCGGATCAGGGAGGTCTGCCACAGCAGCGTCATCCGACGACGGATCACCAGCTCGATCTCCTCCAGCTGGCGCGCCGAACGCACCGATTGCGGGTTAAGTTTAAGTTCTTTGAGCACGCGTGCGCGCCGACGCATCATCTTCATGATGTCGGTTTGCACGTCGAACACGGTCCGGCGGCGGGTTTCCGTCGGGTGTGCCGTCAACACTGGTGCTACCAGGGCGTTCGCCATGGTCTCGGCGACCTTCTCCCCCGGCACCGCATGGTTGTGCAGTTCTTGCCAGGTGTAGGCCAGCGTGGAGCGCGGCGCGGTGTTGCCGCGGTCCTCTTCGAGGTCCCGCACGCGCTCGACGTACAGGTCCTCGGCCAGGTTCGCCATCAACGCGAAGTGCGAGAACGCGCGGATGACTGGCAGCGCCTTGTCCGTTGGCAGCGTATTGAACTGTTCCGCCAACTGTTCGATCTGCATCTCGCCATAGCGCAGGTCGAATGCCGCACTGCGGGTGTTTTCAATCAGGTTGAAAGTGTACTCGCCCTCTTGCTCCCTAATCACCTCGCCCAGGATGCGCCCGAGATAACGGGTATCGTCCCGCACCGTCGGGCTGATCTCTGGGTGGGCAATTTCTTCGGGAGCGACGGGAATGGCCGTGCCGCGGATCGTGTCCTTGCTCATCGTCGCGCGCTTAAGAGGTTGCCTTAGCCGCTGCGGCAGCCAGACGAGCGAAGTCTTCGCCGTCTAGTGACGCCCCGCCGACCAGACCGCCGTCGACATCAGGCTGGCTGACCAGCTCTCCGACGGAATCGGTCTTCACGGAACCGCCGTAGAGGATGCGGATGCCACCGGCAACCTCCTCGCCCGCCAGCTCTGCGACGAGCTCGCGGATGGCGTGGCAGACCTCCTGGGCGTCCTCGGCAGAGGCGACCTTGCCGGTGCCGATTGCCCAGACCGGCTCGTAGGCGATGACGGTCTTGGCCAGGTCTTCTGCGGACAGACCCGCCAGGGAGGCCTTGGTCTGCGCCTTGACGAACTCGACGTGCTCGCCCTTTTCGCGGACATCCAATTGCTCACCCACGCACACGATCGGCTGCAGCTCGTTATCCAGTGCGGCGCGTGCCTTGGCGGCCACGACCTCGTCGGTTTCGCCGTGGTACTGGCGGCGCTCCGAGTGGCCAACGATGGCCCAGGTGCAACCCAGCTTCTTTAGCATCGCGCCGGAAACCTCGCCGGTGTAGGCGCCGGAGGCGTGCTGGGATACGTCCTGGCCACCGTAGGTAATGGCCAGCTTGTCTCCGTCGACCAGAGTCTGGACGGAGCGGATGTCGGTGAACGGAGGGATAAAGGCCACGTCCACGGCCTCGTAGTACTCCTTCGGTAGCGCGAAGACGAACTTCTGGACCACCTGGATGGCCTCAAAATGGTTCAGGTTCATCTTCCAGTTGCCGGCGATCAGCGGCTTGCGTGCAGTCATTGTATGAATGCCTTCCTTCTAGTACCTAGTGTCTAGCGCGTTACTAGCTTGTGGGTTCTTCTAGCTCTGCAGGACGGAAACGCCGGGCAGCTCCTTGCCCTCCAGGAACTCCAGGGAGGCGCCACCACCGGTGGAGATGTGGGAGAAGCCCTCCTCCGCCAGCCCCAGGGTGCGGACCGCTGCAGCCGAGTCGCCGCCGCCGACGACCGAGAAAGCACCGTTCGCGGTGGCGTCAATAATTGCCTGAGCAACACCGCGCGTACCCTCAGCGAACGCAGGGAACTCGAATACGCCCATCGGGCCGTTCCAGAAAACGGTCTTGGACTGGGACAGGATGTCGGCGAAGGCCTTGACGGACTCCGGTCCGATGTCCAGGCCCATCCAGCCGGCCGGGATGGACTTCAGGTCGACGGTGCGATGGTCAGCGTCCTTGTCGAAGCGCTCTGCGACCACGACGTCGGTGGGCAGGGCGATGACGTCGCCGAAGCGCTCCAGCAGATCCTTGCAGGTGTCGATCATGTCTTCCTGCAGCAGGGAGCCCCCGACCTCGTAGCCCTGAGCGGCGAGGAAGGTGAAGCACATGCCGCCGCCGATGATCAGGTTGTCTACGCGCGGAGCCAGGGCCTCGATGACGCCCAGCTTGTCAGAGACCTTCGAGCCACCCAGGACGACAGCGTAGGGGTTCTCCGGGGTCTCCGAGACCTTGCGCAGAACGTTCAGCTCTGCCTCCACCAAGCCACCGGCGTAGTGCGGGAGCTTCTTGGCTACGTCGTAAACAGAGGCCTGCTTGCGGTGGACCACGCCGAATCCGTCGGAGACGAAGGCGCCGTTGTCGCCGGTGAGGGCTGCCAGCTCGGCGGCGAACTCAGCGCGCTCGGCTTCGTCCTTGGAGGTCTCGCGGGCGTCGAAGCGGACGTTTTCCAGCAGCAGGATATCGCCGTCGTCCAGACCGTTGGCACGCTCGTGGGCATCCTCGCCGGTGACGTCGGTGGCAAGGGGTACCCATTGGTCCAGGCGCTCGGCTAGAGCTTCGGCGACCGGTGCCAGGGAGAACTCCTCCTTGAACTCGCCCTTCGGACGGCCCAGGTGGGCGGATACGACCACGCGGGCGCCAGCCTCGAGCAGCGCCTTGAGGGTCGGCACAGAGGCGTCGATGCGGCCCGGGTCGGTGATGTCACCGTTGGACAGGGGGACGTTCAGGTCCGCGCGAACCAGGACGTGGCGACCCTGTACACCCTCGTTGATCAGGTCTTGAACGGTCTTGATGGCCATGGGGAGCTCCTTTATAGAGATGGTAATTAGGGATGTAGAGAGAAAAAGAGAAAACGGGTCGGCTTCTCGAAACCCGCGACGCGCTACACGTGCGGCGCTCGGAGCCGAACCCGTCAGTCCTTGTGAAGGAAAATGGCTAGTTAGAGGCGCTCGCCCACGTAGGTAGCCAGGTCAACCAGGCGGCAGGAGTAGCCCCACTCGTTGTCGTACCAGGAAACGACCTTCACCTGGTTGTCGATGACCTTGGTCAGACCGGAGTCGAAGATGGAGGAGTGCGGGTCGCCGACGATGTCGGTGGAAACCAGCGGAGCGTCGTCGGAGTACTTGGCGATGCCCTTCAGCTCGTTCTCTGCAGCCTTCTTCAGGGCAGCGTTGACGGCCTCGACGGTGACCGGCTTCTCAGCTTCGAAAGTCAGGTCGGTCAGGGAGCCAGTGATGACCGGAACGCGGACTGCGTAGCCATCCAGCTTGCCCTTCAGCTGCGGCAGAACCAGGGAGACGGCCTTCGCAGCGCCGGTGGAGGTCGGAACCAGGTTGACGGCTGCGGCGCGGGCGCGGCGCAGGTCCTTGTGCGGAGCGTCGTGCAGGCGCTGGTCGCCGGTGTAGGCGTGAACGGTGGTCATCAGGCCCTTAACGATGCCGAACTCCTCGTCCAGCGTCTTGGCCAGCGGAGCCAGGCAGTTGGTGGTGCAGGATGCGTTGGAGATGATGTGGTGGTTCTCCGGGTCGTACTCGGTGTGGTTAACACCGACGACGAAGGTTGCATCTTCGTTCTTCGCCGGAGCGGAAATGATGACCTTCTTGGCGCCGGCCTCGATGTGAGCCTTTGCAGCCTCAGCGTCGGTGAAAAAGCCGGTGGACTCGATAACGATGTCCGCGCCCAGCTCGCCCCACTTCAGGTTCTTCGGCTCGCGCTCAGCAGACACGGCGATGCGCTTGCCGTCGACGGTGATGGACTCCTCGTCGTACTCGACCTCGGCATCCAGGCGACCCATCACGGAGTCGTTCTTCAGCAGCACAGACAGGGTCTTGTTATCGGTCAGATCGTTGATGCCGACGACCTCGATGTCCGCACCCTGGGAACGGATTGCGCGGAAGAAGTTGCGGCCGATGCGGCCGAAGCCGTTGATGCCAACACGGATAGTCACAGTTGATCTCCTAAAAAGTGCGTCTATATTTTCCTCGATCTAGACGCCAAGGTCGGTGGCTCGAAAACAACCTAAGCCTCGACCCTCACGCCGACACTTTCGAGAGTACCTGCGCCCCACAGGCTTTGCAGCGATTCCGAATGCCCTGCATGCCGGGGGTAACTGTCGGCGTCAATCAACCTCAGTCAACGTTGTTGAACAGCTCCGATGTCACGGCAGAATGCGTGTCCGGCAGCCCCAGTTCCTCTGCCCGCTTGTCCGCCATAGACAGCAGCCTGCGGATGCGCCCGGCGACCGCGTCCTTGGTCATCGGCGGGTCGGCGAGGCGCCCGAGCTCCTCCAGGGAGGCCTCCTTGTGCTCCACACGCATCTGCCCAGCCTGGGCCAGGTGCTGGGGAACGTCGTTGTCGAGGATCTCCAGGGCGCGCTCCACGCGCGCGGCGGCGGCAACGGCGGCACGAGCGCTGCGCCGCAGGTTCGCATCGTCGAAGTTGGCCAGGCGGTTAGCCTTGGCCCGGTTCTCCCGGGTACGGCGTTGCTTTTCCCACCCCTCGCGGGTTTCCTGCGCCCCCATGAGCAGCAACAGCCTGCCGATGGAATCCCCGTCGCGGATAACCACGCGGTGCACTCCCCTGGCTTCCTTGGTCTTGGCCGTCACGTCGATGCGACGGGCGGCACCGACCAGCGCCAGAGCCGCTTCGTTGGACGGGGTCTGCACTTCCAGCGCGGACGAACGTCCCGGGTCAGTCACATAGCCATGAGCCAAAAAAGCCCCCCGCCACGCGGCCACGCACTGATCTGCGGTGCCGCCGATAATGAAGCGCGGCAGCCCGCGAACTGGTCGACCGACCCGGTCGATGAGTTCGGTGCGGCGCGCCAGCTCCATGCCACCCTCAGTCCAGCGCAGCACGTGCCGTGGGCTGCGGCGCAGGTTTCCCGCGCCGATGATCTGATGCTCGGGCTCGATCTTGTACAGCTGCTCGACCATGTCGGTCAGGCGTCGGGCAGTGTCGGCTGAGTCGACCTCGGACTCCACCACGATCTTCTTACCCACTAGGTGAAGGGCCGCCGTGTAGCGCAGCAGGCTGGCGACCTCCGCGGTCATCACGTCGTGGCGGGTCACCAGCACCCTGTTGAGCTCCGCCTTCACATCGGCCGTCAGTGCCACGGGCTGTCCTTTCCTCTGTCTTCCCATACTAAAACAAGCAATTATAGCCGGATTGGGTGTTTACCTTTCCGGGAGGTTTCGCACTCCTCCGGAGATCTCCTGCAGCACCGCTGCCAGCTTCTCCGGCTTGTGGCGGTCGGTCCACCGCCCGCGGTTGTCGTCCTCCCGCACGTCACGGTAGATCACTTTGGCGCCCAATGCTGCTGCGGCTCTATCTATATGACGCCTCGTGCTGGCCACTGGCATCGTTGACAGATCGACGATGACAACGTCAATCTGCAGGCTTGGGCAGTGCTGCCGCACCATATGGATGTGGTGTTCCAGCGACATGCCGGCGGTCTCCCCCGGCTCCGGCACCAGATTCAGCACCAGCGCTTTGACGGCCTCCGTGCGGTTCAGGGCGTCCACAATCCCCGGCACCAACAGGTGTGGGATCACGCTGGAGAACCAGGATCCCGGACCCATGGATACGAGGTCGGCGTCGAGGATGGCATCGACGGCCTCCTGAGAAGCCGCAGGTGATTCGGGGTACAGCTTGACCCGGCGCACCTCGCCTAGCGTGGAGGCCACGGCAACCTGTCCGCGCACGGCGACGACTTCCCGGGGGTCTTCTTCCAGCCCCAGCACCTCGGCCTCCAGGTCGAGGGGTTCGTTGCTCATGGGGATGACGCGCCCCTGAATGCCCAGCAGGCGGCCGATCTCGTCCAGGGCGGCCATTTCGCTGCCCATGACCTGCGCCAATCCGGTGATTAGGAAGTTGCCCAGGGCGTGCCCCTTCAGCGCGCCGGAACCGCCGAAGCGGTGCTGGAGGACTTCCTCCCACATGCGACCGCGCTCGGAGTCTCGGGTCAGGGCTGCCAGTGCCATGCGCAGGTCGCCCGGAGGCAGGGAGCCGAGCTCGCGACGGATGCGGCCCGAGGAGCCACCATCGTCGGCCACGGTGACGATCGCGGAGACGTAGTCGGAAATGATGCGCGCGGAACGCAGCGTGTTGAACAGCCCATGCCCGCCGCCGAGGCAGGCGACGCGCGGAATCGGCTTAGCGGGCACGGAGGTATCAGACACAGAGTAGCCAGAAGAATCAGTAGTAGTCATGGTGTATCGCGCCCTCTCTAACGCTCGAGGTCTCGGTGGGAAAGGTTCACCAGCACCCCGCCTTCGGCCAGGCGGCGCGAAAGCTCTTCGACAATCGCTACGCTGCGGTGGTGGCCACCCGTGCAACCGACGGCGACGGAGACGAAGAACTTCCCTTCCTTGCGGTATCCCGGCAGAACCGAGTGGATCAGCCCCAGGACATGCTCCAGAAACTCCTCGGCACCGGGTTGAGATAGGACAAAGTCGGAGACGGGGGCGTCAATACCTCTAAAAGGACGCAACTCCGGATCCCAGTAAGGGTTCGGCAAAAAGCGCGCATCCAACAACATGTCAATGTCCTTGGGCGGGCCGTGCTTGAATCCGAAGCTCTGCAGGTTAATGCGCACGCTGGAGTGGTCGGCGGCGGCGAAGAACTTTTCCAGCTCCCGGCGCAGGTCGTGGATGCTGCGGTTCGTCGTGTCCAACACTATGTCGGCGCGTTCGCGGATGCTGGCCAGCATCTCTCGCTCCCGGTCGATGCCATCCTGCAGCGTGCCCTCTTGTTGTAGCGGGTGGGTGCGCCGAACCGCGTCGAAGCGGGCGATCAGTGCTTCGTCGGTGGCATCCAGGTACAGCACCGTAGGGCGCCGACCGCCCGTGTGCAGGTCGTGCAGCACACTGGTCAGATTGCCGGCGAAGTCGCGGGAGCGCACGTCGGTGACGATGGCCAGCTTCTCGATCGGCGAATCCTCGGAGAAACTGAGCTCCACCATGCGCACGATAAGCTCCGGTGGGAGGTTATCGGCGACGTACCACCCGAGCTCCTCCAGGGCCGCGGCGGTGGCTCGCCGACCTGCCCCAGACATGCCCGTGATCAGGATCAAACTGGGCTCTTGCTGCGTTGATGCGCTCATACTCTCCGATCCTACCCAGCATTGAGGGCGTCGTGAATGAGTTGCGCCAACTTCGGCCCAAAGCCCGGTAATGCGGCGATGTCGTCCACGCTGGCCTGCTTGACCTTGGCCACGGAGCCGAACTGCTTGACCAACTGCTGGCGCCTCTTTGGCCCCAACCCCGGGACGTCGTCCAGCTTGCTGCGGCGCATCCGGGCGCTGCGCTGCTGACGGTGGAAGGTGATGGCGAAGCGGTGTGCCTCGTCGCGCAGGTTTTGCACCAGGTAGAGCGCGGGCGAGTTGCGGGGCACGATGATGGGGTATTCCTCGCCGGGAACCCAGATTTCCTCCAGGCGCTTAGCGATGCCAATGAGGGTCACATCCGTCACACCCAACTCATCCAGAACCTCTTGCGCAGCGTTGACCTGCGGCAGACCGCCGTCGACGATGAACAGCTGCGGTGGGTAGGCGAACCTGCGCTTCTCTGGGGCACTGCCCGTGCTGCCATCGCTGCCGCTGCTGCCTTCACCGCCAGAGCTCTCTAGCTCCGCTTCGCCCTCTAGTAGGTCTCCCCCGTCGTCACCCGCGGGCACCGCGGACTTGTCCTGCTGGTAACGCTTGAAGCGCCGCCGCACGACCTCCGCAATGGAGGCGACGTCGTCGGAATGCCCGTCGCCGGCGGCCTCGCGGATCTTGTACCGCCGGTAGTCTGACTTCTTCGGCAGTCCATCCTCAAAGACCACCAGGCTGGCCACCACGTCGGTGCCCTGGATATGCGAGATGTCGGTGCATTCGATGCGCAGCGGAGATTCGTCCATCCACAGCGCCTCCTGCAGTTCCTTCAGGGCTGCCGAACGTGCCGTGATGTCGCCTGCCCGCTTCAGCTTGTGTTGGGCCAGTGCCTGTGTGGCATTGGTCTCCGCGGTGGTCATCAGCGCCTTCTTGTCGCCCCGCTGGGGCACGCGAATCTGCACGTTGGATCCGCGCAGGCTTGTCAGCCACTCCGCCAGGTCGGTGGACTCCTCCGGCAGCGTATGCACCAGGATCTCGCGGGGCACGGGCGTTACCTGCACGTCCCCCACCAGGTCGCCGAGGTCCTGTGTGGCGGCCGGGTTCATCGCGCGGGCGAGCTCCCGATCCACTTCCGGGCCCGATGCGCCACCCACCTGCGTCTCCGTCGCCTTCGCCAGCTCTGCGGTCTCGCCGTAGAACTGGGTGATGAAGTCGGCGACCAGGCGTTCCTCGCTCAGATCCTCGCGCTCGACTACCCACCCGCGCTGTCCGTGGATCCGCCCGCCACGGACGTGGAAGATCTGCACCGCAGCCTCCAGCTCGTCGGCGACGAACGCGATCAGGTCCGCATCGGTCTTGTCCGAAAAGACGACCGCCTGCCGCTCCATGGATTTCTGCATGGCCTGCAGCTGGTCGCGCAGCGCAGCGGCGCGCTCGAAGTCCAGGTCCTCGCTGGCCTGCTCCATTTCTTTGCGCACGCGGCGCAGCACGGGCTCTGTGTTGCCCGCCATGAAGCTGGAAAACTGATCGACCAGTGCGCGGTGGTTGGCGGGGGTGATTTTTCCTACGCACGGCGCACTGCATCTGTCGATGTAGCCGAGCAGGCAGGGTCTTCCCAATGCTTCGTGACGCCTATACACCCCAGCCGTACACGTTCTGATCGGAAACACCCGTGTCAGAGACTCGAGGGTTTCGCGGATCGCCCACGCCTTGGGGTACGGCCCGAAGTAGCGCACGCCCTTGCGCCGGGGACCGCGGTACATGAACGCGCGCGGGATCTCCTCCTTCACGCTGATGGCCAGCATGGGGTAAGTCTTATCGTCCCGGTACATGACGTTGAACCGGGGGTTAAAGCGCTTGATCCAGGTGTATTCCAGGTTCAGCGCTTCCAACTCGCTGGACACGACGGTCCACTGGACGTGGTTGGCGGATTGCACCATCGCGCGGGTGCGCGGATGCAGTTGATCCAGATCCTGGAAGTAATTAGACAGGCGCGCGCGTAGGTTCTTGGCTTTGCCTACGTAGATGACGCGCTCGGTGGCGTCCCGAAACGTGTAGACCCCAGGGTCGGTGGGGATGCTTCCCGGTTCTGGACGGTAGGAAACGCTACTCATCGAAAGGCATGTAGCGATCCTCCAGCTGGCGGAAGTCCTCTACGCGCTGGGCGATCAGCTGCTTGTCGTAGATGTTCAGTGCCATCATCGGCACAAACTCAAAGTCGGGCAGCTCCAGGCGCGCCCACTTGGCCTCCTGGGGAAAGGACAGGCCGTGGATAATTTCCCACGGGTAGAACTGACCGTTGACGATGTTGCGCACCTCCACGCCCTGGCTGTTGACCTTGACGTGCGGGCGGAGCAGAGACAGGGCGACGAAGGAGAACACCAGGCCGATGCCGATGAAGCCCCACTGGTCGGTGCTTGACACCGTCACTCCGGTATCTCCCACCGCAACGACGATGGCCATGAAGATGTGCACGGCCATGACCAGTACGACCAGGATCCACGCCAACTTCTTTAAGAAGGGCGAGGAAACCTCCAGCTCCCATTCATCCTTATCGCTCACGCCACCCAACCCTACTCTGTTGACACGGGGCAGCCCTAAACGCCCCGCTCGATCTGTCGTAGCACGAGTGCAGTGTGGATCGCCGCGACCGCCGCATCGTGCCCCTTATCTTCTTTGGCATTGACGCCGCCGGCACGGTCCACAGCCTGGGCGTGGTTGTCGACCGTCAACACGCCGTTGCCGACGGGCGTGCCCGAATCCATTCCCGCGCGTGTCAGCCCGTAGGTCACGGCATCGCAGACCACGCGGAAATGCTCGGTTTCGCCCTGGATCACACAGCCGTTCGCCACGACGGCGTCAAAACGTTTACATGCCGCGGCGACAGCGACCGGCAGCTCCAGGGCTCCGGCGACCCGCCACTGCGCTACCTGGGCGCCGGCCTGCTTGGCCGTCTCGATAGAGCGGGCGTGCAGAGCGTCGGTGATGTCCGCGTTCCAAGATGCGCTGATCACCGCTACGCTCAAGCCTGCGGCCGAGCCTGCCTTGAGTTCGACATCAGCTACTCCGGTGTTTGCCATGGGGGTGCGGCTCCTTCTTCCAGGGGGTACGGGATCGGTCGGGGTGTTTGGGTTAGTCCAGGGAATCCAGCTGGTGGCCCATTCGGTCGCGCTTGGTGCGCAGGTAGACCACGTTGTCCTCGTTGGCGTTGAGCTCCACGGGGATGCGCTTGGTGACGTCCACCCCGTGGCTGGCCAGGTCGTGGATCTTATCCGGGTTGTTCGAGATCAGTGCGACGGATTTCACCTGCAGATCCTTGAGGATCTGTGCAGCGGCGCTGTATTCGCGGGCGTCCACGGGCAGGCCTTGTTCGAGGTTGGCGTCCACCGTATCCAGGCCTTCGTCCTGCAGCACATAGGCGCGTAGCTTCGGCAGCAGGCCAATGCCGCGACCCTCGTGCCCTCGCAGGTAGATCAGCACGCCTCGCTCCTTGGCCTCGATGTAGTCCAGGGCCGCGGACAGCTGATCGCCGCAGTCACAGCGGCGGGATCCGAACACGTCACCGGTGAGGCACTCCGAGTGCACGCGCACCGGAACCGGGGTATCACCGGCCTCAGCGACAGAGACATCGCCCTTGACCAGCGCGACGTGCTCCGTGCCGTCGATGATGTTGACGTAGCCGATCGCGCGGAAATCTCCGTGGACGGTCGGCAGTCGGGTCTCCACCGCGCGTTCCAGGGTCTGGGTGTGGTGGCGGCGCCAATGCATCAGCTGTTCGATGCTGATCAGTGCCAGGTCGTGTTTGTCCGCGAAGCGGCGCAGCTCCGGCAGGCGGGCCATGGCCGTCGGGTCTTCCTCGGAGACGATCTCGCACAACGCGCCGGCGGGCGCCAGGTTGGCCGCGCGGGCTAGATCTACGGCGGCCTCGGTGTGGCCTTGGCGCACCAGTACTCCCCCGCGCTTGGCACGCAGAGGAACCACGTGGCCGGGGCGGTTGAAGGTTGCGGCGGTAGAGGAAGGATCGGCCAGCAAGCGCACCGTACGGGCGCGGTCGGTGGCGCTGATGCCGGTATCCACGCCCTCGGCGGCGTCGACCGTAACGGTGTAGGCGGTACCGCGGACGTCCTCGTTGCGGGCGACCATGGGCGGCAGCCCCAGTCGGTCGCAGTCGGCGCTATCCATGCCCACGCACACGTACCCGGAGCTGTGGCGCACCATGAAGGCCATCAGTTCCGGGGTTGCCTTCTCTGCAGCAAAGATCAGGTCGCCTTCGTTTTCGCGGTTCTCGTCGTCGACCACAACCACCGCCTTGCCGGCGGCGATGTCGGAGATGGCGCGCTCGACGGAGTCCAGCTGGATGTTGTGTGTATCGCTTGTGCTCATCGGTGCTTAGCCTCTCGCTTTAATTCTGCTCGCCGAACTGGGCGAGCCTTTCGACGTACTTCGCCAGTACGTCGCACTCCACGTTCACTTGAGATCCCGGGTGCAGGTCGCCCAGCATAGTATCGGCCAGGGTCGTTGGAATGAGGGAGACCTCGAACCAGTTGCCGGAACCCGATTCACCTGCACGATCTGTGGTGTCTGCGACCTCCGCGACCGTTAGCGACGTTCCGTTGATAGCCACCGAACCCTTCTTGGCCACGTAGCGTGCAAGCTGCGGATCGTTGAGCTGGAAGCGGAATACCTCCCAGTGCTCCGAGGGGCGGCGTTCTATGAGTTCGGCCGTGCCGTCGACATGTCCTTGCACGATGTGGCCGCCGAAGCGCTGACCGCTGGCCATGGCGCGTTCCACGTTCACGCGGTCGCCTGCGCGGACCTTTCCCAGCGCGCTGTAGTCGAGCGTCACCTGCATAACGTCGGCGGTGAACTCCGTTGGGTTGTCTCCCCCGCTCAGCTCCGCGACGGTGAGGCACACGCCGTTGATGGCGATGGAATCGCCGCGCTTGGCGTCCCCCAGTACTGCCGGTGCTGTGAAGCGCATCCGCAGCGAGTCCCCTGCCACCTCGATCGCAGCGATGCGCCCGACCTCTTCAATGATTCCGGTGAACATGCGCGCTCCTTAGCTTTTATGTATGTGATTACATACACATTAGCCCACTGTGGGTTAACTCAAGCTTTAGGGGGTGCGCTGCGGTGCCGTCATCGCCCAGCGCACATCAGGACCGAAAACCTCCAGCTCACGCGGTACGAAGCGCCGAATGTCGCCGATAGTTTGGCCCAAGCTGTCGTCGCTGTTTCTTATGGACGCCACCCCCGCTCCCAACACCGCAGGGGCCGCGTAGTACTGCACCTCGTCCACCACGCCGGCGCCAACAAAGGCCGCTGCCACCCGGGAGCCACCTTCGACCAGCAGCGTCCGCACGTCCCGCTTCCACAACTCGTCCAGTACCTCGTGTACATCGCGGGTCTGCAGATGCAGCCCCTCGCCGGGGGCGGAGAACACCCGCGCATCGGCGGGGACCTCGCTGATACCCATGACGACCCGCAGGGGCTGCAGCTCCTCGGCGAAGGGTTCCCCGTTTCCGTCGCGGGCGGTGAGCCGCGGATTATCGGCGGCGATCGTTCCGGTGCCGACCAAGATCGCATCACGGCGGGTCCTATCCCGGTGCGCGGCAATCCGCGCTTCCTCTCCGGTGATCCACTGGCTGGTCTTGTCCACCGCCGCCACTCGTCCGTCGACGGTCGAGGCGATCTTTAACGCGACGTGCGGGCGCTGCTCGGCCATGGAAATCAGCCACGGTTCCACGCTGTACATCTCTGTCCACGCAGGCAGCTGCACGCTGCGGCCGGTGGGGTGCGGTAAGTAGGGGCCGATGACCTCCACGCCAGCCGCCCGGAGCGTGGCCGCCCCGCCCTCGGCCACGGGGTTCGGGTCGGCGAAGAGGAAGTCCACCCTCCGGATGCCGGCGCGGATGAGGGCCTCGGCGCACGGTCCGGTGCGGCCGGTGTGATTGCAGGGTTCCAGGGTGACGATCGCGCGCCCACCGCGTGCGCGATCCCCGGCCTGCTGCAGTGCCATCACCTCGGCGTGCGCCCCGCCGGGGCGCTGCGTGTAGCCGCGGCCGACCACTGCCCCGGCGGGATCCTCAATGACGGCTCCGACCGGCGGATTCGGGCTGGCTAGCTGGGCCGCCTGCCAGCCGAGGCGGTGGGCGTCATGAAAAAGCGAAAGATCCATCGGGCTACGACGCGCTGGCGCGAATAGCCTCCACCGCAGCGGCGGGGTCGTCCTTGCCGAACACGCTGGAACCGGCAACGAAAACGTCCACGCCCGCGGCGGCGGACTCGGCTGCGGTCTCTGCCCCAATGCCGCCGTCAATCTCGATGAGGGTTTCCAGGCCGTCGGCATCGATGCGGCTGCGCAGGGCGCGGACCTTGTCCAGGACCTCAGGCATGAACTTCTGGCCACCAAACCCGGGCTCCACACTCATGACCAGCACGAGGTCGAACTTATCCAGGTGATCCAGCAACGGCTCCACCGGGGTGTTGGGCTTGATAGAAATGCCTGCCATCGTCCCGTGGCCACGCAGCTTATCGGCCAGCGCGATCGCCGCACCCACATCTGCAACTGCCTCCAGGTGGAAGGTCACGGACTGGAAATCGTCGGCGTAGTCTTCTGCCCACTTCTCCGGGTTCTCGATCATCAGGTGCACGTCCAGGTGCTTATCCGTGTGCGGCAGCAGGGACTTCGCCACAGGCAGACCGAAGGAGAGGTTGGGGACGAAATGGTTGTCCATCACGTCGATGTGCAGCCAGTCCGCGTTGGGCACGCGGGCGACATCGCTGGCCAGGTTGGCGAAGTCGGCGGCAAGGATAGACGGGGCGATCAGCGGGGTGCGGGGATTGGACATAGTCTGTGGCCTTTCTATGAAGAGTTTTCTGGTGAAGTTAGTTGGCGGCAGGTCGCAGAGCGGCGAAGAACATGGCGTCCGTGCCGTGGATATGGGGCCACAGCTGCACGAAAGGCGCTGTGCGGTCGGTGTTGGTATCGGCCAGTTCGGGCAGAAACTCGGTGACGTCCAGGATCTCCGCACCCGTGCGGGCGGCGATGGAGCGGACAACCTCGCTAGTCTCCTGCGGATGTGGCGAGCAGGTGGAGTAGATCACCACGCCGCCGGGCGCGGTTGCAGCCAGGGCGGAGGTCAGCAGTTCGCGCTGCAGGGTAACCAGCGGGGCGATGTCCTTGGGGTCCTTGTTCCACCGGGCTTCGGGGCGGCGGCGGAGGGCGCCTAAACCGGAACAGGGCGCATCGACAAGGACGCGTGCGAAGCCCTGCTTGGGGGCGTCGAGTTCGCGGATGGCTTCCAGCTTGCGTCCGTCGCCCACGTGCACGTTAACAGGCAGGTCGCGGACGGTCTGCTGGATGAGCTTGGCGCGGTGCTCGGCGATCTCGATCGCGTCGACCTTAGCCTGCTCCGACAGGGCGACCGATGCGATAAAGGCGGTCTTTCCGCCCGGGCCTGCGCATAAGTCCAGCCAGCGAGCAGGCAGGTCAGCGGACACGGGCACGCGGGTGGTGGCAAGGCCGATCAGCTGGGAGCCTTCGTCTTGCACGCTGGCCATGCCTTCGCGAACCGGAGCGATTTCCCCAGGTGCTCCGTCGTCCAGGTAGACGGCGTAGGGAGAGTACTTGCCCTCCGTGCCGCCGGTGATCAGTGCTAGCTCTTCGCCGCTGATCTGTCCTGGGCGGGCGGCCAGGTGCACGATTGGGCGCGCATCGTCGGCGGCCAGGGCACGCTCCAGCTCCACACGACCGGAGTCCGTCGTCGGGTCCACGCCCAGCGCGTCCGCGAACACCTCCGCGATCCATTCCGGGTGCGCGTTGCGTAGGGCCAGCGCGCCCAGGGAATCCCCTGGAGCCACGCGCTCGACCCACTGCTCTGGCTTCTTGCGCGTCAGCGCGCGCAGCACGCCGTTGACAAATCCAGAGGCCTGGCCCGCGCCAAAGGCCTTCACCAGCTCCACCGAGGTATTCACCGCGGCGTGGTTCTCCACGCGCGTGCGCAGGATCTGGTAGGCGCCCAGGCGCAGAGCATCCAGAGCGACCGAGTCGATCTTCTGAACCTCGCGCCCGGCCGCGTCCGCGATGATCGCGTCCAGCAGTCCACGTGCCCGCAGCGTGCCATAGGTCAGCTCGGTCGCAAATGCGGCGTCACGACCCTTGATTCCGGCTTCCCGCAGCGCCTTCGGCAGCGCAAGATTGCCGAAAGCATCGTCGACGGTCACCGCTCGCAGGACCCCAAAGACGACGTCCCGGACCTTGTCGCCCGATCCCTGGGAGCGGCTCTTGCGCTGCTTATGCACGGGGCGACGTTGCTGGTAGCCCGTAGCGCGCGATGGCTTGTCCTTCTGTGTGTTGCCGCTGCGCGCCGACTCGGAACGAGACCTAAAACCTGCCATGATCCTTGCGTACTTTCCCTAGTTGCTTTCCCGTGCGGTCTCTTGCCGCGCGCTAAACACGGGCTTCCCGGCCAGCAGCTCTTGTTGGCCACGTGCCCACGCCGCGGCCTCCATCATCTTCTTGCCCGGAGGTTGGATGCGGGTGATCTCTAGCGCGTCGGTCCCGGTGCCGACGAATACCTTTTTTGTTGACGCCCACATTTCCCCAGCGCCCAATCCAGTGACCTCGTTCGGGTCGGCTGGCAACAGCATGCCGATCTTGAAGCGCTGGCCGTCCAAGAGGGTCCACGCGCCCGGAGCTGGGGTGTGCGCGCGGGCAACCCGCTGGATGACCTCGGCGGGCTGGGACCAATCGATCTGCGCGTCGGCAGAGTGGATTTTCGGCGCGTGGGTGGCTTCTGCCTCGTCCTGCGGGGTCAGTTCGACCGTGCCCGCCTCCATGGCGACGAGGGTATCGGCCAGCAGCTCGCGGCCGGAATACGTCAGGCTAGCCAGCAGGTCGTCGGCGGTATCCTCCACGGCGATGGGCTGGGTGAGCTGTGCCGCGACCGGGCCCGTATCCAGGCCTTGCTCGATGCGGAAGATGGAAGCGCCAGTGGTCTCGTCGCCCGCTGCCAGGGCGGCCTGTACCGGGGCGGCACCGCGCCAACGTGGCAGCAGTGAATAGTGAAGGTTGACCCAGCCGTGTGCAAAAACGTCCAGGATGTCGGCGGGGATCAGGTTGCCGTAGGCGACGACGGCGCAGGCGCGCACCCCGTCCGCCGCCAGTTCGGACAGCACTGCCCTAGCCTCATCGCCGGATTCAGTTCCGCCCTTCAGGCTGGGCCATTTGTACGTCGGGATGGCGGCCTTCTCCGCGACTTCCGCGACCTTGGACGGGTGCAGGGTGCGGCCGCGGCCACGCTTGGCATCCGGCTGAGTGATCACCGCGACCACCTCGAGGCGCTCGTCGGCGATGAGGTGCTCGAGGGCTACGGCAGCGGGTTCCGGGGTTCCGGCGAAGACGATTTTCACTGCTTGAACCACTCCGATTCGCGGATCTGGCGCATTGCCTCTCGGCGCTGTTCGGTGGACAGGTGCTCAATGAAAAGCACACCGTCCAGGTGATCCGTTTCGTGCTGCACGCAGCGAGCCATCAGGTCAGTGACCTCGCGGTCGACTTCTTCCCCATCCACGGTGGTGCCGCGCAGGCGCACGCGCAGTGCGCGGGTGACATCCCCGTGGACGTCCGGGATGGAAAGGCAGCCTTCGCCACCGGTTTCTGTTTCCTCCCCCACGGCCTCCCAGGTGGGGTTGATGATGTGCCCACGATCCCCGTCACAGTCGTAGACGAAAATACGGCGGGTGATGCCAATCTGGTTGGCGGCCAGTCCCACCCCGCCGTAGTGATCCATGGTTTCCAGCATGTCTTCCACGAGCCGTCGGGTGCTCGCGTCCTGGATCTGTTCTTGTTTCATAGGATCTGCAACGGTCTTAAGTACCGGATCCCCGAAGTAGCGCATGTTTAGCACGGTCATGGTTATCCACCCTAACCGATACGCACGGGATCCATGACAACGCGTAACGCGTCCGGCTGGGGTCCGCGACCGCTGCGGTGAATCGTGCGCACGGACTGTGCCCGGCGCAGCGCCTGCCCCAGTTCTGCTTGATGCTCGGCCGGTACCCGCACCAGCAGGCGCCGGGCGGACTGTCGGGCTTGGGGATCGTGGCTATCGATGCCTGCGGGCAGCCGCACTCCCTGGGGCAATTCCACTGGACCCAGAGTCTCGGCACCTTCCGGCAGCTCCCATCCGGCCTCCAGGTTCTCGATGGAGGCGACGGTGCCGTCGATCGCGGCCACACTATAGGCTGGAGGGAAGGCCGCTTCGGCGCGGTGGGCCAACTCCGCTCGGGCGGAACCCACCGGATCCCACCGAATGAGCTGCTGGGCCGTGGGCAGGTTCGCAGCCCCGGCGAAGATGACCTTTCCGCCTTCGGTGCGCGGAGCCACCAGCGCGGCCGCCTCCATCCAATGGCGTAGCGCAGTTTCCGCCGCCCGCAGATCCTGCCTTCCAAGAAGGATCCACGGATCCACCAGAACCGCCGAACCGTACAGTCCGCCGTCCACCGTCGGCTCGGCGCCGGGGGTGGCAACGACTATGCTCTTGCGCAGCCTCACCTGATCGACCACGTTCTTGCCGCCGCTGGCGATGATCGGGATGCCGGGGAATGCTCGCCCCAGCTCCTCCACTGTCCTGTCGTGGCCAACCACCGCCAGGCGCACGCTATGGTTACCGCAGCTGGAGCATGTAAATAGCCCTGCGGTCTGCCCACACCACCGGCACCTCGGCGGCGCGGCCTCGGCACTCGTAGGCAGCTCCAGGGGGCCGTTGCAGTGCCGGCACCTCGCCGGGGTACGGCACTTCGCACAGCTCAACGCCGGGGCGTATCCCCGCCGGGGAACCTGCACCAGTGCGGGCACGTTGCGCTCCATGCACTCGCGGATCGCCTCGAAGGCCATGGAGGGAATCCGCGCGCCCGGGGCATGCAGCTCCCTCTCGGTTGCCCCGTCGGTCTCCCCCAGCCCGCGGATCCACGGCATGGCCTCCCGCAGTACCTCCGGCAGCGGCGCCAGCGGGTACACCAGCTTCCTATCCACCCACTGCTGCACCTCTGCCGAGCGATGCACCCCGGCAATCAGCAGTCCCGCGCCGGAGTGTTCGGCGTGCAGCGCCAGGGCCTCCCGCGCATGGATATACGGCGCGCGCGGATCCACCAGGTTGTCGTCGGATTCCCCCACCAGCACCATCAGCCGTGGTTTCACCATTGGCAGCAGCGCCGCCGAGCGCGTGCCCACCACCACGCGCGCCTGCCCGGCCAGCACCGAAAGGTAGCGGCGGTATCGGGCGTTCGGGCCTATGGACGCCGTCATCTCCAGCACCTGTGCCGGGTTCATATGCTCTTTCAGGCCTGCTACCAGGCGATCTACCAGGCGCTGGTTGGGTGCCACCACCAGCACACTTCCGTCCGTATTCCAGGCCACGGCGGCTGCCACGGCCGCGATGAGCGTGGGGATGTCGCTGCCTGGGGGCGTCAACAGGCAAGAACGAGCAGGCTTTCCCGCGACGAGCGCGGATAGAAACGCCGTTCCGTGCGTATAGGGCGCAAGGGCGGTCTCGGCTGCCGCGTAGGACTGCGTGGCGGCCTCTTCGACGGACTGCAGCTTGGCACCCAGATCCTCCCAAGCCGCACCGTCCGCGAATAGCCCGGAGGCTTCGGCCGAGGCGTGGCGCGAAGGCACAACCGAACGCAGAATGTCGGAGCGCACCCCGGCGTAGCGATCGGCCAGAGTATTGACGAGCTCCCACAGTGGTTTCGGCAGCACGCGGATAGGGCTGATCACGCGTTCTAGCGGGCGCAGCTGACCGGGATGATCACTGCGTCGACGGCGTTCGATGAGGAAGGCATCGACCAGTCGGCCGGAAAAACGAACGCGGACGCGCACACCCGGCTGGGCGTGGGCGTCCATGTCCTCGGGGACGGCGTAGTCGAAGAGCCGGTCGAGGTGCGGCACGCCCAGCAGCGGCAAGACGCGAGCGACGGGCTGTTCCACAGTGCCTTTATACCCCTTTCCCCGGCGGGCGTTATTTCGCTTCGATGGCCTTCTGCAGTGCCTCTACCCGATCGGTGCGCTCCCACGGCAGATCCAGGTCGGTACGGCCAAAGTGGCCGTAGGCGCTGGTCTGGGCGTAGATCGGGCGCTTCAGGTCGAGTTCCTGCAGGATCGCGGCGGGGCGTAGGTCGAATACTTCGAGCACGGCGGCCTGGATGTCCTCCACCGGGGCCTTTTCCGTGCCGAAGGTTTCGACGTACAGGCCAACCGGGGTGGCACGGCCGATGGCGTAAGCGACCTGCACCTCGGCGCGGTCGGCCAGGCCCGCGGCGACGATGTTCTTGGCTACCCAGCGCATGGCGTAGGCGGCGGAGCGGTCGACCTTGCTCGGATCCTTGCCGGAGAATGCACCACCGCCGTGGCGAGCCATGCCGCCGTAGGTGTCGACGATGATCTTGCGTCCGGTCAGGCCCGCGTCCCCCATCGGACCGCCCAGCACAAAGGAACCGGAGGGGTTGACCAGCAGCGTGTAGTCGGTGTCGGCCAGGTTGCCGCTGAGTCCCGCCTCGTCCAGAACGTACTGCACAACATGGGTGCGGATCTGCTCGTGCAGCCACTCTTGCTCGATGCCGCCGTCGTGCTGGGTGGAGACGACGACGGTATCCAGGCGCACCGGGGTGCCTTCCGCGTCATAGGCGAAGGTCACCTGGGTCTTGCCATCGGGGCGCAGGTGGGGAACGATTCCCTTCTTGCGCACCTCGGTGAGGCGCCGCGACAGGCGGTGAGCCAGGGCGATGGGCAGCGGCATGTACTCCGGGGTCTCGTTGGTAGCGTACCCGAACATCAGGCCTTGGTCGCCGGCGCCCAGGCGGTCGATCTCGTCCAGCTCGGCGCCGCCCTCCGCATCGTGGGAGCGGTGCTCCAGAGCGGTATCCACGCCCTGAGCGATTTCCTGCGACTGCTCGCCGATGGCCACGCTGACACCACAGGTGGAGCCGTCGAAGCCCATGTCGGAGCTGTTGAAGCCGATCTCCAGCAGCGTCTTGCGCACCAGCGCGGGGATCTCCACGTAGGTGGTGGTGCGGATCTCGCCGACGACGTGCACCAGGCCGGTGGTGACGACGGTCTCTACCGCCACGCGCGCCTCGGGGTCTTTGGCTAGAAGTGCGTCGAGGATCTTGTCGGAGATCGCGTCGCAGATCTTGTCGGGGTGCCCTTCGGTGACGGATTCGCTGCTAAATAGGCGCAAAGACACGTGGATTTTTCCTTTTGTGTGGTCTTGACGGCGGTTGCCGTTTTTAGTTAATGGACACATACTAGACCAAGCTGTCTGTATTTGTCACGTAGCCGGTCTAGTTAGTCTCGCACACGGCCTTCCAGATGGCGGCAGCGACCCTCGTCTTGGGCCCCTGGGGAACCTCGATCACCTCGCCGCCCGGGCGCAAGATCCACCCCGCGCTATCGGGTTGCCCGAATACCTTGCCCTCGCCCACCGCGTTGCACATGAGCAGGTCACAGCCCTTCTTCTCAAGTTTCTTGCGGGCAAAATCCAGCGGTGTGCTATCCGCATCGCCTGTCTCCGCGGCAAAACCCACGATCTTTGTTGTGGACGCCACGTCTCCCCGGCTACGGGCCTCCACCACGCCGGCAAGGATGTCTGGGTTCTCGGTCAGATGAACTGTCGTCAGGTCCGCGTCGGAACCCTTCTTCATCTTCGACTCGGCGACCTCTGCAGGGCGATAGTCGGCCACCGCGGCGGCCATGACAACTACATCTGCGCTGCGCGCGTGTTCCATGACCGCGGCTTGCATTTGGCGGGCGGTCTTCACCCGCACGACCTCCGCCCCGCAGGGGGTGGGCAGGTTCTCCGTCACCCCTGCGACAAGGGTGACGCGAGCGCCGCGCTGCGCTGCCACCTCCGCCAGCGCGTAGCCCTGGCGTCCGCTGGACGCATTGCCCAGATAACGCACCGGATCCAACGGCTCGTGGGTGCCACCGGCGCTGATGACCACCCGCTTGCCCTCCAGGTCGCGGCTGAACGCAGTACGATCTCCCAACACGGTGAGCGCCAACTGGCCGATCTGCTCTGGCTCTGGCAGCCTTCCTGGACCGCTATCCGTTCCGGTCAGGCGGCCATGGGCGGGTTCCAGGACGGTGATCCCGTGCCGACGCAACGTGGCGACGTTATCTACGGTGGCGGGATTCTCCCACATCTCAGTGTGCATAGCTGGCGCGAGCACCACCGGACATGTGGCGACTAGACAGCTAGCGGTAAGCAGGTCATCCGCACGCCCGTGCGCGATACGCGCCATGAGGTCAGCAGTGGCGGGCGCTACGACGATCAAGTCTGCCTCTTGGCCGAGGCGTACGTGCTGGACCTCGTCGACGGCGTCAAAAACCTCGGTGGCGACAGGTTGACCCGATAGAGCCTCAAAGGTCGCAGCACCGACGAAGTTCAGCGCCGAGCGAGTGGGAATAACGCGCACCTGGTGGCCCTGCTCGGTGAAGTAGCGGACCAGGTGAGCGGCCTTATATGCAGCAATGCCGCCCCCTACGCCGATAACGACGCGGAGCGGCTGTGTGCTTTCTTCAGCTGATGCAACGTTCACAACGACTCAGCCTAGCTGGTTTAACCCTCGGTGTGTTCCAACAGATCCCGATTGATCTCGCGCAGGGCGATAGACAGGGGCTTCTCGTGAACGTCCGGAGTAACCAGGGGACCAACGAACTCGAACACGCCCTCATCGACAGTCTGGAAGTAGTCGTTGATCTGGCGAGCACGCTTAGCTGCGAAGATGACCAAGGCGTACTTAGAGGAGACCTTCGTCAGCAGCTCGTCGATGGGTGGATTGGTGATGCCCACAGGAGGATCGAATACGGTCTCGTTCGCATTCACGTCCTGATTTTCCACGGTATGCACCTTCTTTGGTGGGTTGTTTGATTATGCGGGTTAGTTCTCTGGCTTAAGGAAGCTACTGATGGCGGCGACGGCCTGGTTCACGTCGTCGTTGACCACCACGTGGTCGAACTCCGACTGCGAAGCCATCTCCACCTTTGCTGTCTGCAGACGGCGCTGGATAACTTCCTCGGTTTCCGTGCCACGGCCAGTCAGTCGTTCCACCAGCGCCTCCCAGGATGGTGGCGCCAGGAAAACCGTCTGCACCTCCGGCAGCAGCTTTTTAACGTTGCGGGCGCCCTCCAGGTCAACCTCGACCAGTACGGGGCGGGATTCCGCTAGAGCGTCCTCGATGGGCTGACGGGGCGTGCCAGAGAGCTGCAGTCCGCCGTGAATTTCCGCCCATTCCAGCATTTTGCCTGCGGCGATGTTCTGTTCGAACTGCTCACGGGTGACGTAGATGTAGTCCTCACCGTCTACCTCCCCTGGCCGGGGATCGCGAGTCGTCATAGACACACTGAAGAACAGATCGGGAACATCACTGCGTAGCCGACGCACGACGGTGGACTTCCCCACCGCCGACGGACCTGCAAGTACGACGATCCGTCCGCTATTCAGGTCCTGGCTCAAAGCTATGCCTCGAAGCCGAAGTGCTCCAGCAGAGCGCGACGCTGACGGTCACCCAGGCCGCGGATACGACGGGTCTCTGCGATCTCCAGCTGCTCCATGATCTCCTTGGCCTTAACCTTGCCAACCTTCGGCAGGGAAACCAGCAGAGCAGAGACCTTCATCTTGCCCAGGGTCTCGTCGGTCTCAGCGTCCTTCAGGACCTGCTTCAGGTCGGTGCCGCCACGCTTCAGCTTCTCGCGCAGTTCTGCGCGTGCCTTGCGTGCCTCTGCTGCCTTCTTCAGCGCTTCTGCTCGCTGCTCATCGGTCAACTGGGGAAGTGCCACGGGTGCCTCCGTATGTAATGCTCGTAAAAAAATGAAAATTATCTGGTCAAAAACCAGCATGCTGTGGGTCCGAAAGGGTACGCCAAGCACCGCTGGATATTAAATTGTCTCGGTCTAATATGCCAACCTGACACACCGAGCCTATGTTCCTGACTACTGTACACGACCTCGTGGACTGCGATAAGCGCAGACAGGGCGCCGCAACGGCAGGCTCGAAACAACGCCCATCAGTGTATCACCTCTAGGCTGATAAACCAGCAAAAGACCCAGCTTATGGCCTCTAGAGGCGCAAGGTAGCGGCGTGCTCAACTACCGCCGCGCGGAGGGCGGCGACGTCTGGCCCTGCCTTGAGTACCCCACGGGAAACATTGGGCGATACCAGGCGCGCTGTCTGCTTTCCTCCAGCGATACGCCGCACATCCTCCATGGTGCCGCCCTGCGCACCGACGCCCGGCATCAGCACCATTCCGCCTACCCTATCCAGGCGGGGCGGTTGGGCTAGCGTGGCACCAACGACCACTCCGAGGTTGCCGGCCTCGCCGTGAACAGAGTTTTCCTCCGCCACCCGGTCGACGATGTGCTGTGCCAGGTTTGCCTCCGAGCCATGGAACAGAGAACGCTGCAGCTCAACGGCCTCCGGGTTGGAGGTTGCCGCCAGCACGATCACTCCCTTGCCGTGCTGTTCACCCAGTTCGATGACTGGACGCAGGGAATCGAAGCCCAGCCACGGGGAGACCGTCACAGCGTCACTGCTTAGCGGCGAGTCCGGATCCAGCCACGCGCGAGCGTAACCCGCCATGGTGGAGCCAATGTCGCCGCGTTTCGCGTCGGCTACCACTAACACGCCAGCGCGACGCAGCTCCGCGATAGACTGCTCCAGTACAGCAAGACCTGCAGAACCGAACTGCTCATAGAAAGCCACCTGGGGCTTGACTACACAGGCGACGTCCGCAAAGGCCTCCACACAGATCTTGCTGAAGGCCTCCACGCCCTCGACATTCGCTGGCAGGCCCCAGGCCTCCAGGATGCTGAGGTGCGGATCCATTCCCACGCAGAGTTGGCCGAAGTTCTCGGCACGCTCGAGGAAACGCTCGCCGAAGGTCAGACGCTCGCCCGAACTTGCGGTCACGAGTGATCAACCTCCTGGATCGGGCGCACGGTGGGCTCTGCGCCCTGCAGCGCCTCGATGCCCTGCACCGCGGCAACGGCGCCCTGAACTGTGGTGACGCACGGCACGCCCATGTTGACGGCGGCAGAGCGGATGTCGTAGCCATCGTGACGCGCCCCGGCGGAGCCGGCTGGCGTGTTCAGAATCAGGTCAACGTCGCCGTCCTTGATCCAATCGCCAACGGTGCGCAGCGGGTTGCCATCGGTATCGACCAGCGGGGTGTTGTCAGCGGCAGCGCGACGCTCGTCGGAGATCTTCGCCACAACCTCACACTCCACGCCGTTGCGACGCAGCATGGCTGCGGTGCCTTGGGTGGCCAGGATCTTGAAGCCCAGGGAGTACAGTCGCTGGATCGGCAGGATCAAGGTCCGCTTGTCGCGGTTCGCCACAGAGACAAAGACGGTGCCCTCGGTCGGCAGGTCGCCGGTGGCCTCCTGGGACTTGGCGAAGGCGGTACCGAAGTCGTCGTCCAGGCCCATGACCTCGCCGGTGGACTTCATCTCTGGGCTCAGCAGGGAATCCAGCACGTGGCCCTCCGGGCTGCGGAAGCGGTTAAAAGGCATCACGGCTTCCTTCACGGCGATCGGGTGGCCCTGCGGCAGGGATCCACCGTCGCGGTCGTGCGGCAGCACGCCTTCCTCGATCAGGTCGGAGATCTTCGTGCCCAGCATGATCCGGGCCGCTGCCTTGGACAGCTGCACGCCCGTGGCCTTGGATACGAAGGGAACGGTACGGGAGGCGCGGGGGTTGGCCTCGATGACGTACAGGATGTCGTCCTTCAGAGCGAACTGGACGTTCATCAGACCCTTTACACCAATACCGTGGGCCAGTGCTGCCGTTGCCTTGCGCACCTTCTCGATGTCCTCGGAGCCCAGCGTCATCGGCGGGATGGCACAAGCGGAGTCACCGGAGTGGATGCCGGCCTCCTCGATGTGCTCCATCACGCCCGCCAGGTACACGCTCTCGCCATCGCACAGCGCGTCGACGTCGATCTCGATGGCGGAATCCAGGAAGCGGTCAACCAATACCGGGTGGTCGTCGGTGATCTCGGTCGCGCGCTGGATGTAGTCGGTCAGGCTTTCGTCGTCGTAAACGATTTCCATACCTCGACCACCCAGAACGTAGGAAGGGCGAACCAGTACCGGGAAGCCAATGCGGGCTGCCACATCGTGGGCCTCCTCAACGCTGGTGGCGGTGCCGAACTCCGGCGCAGGCAGGGCAGCCTTTTCCAGAACCTTGCCGAACTCGCCACGGTCTTCGGCCAGGTTGATGGCCTCCGGGGAGGTACCCACGACCGGCACGCCAGCGTCTGCCAGGCGCTGTGCCAAACCCAGTGGCGTCTGGCCACCCAGCTGCACGATTACGCCAGCGATCTCGCCGGACTCGGCCTCGGCGTGGTAAACCTCCATGACGTCCTCGAAGGTCAGCGGCTCGAAGTACAGGCGGTCGGCCGTGTCGTAGTCGGTGGAGACCGTCTCTGGGTTGCAGTTGATCATCACGGTCTCGTAGCCCACACGGGACAGTTCCAGGGCTGCATGCACACAGGAGTAGTCGAACTCGATGCCCTGGCCGATGCGGTTCGGGCCGGAGCCCAGGATAAGAACCTTCTTCTTGTCCGGCTGCGGTGCAACCTCGGACTCGGCGGCCGGGTCCAGCTCATAGGAGCTGTAGTGGTAGGGGGTCTTCGCCTCGAACTCGGCGGCGCAGGTATCGACGGTCTTGAACACCGGGCGGATGCCCTGTGCCCAACGGAGGGCGCGAACGCCGTCCTCCCCTGCCAGCTCCGGGCGCAGTGCTGCAATCTGCTTATCCGACAGACCCATGTACTTCGCTTCGCGGAGAAGGTCGACGTCCAAGACTGGGGCGTCGATAAGGCGCTGGCGGAACTCGACCAGACCGGCGAGTTCGTGCAGGAACCAGGGGTCGATGCCGGAGGCAGCGTAGACCTCCTCGACGGTGGCGCCCAGGCGCAGAGCGAGCTCGACGTCGTACATGCGCCCCTCGGTCGGGCGCTTCAGATCCTCCAGGACGGCCTGCTTGTCGGTGGCACGCTCGCCGGCGAAAGCCTCGTCCGGGATTGTCCAGAAGCCCGCCTGCTTGGTCTCCAGGGAACGCATGACCTTGTTCAGGCCGGTGATGTAGTTGCGGCCGATGGCCATGGCCTCGCCCACGGACTTCATAGTGGTGGTCAGGGTGTCGTCGGCGCCGGGGAACTTCTCAAAGGCGAAGCGCGGAGCCTTGACGATAACGTAGTCGAGGGTCGGCTCGAAGGCAGCCGGGGTGACCTCGGTGATGTCGTTGCGAACCTCGTCCAGGGTGTAACCGATGGCCAGCTTCGCGGCCAGCTTTGCGATCGGGAAGCCGGTGGCCTTGGAAGCCAGTGCGGAAGAACGGGACACGCGCGGGTTCATCTCAATGGTGATGATGCGCCCGTCCTTCGGGTTCACGGCGAACTGGATGTTGCAGCCGCCGGTGTCCACGCCGACCTCACGCAAGATGGCGATGCCCTGGTCGCGCATCACCTGGAACTCGCGGTCGGTCAGCGTCATGCTGGGGGCAACGGTCATGGAGTCGCCGGTGTGCACGCCGAGGGCGTCCACGTTTTCGATGGAGCAGACGACCACTACGTTGTCCTTGCCGTCGCGCATGAGCTCCAGCTCGAACTCCTTCCAGCCGAGGATGGACTCCTCGATCAACACGTTGGCCTCGGGCGACGCCGCCAGACCACCACCGGCGATGCGCTCCAGATCCTTTTCGTTAAAGGCCAGACCCGATCCCAGGCCACCCATGGTGAACGATGGGCGAACGACGACCGGCAGGCCCAGCTCTGCAACGGTCTCGTGGACCTCCTCCATGTTGTGGCACACGCGCGAACGGGCGGAATCGCCGCCGATCTTCGCAACGATGTCCTTGAACTTCTGGCGATCCTCGCCGCGCTCAATCGCTTCGATGTCTGCGCCGATCAGCTCAACGCCGTACTTATCCAGAATGCCCAGGCGATCCAGCTGGATCGCGGCGTTCAGTGCGGTCTGGCCACCGAGGGTCGCCAGGACAGCGTCGACCTTGTGGCCGGCCTCCTGCTCTTCCTGGAAGATCTTCTCGATGTACTTCGGGGAGATCGGCTCAATGTAGGTGTGATCGGCGAACTCCGGGTCGGTCATGATCGTCGCCGGGTTCGAGTTGATCAGGGTGACGCGCAGCCCCTCTTCCTTCAACACGCGGCAGGCCTGGGTGCCGGAGTAATCGAACTCACAGGCCTGGCCGATAACGATCGGGCCGGAGCCGATGACGAGTACGTGGTTAATGTCTTCGCGACGTGGCATTGGTGTTTTCCCTACTATCCCTGTTGCTGAATCTTCTTCGTTAAAGATCTGTGTTGGCTGTTGGCTGCTAGCTGTTCTTTTCCAAGTTCTCCAGGAACTTATCGAACAGTGGGTTCGCGTCGTGCGGACCAGCTGCGGATTCCGGGTGGTATTGGACGGAGAACGCGCTGCCGTCTACCAGGGCCACGCCCTCGACCACATCGTCGTTGAGGCAAGTGTGGGTCACCTGCGCTTCGCCGAACGGGGTATCGAACTTCTCCAGTGGCTTGCCTTTCAGGGCGAAGCCGTGGTTCTGCGCCGTGATGTCGATCTTGCCGGTCTGGTGATCCAGCACCGGTACGTTGGTGCCGCGGTGGCCGAACTTGAGCTTGTAGGTTTCCATCCCCAGCGCACGCCCCAGCAGCTGGTTGCCGAAGCAGATGCCGAAGAACGGGATCTTGGCTCCCAGGATCTTCTTCAACTCGTCCACCGTCGCGTCGGCCGTCGCGGGGTCGCCCGGGCCGTTGGAGATGAACACGCCGGTCGCGTCGTACTCCCCCATCAGCTGCTGTACCTCTTCGAAGCTGGTGGTCGACGGAACCACCACGCTGCGCACGCCGCGCTTGGCGAACTCGCGAGGGGTGTTGGTCTTGATGCCCATGTCGTAGGCGATGATGGTGTGCTTGCGCTCGCCGTCTGCTTCCACAATGTAAAGCTCGTCGGTGCTGACGTCGCCAGACAGGTCCGCGCCGGCCATCGACGGTTGAGCCTGAACCTGGCTGATCATGTCGTCGTCGGAACTTAGGGCGTCACCACTAAAGATGCCTGCAGCAACCGAGCCCTTGTCGCGCAGGTGGCGGACAATCGCGCGGGTATCCACACCCTGGATGCCGATGATGTCCTGGGCAATCATCTCCTCCGGCAGGCTGCGCTTGGCCCGCCAGTTGCTCACGGAGCGGGACAGGTCGCGGATAACCAGCCCGGCCACCCAGATGTTGTCGCCGCGGGATTCGGAATCCTCGTCGTTCCAGCCCGTGTTGCCGATGTGTGGGGCGGTCGCCACGACAATCTGGCGGTGGTACGAGGGGTCCGTCATGGTCTCCTGGTAGCCGGTCATGGCCGTCGTGAACACGGCCTCGCCGAGGGTGCGACCCGTCGCGCCGAATGCCCTGCCGCGGAAGATCTTCCCATCGGCCAGAACCAGTGCTGCTGGGGTGTAGCTCATTGTGTCTCTTTCCTTAACTGTTGGACTGTTGTGTTCGGTTCTTCTTAGTGACGCCCACTCGTGGGTTCTTTCTACACTGATGAGCCGTTCCTACAGGTCACCTTGCCGCGCAACAGCGTGGTGCTGACCTTGACCGGCATTTCCATGCCCTCATATGGGGTGTTGTTGGCCTTGGAAGCCATGTCTTGGCCGCGAGCCACCCAGGACTGGTTCACATCCACGGCACACAGGTTCGCAGGCTCCCCGACCGCGATCGGGCGGCCATGACCGGGCAGCTTGGTGATCTCGGCGGGACGCTCGGACATTACCTTGGCCACGAAGCGCCAGTCCTGATCGCCGTCGATGACGAAGATCTTGGCGATCAGCGCCAGCGAAGTCTCGATCCCCAGCATGCCGGGGCGCGCCTGGTCGAACTCGCAGCACTTGTCCTCGGAACCGTGCGGAGCGTGGTCGGTGGCCACGCAGTCGACCGTGCCGTCGATCAGGGCGGCGCGCAGCGCCTCCACATCGCGCTGTTCGCGCAGCGGCGGGTTCACGCGGTTCACGCCGTCGTAGGTTTCCAGCCTTTCGTCTGTGAGCAGCAGGTGGTGCGGGGTGACCTCCGCAGTCAGCGGAATATCCTGTGCCTTTGCCCAGCGCAGCAGGTCAACGGTGCCCTCTGTAGAGGCGTGGCAGATGTGCAGGCGGCCGCCGTAGTCGCGGGCCATGATCGCGTCTCGGGCGACGATGGATTCCTCGGCGACGCGCGGCCAGCCACCCAGACCGAGGCGAGCGGCGGTCTCGCCCTCGTGTGCTACGGAGCCGATCGTCAGGCGTGGCTCCTCGCAGTGCTGGGCCAGCAGTACGTCCATACCCTTGGAGTATTCGATTGCGCGGCGCATGAGGCGCGGATCGTCGACGCACTTGCCGTCGTCTGAGAACATGCGCACCCTCGCATCGGAATCGGCCATCATGCCGAACTCCGTGAGCTCTTTGCCCTCCAAACCCTTGGAGATAGAACCGACCGGGTGCACATCGCACAGGTTCGTGTTCTGACCCTTGTACCAAACCATCTCGGCAATAGCGGGGTTGTCGGTGACCGGTGCGGTGTTCGCCATGGTGAACACCGCCGTGAACCCACCCTGGGCGGCCGCGGCGGATCCGGTGGCGATGGTCTCGGTATCCTCCCGCCCCGGTTCGCGCAGGTGTACGTGCATATCCACCAGGCCCGGCAGCAGCACCTGGCCGTCCAGATCCAGCACCTCTGCTCCTTCCGGTGCCTTGGCCGACAGGTCGCTGCCGATCTCTGCAATCACGCCGTCCTGCACCAGCACGTCCTGCTTGTCGCCCTCGCCGTAGATCAGCACGCCACGCAGCAGAACTGCATTAGCGGCGCCGGTGGGGTGGCTGGCCAGCTCGCCGGTGGCCGGGTAATCGGAAGTCATGGTGGAAGTCCCTTTGTCGCTCGTCTTGGTGTTTGTCTGTGCCTTTGTGGGGATTGTGGCCATCGTGCGCCTCTAGCCCTCTTCCCCAACCAGCAGGGTAAACAGCACCGCCATGCGCACGTGCACGCCTGCGGTGACCTGGTTCAGAACCACGGTCTGCGGTGCGTCTGCCACGTCGTAGTTGATCTCCATACCCCGCAGCATCGGGCCTGGGTGCATGATGATCGCGCCCTCCTTCATCCGCTCAGCGCGAGCCTTGGACAGGCCATAGCGGGTGGCGTATTCGCGGTGCGAGGGGAAGAAGCCGCCGTTCATACGCTCGGCCTGCACACGCAGCATCATCACGACATCCGCGTCTGCGATCTCGCTGTCGAAGTCGTAGCTGACTCGGACGCTGTCCTTGCCCCCGCCATTCCCAGCGCTGTTTCCAGAGCAGTTGCCCCAGTGCTCGATGCCCAAAGGCACCAGCGTCGGAGGCGCCACAAACACCACTTCCGCTCCCAGAGTCGTAAGCAGTTGGGCGTTCGAACGCGCCACGCGGGAATGCAGGATATCGCCGACAATAACGACCTTCTTGCCGCTAATGTCCCCAATGCGGTTGCGCATCGTGGTGGCGTCCAAAAGAGCCTGGGTGGGGTGCTGGTTCGAACCGTCACCAGCGTTGATGACGGCCGTATCGCCCAGCCACCCCGCGACCTGACGCGCTGCGCCGGAGGACGGGTGGCGCATGATGATCGCGTCCGCGCCGACCGACTTCAGGGTCAGGGCAGTATCGCGGAGGGATTCGCCCTTCTTGACCGAAGAGCTGGAGGCGGAGATGTTGATGACGTCGGCGCTCATCCACTTACCCGCGGTCTCGAAGGAGGATCGCGTGCGGGTAGAGTTCTCATAGAACATGGTGAAGACGGTGCGACCGCGCAGCGTGGGCAGCTTCTTCATCTCGCGCCCCTCTAAAGCCTCGGCGAAGCGGTCGGCCTCGTCCATCAGCCCCAGAATCTCCGACTTGCTGAGGTCAGCAATGCTAATGAGGTGCTTCATGGGTTACTTGCTCCCTTCCCAGGTGGCCGCGTGGCGGTACAGAACCACGTTGTCCACGTCATCCAATTCGGCGAGGTTCACCGTTACGTCCTCGTCCGCTGCGGTGGGAATGTTCTTGCCCACGTAATCCGCGCGGATAGGCAACTTGCGGTGGCCGCGGTCGATCAGAACCGCCACCTGCACGGAATCCGGGCGACCAATGTCGGTCAGCGCGTCCAGAGCCGCGCGGATGGAACGCCCGCTATAGAGGACATCGTCTACCAGCACGACGGTGGTGCCGTCGATTCCTTCTGCGGGAACCTTGGTGGGTTTGAGGGCGCGGTGGGTCGTGGTGCGCAGATCATCACGGTGCAACGTGATATCCAGCGAGCCCTGGAAGACCTCCACCCCCGTAAAATGCTGGATCTTCTCGGCGAGACGCGCCGCGAGTGGCACTCCCCCCGATGGAATGCCAAGTAGAACTACGCGCCGGGAGTTCTGTCCGTCCAGCGCGGTCTTTTCAATAATCTGGTGCGCGATGCGCGCGACAGTACGGGAAACTTGATCTGCGTCGAGTAGGGTGACGCCAGCTTCCCCAGCCGTCGGGTTCATCGTGACCTCCTTTCCCGCCTCTCTGTGCGGTCCGTTAAAGGATGTCTACATTGTCCGACTGGCAGTTTATCACGCTTCGTTGGACTCGTTAATGACTCCGCCGAGAAGCTCGTCCAGATCGTCCTGGCCTGGTGTTTCGCTAGCGCCTGCAGCGCCTTCAGTACCTGCAGCGCCCGCGGCCGCCGCACGTTGTGCAGCCGCCGCATCTGCCAACTGCAGGTCGGCCTGGATCTGCAGATCCTTGTTGATGCCGTCCAACACCGCATGGATGTAGTTGGGCGCCTTATCATGCGAGTATTCGCTGGCCAGTTCAACGCCTTCGACGACGGCTACCTTGGCATCCACATCGTCGTTGAACTTCAGCTCCCAGGCCGCTACGCGCAGCACCGCACGGTCGACGGCAGGGAGACGATCCAGGCGCCACTCGCTGGACAGATGCAGCGCGATGGCCTCGTCCAGCGCATCCAGGTTCGTTGCCACGCCGGGCACGATCTGCTGGGTGTACTCCGGCACGGGCTTGACCTGATTGGCTGCGTCCTTTGCCAGAGTGATGCGTTCCTCGACGATCTCGACCGGGTCGATGTCGCGAAACTCGGCCTCGAAGAGGATGTCAACGGCGCGGCGGCGCGCCTTGTAGCGCGCACCGTGGCGCTTGAAGGCGCTCTTATCAGCTGTGTGTTCTTCAGTCATGGGGTGAAAAACGTTCGCTGGATTAGTTGCTGACGCGGGACAGGTACTCGCCGGTACGGGTATCGACCTTTAGTACGTTGCCGGTCTCGATGAACAGCGGAACCTGGATCTCTGCGCCGGTCTCCAGGGTTGCGGGCTTGGTACCACCGGTGGAGCGGTCACCCTGCAGGCCCGGATCGGTCTGCTCAACCTTCAGTTCGACGGCGACGGGCAGCTCGGCGAACAGCGGCTCGCCCTCGTGGAAGGAAACCTGCACGCTGGTGTTCTCCAGCAGGAACTTGGCGCCATCGCCCATCAGGTGCGGAGCCAGCTCAACCTGGTCGTAGGTCTTCTCGTCCATCAGAACGAAGCTGGTGCCGTCGTTGTACAGGTAGGTCATGTCGCGACGGTCGACAGTAGCGGTCTCCACCTTGACGCCTGCGTTCCAGGTCTTGTCAACAGTCTTGCCGGAGACGACATCCTTGAGCTTCGTGCGCACGAATGCGGGGCCCTTGCCCGGCTTTACGTGCTGGAATTCGACGATCTGCTGCAGCTTGCCGTCAACCTTGAGGACAAGGCCGTTCTTGAAGTCAGCGGTGGTTGCCACGAATGGTCTCCTTGTATTGGGATATAGGGTTCAAAAAAATTTTTTGCTGCTACAGTCTAGCAGCTGCCCACGCCTAAACGACGATGAGTTCCGTCGGCGAGGCATTGAAGCTCTTAGCTCCGTCGGCGGTGATCACGTACGTGTTCTCAATGCGCAAGCCCGTCTTGCCGGGAATGTAAATGCCGGGCTCGACCGTCACGGTCATGCCTTCCACCAGCTTTTCTTCGGGATTGACGCCCGCCGCTGCCCGCGGGGCCTCATGCACGTCGAGACCCACGCCGTGCCCGGTGGAGTGTACAAAGAACTCCCCGTAACCGGCCTCGTCGATCACGTCGCGGCAGGCGGCATCAACGTTTCGCAGCTCTACACCCGGGGCCAGAATGGCCTCGCCTGCCTTCTGCGAACGGTACACCACGTCGTAGAGTTCGCGGGCCAGCTCGTCGGGCTCGCCCACGCAGACCGTGCGGGTCTGATCGGAGGCGTATCCATCGAGGTACACCCCAAAGTCCACAGTGACCAACCCCGGCACGATCTTCTCCCGCGATACCCCTGCGTGGGGCTTTGCAGCGTTCACGCCGCTGGCCAGGATCGTGTCGAAGCTCAGGCCGTCCGCGCCTGCGGTGCGCAGCTGAAACTCCAGCTCCGCCGCTGCCTGGATCTCGGTGATGCCTTCGCGAATGCCGCCGTCTTCGATAAAGGAGCGCCACACGCTATCGGCTAGCTCGCCGGCTTCGGCCAGCGCCGCGATTTCCAGCTCGTCCTTCACCAGGCGCAGCCCTTCGACCACGGATCCCAGCACCGGCGGGTTGCCCAGTGCCTGGGCCTGGCCGTAGTCGAGGCTGGGCTCAACTGCGAAGGACTCCCCCGCCTCCTTGGCAAACTCGGCCGCGCGGTCGAACAGCTTGCGGCCGATCTCGATGCGCACGTCCTCCGGCTCTCCGGTCTCGATGCGCACCTGTGTGTCGTAGCGCCCATCCGTCAGCAACAGGTGCTGGCCGTCTTCGCGGATGACTAACAGCCCGTTGGAGCCGGAGAAGCCGGTGAGGTAACGGACGTTCTTCAAGTCGCTAATCAGCACCCCCGCGTGATCTGAGTCTTTGACCAGACCTGTGGCCTTGGCGCGGCGGGTGCGGTAGGCGTCAAAAAATTTTTTAGACATCAACTCTCCTTAAAGATGAAGCGTTACGCAGGGGCTATGCGGGGGGAGTTATTGGGCGAAATAGCGCAGGGCGGCGACGTAGCCGTAGATACCCATTCCGGCGATCACGCCGCTGGCCAGGGGGCTGAGGTAGCTGCGGTGGCGGAATTCTTCGCGCGCATGGATGTTGGAAATGTGCACCTCCACGAAGCCGGCGCCGTCAGCGATTTCCGCCAGCGCGTCGCGCAGCGCAACGGAGGTGTGGGTGAATCCACCCGGGTTGATGATCACCGCGTTGCCCTCGTCGGCGGCTCGGTGGATGCGATCCAGCAGCTCGCCTTCGTGATTGGACTGGAAGAAGTCGACCGCGATGCCCAGCGCGGTGGCTTCGCGGGCCAGCAGATCCTCCACATCGGCCAGTGTGGTGCTGCCGTACACCTCCGGCTGGCGCTTGCCCAGGCGGTTAAGGTTCGGCCCGTTGATGACGCACACCTTCGGCGCGTTGGTTTCCTCTGCATTCATCGCTGTCTCCAGTCTTTGGGTCTTTAGGCCTCCACGCTAGCGGCATACGCCGCGCGCAGCAGATCTTCGCTGGGGCCTTCCAGGCGGGTGGGCTTGCCGATCTCTTCGAGCACGACGAAGCGGATCTTGCCGCCCTTGTTTTTCTTGTCGCGCCCCATCGCAGCCAGAAGCTCGTCGAGCTCGGCGCCGTTGTAGCTGGTCGCCAAACCTACGGAACTAAGGATGTCGCGGTGACGCCGAACGTCCGCCTCCCCCAGCAGCCCAGCTGCCTTGGCCAGCTCCGCCTCGAAGATCATGCCGACGGCGACCGCCTGGCCGTGGCGCCAGCGGTAGTCCTCGTAATGTTCAACTGCGTGACCATAGGTGTGGCCGTAGTTGAGGATCTCGCGCAGGCTGGACTCCTTCAGATCCACCGCCACTACGTCCGCCTTCACCTGAATGGCGCGGGCGATGAGCTCCGGCAGGCTGCCGTGCGGGTCGAGTGACGCTTCGGGGTCGGCCTCGTAGATGTCCAGGATTTTCGTGTCTGCGATGAAGCCAGCCTTGATGATTTCTGCCGCCCCGGCCACCATTTCTTCGCGCGGCAGGGTTTCCAGAACCTCCAGGTCGACGATCACGGCGCTGGGCTCGTGGAATGCGCCGACGAGGTTCTTTCCGGCCGGGGTGTTGATGCCTGTCTTGCCGCCCACGGCAGCGTCCACCATGGCCAGCAAGGTGGTGGGATAGTGCACGACCTTGATTCCGCGCATCCAGGTGGCGGCGATGAATCCGGCCAGATCCGTTGCAGCGCCGCCGCCCAGACCGATGATCGTATCGGCGCGGGTCAGGCCAATGTCCGCACACACGTCCCAGCACTCGGCGGCAGAGTGAGCGGTCTTGGCGGATTCGGCATCCTGAATCTCGTGCGTATGCGCGGCGTATCCCGCCTCGGTTAGGCGCCCTGCCAGGGTCTTGGCGCGTTCGGACAGCGCAGGCTGGTGGATAATCAGGTAGGTCGCGGTCGCACCGGCAACCTTGAGGATCTCCTGCGCTGCGAAGTCGGTACCGCGCTCGATCACCACATCGTAGGGCGACTGGGAGGCCACGGTGATGCGCTGCTGTTCAAAGGTGTTCATGGGCGGGGATCCTCGTTGATAGTGGTTGCGGGGAAGATTATCGGAAGGCCGGGTCCGGTTGGACGTGATCGCGTTCGTCGAGGCGCTCCAGGCGGATTTCCTCGATGAACATGAGGATGTCCGTGACTACGCGGCGTGGCTCCTTGCCGTCGCAACGCACCATAAAGTTGGAGACTTCCTCGTAGAACGCGGAGCGCTGGGCGAAAAGCTCCTCGTACTTGCTGCGTGGATCGGGGACGTTCAGCAGCGGGCGGGCGTTAGAGCGGGACGTGCGGCGCACTCCCTCGTCGATGGAGACGTTCAGGTACACCACCGTGTGGTCCGCCAACAGTTGGCGGGTGCGCTCGGTGACCACTGCCCCACCGCCAAGGGAAACGATGCCATCGCTGTGCAAAGCCTCAGCGACCACATCGGCTTCCTTTTCCCTAAAGCCGGGCTCCCCCAGCTCCGCCATGATCTGGCTGCAGGTCTTGCCCAGCTTCGCTTCAAGCAGATGGTCGGTATCGACCAATTGAACGTTCAGGGCATTAGCCAGGCGCTTGCCGATCGTGGTCTTGCCAGAGCCGGGAAGCCCAACCAACACCGCGCGGGGACTCATCGACTCTCTCCTACCTCAGCCTGCGCCTCGGACCAAGCCTGCGCCTCGGACCAGTCCAGCCGGTCATTGACGTACTCCAAGTAGGACTCTACGTTCCGCTTGGTTTCTTCCACAGAGTCGCCACCGAACTTCTGCAGTACGGCGCGAGCCAGCACCAGCGCGACCATGGTCTCTGCGACCACACCGGCGGCGGGTACGGCGCACACGTCGGAGCGCTGGTGGATGCCCGTGGCCGCTTCGCCATTGGCCATATCCACGGTCTTCAGGGCGCGCGGCACGGTGCTGATGGGCTTCATTGCCGCCCGCACCCGTAGCTCCTCGCCGTTGGTCATGCCACCTTCGAGCCCACCGGCGCGGTTGCTCAGCCGACGGACGCCACCATCTTCTGCGACCTCCATCTCATCGTGCGCCTCAGACCCGCGGCGGCGAGCTTCCTCAAAGCCATCGCCGATCTCCACGCCCTTGATGGCCTGAATTCCCATCAGGGCCGCTGCCAGTTGTGCGTCCAGTCGCTCCTCGCCCGACACGTGAGAGCCAAGGCCGATCGGCAACCCCTTCACAACGACCTCCACGACGCCACCCAGGGTATCGCCGGACTTCTTGGCCGCCTTGATCTCGTCGATCATCGACTCCTCGGCCGCTGCATCGAATGCACGCACCGGAGAAGCATCGATGGCCTCCAGGTCCGCAAACTCCGGGGTGGGGCCCGTGTACGGCTCCGAACGGCCGATGCTGACCACGTGGGATAGAACCTCCACACCCAGCACCTCGCGCAGCAGGGCGCGAGCGAAAGTTCCGGCGGCCACACGAGCGGCAGTTTCGCGGGCGGAGGAACGCTCCAGGATTGGGCGCGCTTCAGCGTGGTTGTACTTCACCATGCCGGAGAAGTCCGCGTGCCCCGGGCGCGGGCGGGTGAGCTTCGCACCACGGCCACTGGACATCTCCTTAGCCACCTCCGGATCGGACTCATCGATCGGGTCGGCAGACATAATCGTGGTCCACTTCGGCCATTCCGTGTTGCCGACCATGATTGCAACAGGGCTGCCCAGCGTCTTGCCGTGCCGCACACCGCCGACAAAGGTGACCTCGTCGGCCTCGAACTTCATGCGCGCACCGCGCCCATAGCCCAGCCGGCGCCGAGCGAGCTGATAGGAAACATCTTCCCGAGTAACCGACAGACCGGCCGGGAGGTTCTCAATCAAAGAAATGAGCGCCTGGCCGTGGGATTCACCTGCAGTAGTCCAACGAAGCATAAGAAGCATAATACAGGCCACACACGACCTTAGCCCCACTGACGTGCCCATTAACTAACACCGCGTTAACGGTGCTCACGGCGCAATGAGGATTATTGACGCCACCACCACGATCCCACTGCCCACCAACATCGCCGGGCCGTGCGGTGTGCCCCGGATACGGTCTGCACCCCGGGCGACCCCGGCGGGCGATACGAAAACACAGTGCAGTATGCCACTGAGAGCCATGGCCACGAAGGCCCCCAGCGGATCAGCGATCGAAGCCAACGTGCCGGTCGATAGCGCCAGCTTCGCATCACCTCCCCCGGCCAGCAGACGCAGATGCACGGTTGGAAGCGCAAACGCAATCGCACACCAACCTAAGCCTCCTAGGAAAGCCAGATTATTGGCGCCCGGAATCATCGCCGGCACCACTGCGGCGACCGGGAAGGCTGGCAAGGTAAGGACGTTGGGTAGTCGGCGGGTGTGGGCGTCAAGAACAAAGAGCGCCACGCCCCACGGCAGAAAGAGGAGCAATAAACACCAGGCCACAGGCCACGAAAGAATTAACACGCCTCGGAAGGTAACCGATAGGTCAGACGGCGAGTGCGTTTCTACCCCAGCGAAAAGAGAGCCCTGTGGAAAGCCAAAAGTTTTCCACAGGGCAGGAAAATTAGTCTTGACCCTTGGCGCGCAGCACGGTATCCAACATGATCCCCTCCGGGGCGGAATGCCCCGTGAACAGGCGGAACTGCTCCTCGGCCTGGCCCGCAAGCATGCGCAGCCCATCGGCATGCGGAACCCCCTGCGCGCGAGCGGCGGACAGCAATGGCGTGGGATAAGGGTCGTAGATCACGTCCACAATACCGGCGGCAGAGCACAGAGCGGGCGCTAGCTCCTCGGCAGCGTGGGCGGGGATCGTCGACACAACCACGGCCGCATCGGCGCAGGTCTGGGCGATGTCAGCATCCTCGAAACGGGACCAGGAAAATTTCATGCCCAACGTCTCCACCACGGCCTGCAAGTTCAGGGCTCGCTCGGAACGCGCCAGCACCGTGACCTGGGAAACCCCAGCTGCCGCCAGAGCAGCGACAGCCGGGCGCGCGGTGCCTCCATTGCCGACGATCACCGCGTTGGTGCCCTGCAGAGGATCATCGCCACGCAGGTAGGAAAGGCAGCTGGCCACACCGTCGACGTCAGTGTTGTCCGCCAGCCACTGACCATCGCCCTGCGGAACCAGAGTGTTGGCAGAGCCGATCTCCTGCGCCCGGTTAGTCGCCAGGTCCGCCAGCTCCAGGGCAGCCTGCTTGCCAGGCATCGTCACAGAGAAACCGCGGACGTCTGCATCGGATTCGCGGAGAAGGCGGCGGATGTCGCGGGACTCGCCGGCCTCCACCCGGAAATAGTCCATGTCCAACCCGAGGGCACGGTAACCGGCAGTGTGCAGCTCCGGCGACAGCGAGTGCTCGATTGGGCTTCCCAGAACCGCGCAGCGCGGGACGGACTTTTCCAGGAACTCATCTACCGTCAGCACCAAGCCTGCGGCGGACATACTTTCACACACCCCTATGGTCGAAAATCTAGAGAAATCCTAATGTGGCCGCTGTTAGCGGTTAGAGTCCAGCACGCCGTTCCGGCGGGACTCCTCGATGGCCCTTTCGTGGGCATCGAAGTCGCGGTTGAACACCGTGCGGCCGTTGCGATCCACCGTAACGAAGTACAGCCAGTCGCCGTCCGCCGGGTTCTCAATCGCATGCATCGCCTGCAGGCCCGGGGAGGAAATCGGCGTTTCGGGCAGGCCTTCCTTGGCGTAGGTGTTCCACGGGGTCGGGCGCCTACGATCTTCGTCGGTGGTGGCGACCTCGACTTCGCTCAGGTCGTAGTTGACGGTGGAGTCGAACTCCAGCTTCTGGTTCTCGTGCAGGCGGTTCAGGATCACCCTGGCAACCTTGTCAAAGTCACCCTCGGGAGCCTCGCGCTCCACCAGAGACGCAGCGACAAGCATGTCGTAGGGGCTAAGACCCACCGCCTGTGCGGAGGACAACAACCCGGTGTCCTCGTACTCGCTCTTGGAGGTGTTCAGCAGCGAGGCCAGGATGTCCTTGGCGCTGCTGGTTGGGTCGAACAGGTGCACACCGGGAGAGATCAAACCTTCGATGCGCTTCGGGTCATCGCCGCGAGCCTTCACCGGCTCCAGCGCCCACTCCGCAATGTTTAGCTCTTCCGGCGGGGTTTGCCCGGCGGCCTTCTCCAACTCCTCAACGGAGACGCAATTGTGCTCGTCCTGGCAGGTCTGTTCTGAAATCAGGGTGAAAATGCCCTTGCGGTTATCACCGCCGACGACCTTCACGTCTTTAAGGGTCAAGCCGTTCGGAATGTCTACCACGCCGCGGCGGCGATCTTCACTGGACAGCCATTCCAGAGCCTTGTCCGCGGACATTTCCTCCTGCAGGGGGTAGTACCCCGCCTGCAGTTCGGGTTCCTTCCGCTCTGCGGCGGACATCAGGGCCCGGCGGGAGCCCACCACGCCCTTTTCCACCAGCTGCGTGGACAGACTGTCTACAGAATCACCCGGACTGACGCGCACCATCACAATGTTGCCGTTGCCCTCACCTGCGTAGTCGCGCACGGCCACCACGTCGCGCTGATACCAGACGTAAGTGCAGGTACCGACCAAAAGTACTACCAGAGCGATCCCTAGCGCCAAGGCGAGTTGCCGGCGACGGCGAAACTTTGGCTGCATGTTACGGGTCGGTCCCATAGGTAAAGGTGGCCTTTCGTACAGGTTGATTTACGCGGGTGTAGATAATACAGCGCCCATTTTCTCACGAATTGATAAATTTTAGGAAAGCGCGCGCCGCCGCGTGTCTAACCACCCCTGCAGGATGTGTACTGCGGCCGCCTGGTCTATTTTCTTTCGGCCTTTTTTACTATTGACGCCAGATGCGTGGAACGCCTGTGTCGCGGCCATCGTAGACATTCGCTCGTCCACCATGCGCACAGGAACATCGGGCAGTGCCTCTTTAACTAAACGGGCAAATTCCTCCGCATTGACGGTGCTCTGAGTATGCTTTCCGCGCAGTGCGACAGGAAGCCCGACCACGATTTCCACGACAAAGTTCTCTTCGCAGATTTCCACGACGCGCTGAACGTCAGCGTCGTCGGCGCTGGCCTGGATCGTCTCCACCGGGGTGGCCAGGATGCAGTCCGGGTCAGAGATCGCCACGCCGATGCGTACGGTCCCCACGTCCAGGCCCAGCCGCCGCCCCCTTCCGGGGTCGGTGGCGGGATTCGGCTTCTCGGTTTGCATCGGTGACAACTCCCCTGTTGGCGGTTAACCGCGCAGCGCGCCCTTGACTGCCTCGATGGCGGCGGGGATGCCGGCGGCGTCCGAACCAGAGCCCTGCGCCATGGCCGGCTTACCGCCACCGCGACCAGCGACCTTGTCCCCGAAGGTCTTGACCAGCTCACCGGCCTTGATTCCCTTGTCCACAGCGGCATCGTTGACCGCGGCGACGAAGGGGACCTTTTCGCCGTCGACGGAGGCAAAGACTACCACGGCGGGCTCGGAGCCCAGGCGGTTCTTCGCGTCCATGGCCAAGGTGCGCAGGTCACCAGCGGCCACGCCTTCGGGCAGCTGCTCGGCCAGAACCTTGACCTCGCCGATGGTCTCGGCCTTCTCGACCAGCTGGCCGACTTGCCCCGCGAGCTGCTGGGTGCGTAGCTGCTGGATCTGCTTTTCGGCGGCCTTCAGCTTGGCGGTGAGGGCATCGATGCGCTCGGGTAGTTCCTCGCTGGGGGTCTTCAGGCTGGAAGCCAGACCTGCGACCAGGGACTTTTCAGTGCTGAGGAAACGGAAGGAATCCATGCCGGTATAGGCCTCGATGCGGCGCACGCCGGAGCCGACGGAGGACTCACCCAGGACGGAGATCGGGCCGATCTGGGAGGAGTGCTCCACGTGGATGCCACCACACAGCTCCATGGAGAACGGACCACCGATCTCCACCACGCGTACCTCGGTGCCGTAGTTCTCGCCGAACAGTGCCATGGCGCCCATGGCCTTGGCCTCTTCCAGGGAGGTCTCAATGGTGTTGACCTGGTAATCACTGTCCACCGCACCATTGGCGATCTCTTCGATCTGACCCAGCTGGTGCTCGGTCAGCTGCTCGCCGTAGTTGAAGTCGAAGCGCAGGTAACCGGGCTTGTTCATCGAGCCTGCCTGCACGGCTGTCGGTCCCAGCACCTCGCGCAGCGCTGCGTGGATCAGGTGGGTACCAGAGTGCGCCTGGCGGGCCTGGTGGCGCCATGCCTTGTCCACGGTGGCCTGAATCTTCTGGCCCACGGCCAGCTCGCCGCCGCTGACGGTCACGTGGTGCACCCACACCTTCTTGCCGACCTTCTGCACGTCCTCGACGCGCACGGCACCGGAGGTGGAGGTCATCTCGCCACGATCAGCCATCTGGCCACCAGCCTCGGCGTAGAACGGGGTGCGGTCCAGGATCACCTGGGCGGTCGCACCCTCGGTCGCGGTCTCTACCAGCGCGCCGTCGCGGATGATGCCCAGAACGGTGGCCTCGTCGGCCAGGTTCTCGTAGCCGGTGAACACGGTCGGCTGGTTATCGACGAAGGGGCGGTAGATCGTCTGGTCTACGTGACCCAGCTTCTTGGCGTTGTTGTCGGCCTTTGCACGGGCCTTTTGCTCGGCCATGAGGTTGTGGAATCCGTCGATGTCGACCTTCAGGCCGGCCTCGGCAGCCATCTCCTGGGTCAGGTCGATCGGGAAGCCGTGGGTATCGTGCAGGGAGAATGCAACGTCGCCCGGCACCGTGTCCTCGCCGCGCCCCTTGGCGCCGGTGACCCAGTTGTCGAACATTTGGGAACCGGATTCCAGGGTCTTCAGGAAGGACTTCTCCTCCGCCAAAGCCACGGAACGGATGCGCTCGTAGTTGTCCGCGATCTCCGGGTAGGAAGGCGTCATGGTCTCCCGCACGGTATCCATGAACTTCTCCAGCGTCTCCCCCGTAGCACCCAACAGGCGGGCGGAGCGGATGATGCGGCGCAGCAGGCGGCGCAGGATGTAGCCGCGGCCTTCGTTGCCGGGGGTCACGCCGTCGAGCATCAGCATCAGGCCGGTGCGCGAGTGGTCGGCGATCACGCGGAAGCGCACGTCGTTGGCCTTGTCCGCGCCGTACTTCGCGCCCGTTACTTCCTGGGCAACGTCGATCACGGGGCGCAGCAGGTCGGTCTCGTACACGTTGTCGACGTCCTGCAGGATGCAGGCCACGCGCTCGATACCCAGGCCGGTATCAATGTTCTTCTTCGGCAGCTTGCCAACGATCTCGAAGTTGCCCTTGCCCAGGCCCTCTCCACGCTCGTTCTCCATGAACACCAGGTTCCAGATCTCGATGTAGCGCGTGTCGTCGACGATCGGGCCGCCTTCCTGGCCGTGCTCCGGCCCGCGGTCGTAGTAGATCTCCGAGCACGGACCACACGGGCCGGGAATACCCATGGACCAGTAGTTGTCCTCCATGCCCAGGCGCTGAATCTTGTGCTCGGGCACGCCGATCTTCTTGTTCCAGATCTCCGCTGCCTCGTCATCGTCGGTAAAGACGGTGACCCACAGGCGCTCCGGGTCCAGCCCCAGGCCGCCTTCCTCTACCGGGTTGGTCAGCAACGTCCAGGCGTGCGTAATGGCGCCTTCCTTGAAATAGGCGCCGAAGGAGAAGTTGCCCGCCATCTGGAAGAACGTGTTGTGGCGGGTGGTAATGCCGACTTCGTCGATATCCAGGGTGCGCACGCACTTCTGGATGGAGGTAGCCGTGCCGCTTTCGAACGGCGGGTTCTGCTGGCCCAGGAAGTAAGGCTTGAACGGAACCATGCCTGCGTTGACGAACAGAAGGTTCGGGTCGTCCAGGATCAGCGAAGCGCTTGGCACCTCGGTGTGCCCGGCCTTGGTGAAGTGCTCAATGAAGCGCTGGCGAATCTCATGCGTTTGCACGTTGGCTTTACCTCGTCAATTTGTGTCGACAGTGTACGGAATGCGTTTATTCTACCCCCGGGTAAGGAAGGAGCGAACGATAGCCCTCAAGCTACTCAAGCGCGCGCCGATGGTCTTTTCGTGCCCGTGGTTCGTCGGTCGGTAATAGACCGCATCGCGCAGGTCCTCGGGCAGGTACTGCTGCGGCACCACACCCTTCGGATCGTCGTGGGGATAGACGTAACCCACCGCGTTACCCAGTGCTTTTGCGCCTTGGTAGTGCCCGTCGCGCAGGTGGGCTGGCACGGCACCACCCTTGCCCGCCCGCACATCGCCGATCGCCGCGTTGATAGCTGCGATCACGCCGTTGGACTTCGGCGCAGTGGCCAAGTGAATCGTCGCCTGTGCCAGGTTAAGCCGCGCTTCCGGCATGCCGATGAAGCTCACGGCGTGATAGGCGGCCACCGCCACCTGCAGCGCCTGCGGGTCGGCCATGCCGATATCCTCGCTGGCGTGAATCACGAGCCGACGGGCGATAAAACGCGGATCCTCGCCGCCTTCCAGCATGCGCGCCAGGTAGTGGAGCGCGGCATCCGGATCCGAGCCGCGGATGGACTTAATAAAGGCACTGGTGATGTCATAGTGCTGATCGCCGTCGCGGTCGTAGCGCACCACGGCCTTGTTCAAGGACTTCTTTACTTGGGACGCCACCAGCTCCCCCACGCCGTCTTCCCCATCCAGCTCGACTCCCTCGGCGGCGGCCTCCAGGTATGTCAAACTGCGGCGGGCATCCCCGGCGGCCAGGGCAACCAGCTGATCCATGGCCTCGGAAGTCACGCGCAAACGACCGGCGTACCCGCGCTCGTCGTCGAGCGCGCGCTGGAGCACGGTACGGATGTCGGCGTCACTAAGAGAAGACAGTTGCACCAACAGCGACCGCGACAACAGTGGCGAGACCACGGAGAACGACGGGTTTTCGGTGGTGGCGGCGACAAGCAGTACCGTCCGATTCTCGACGGCGGCGAGGAGAGCATCCTGCTGGGTTTTAGAGAATCGGTGGACCTCGTCGATAAACAGCACGGTGTGCTCGCCGAGGAGCAGACGCTTCCGGGCCTGTTCGATGATGGCTCGGACTTCTTTGACGCCGGAGTTCAGGGCGCTTAAGGCCTCGAAACGGCGCCCGGAGGCCTGAGAGATCAGGCTGGCGATGGTGGTCTTGCCCGTGCCGGGAGGGCCATAGAGGATGACGGAGGTGTCGCCCTGCCCCTCGATCAGTCGGCGCAGCGGTGAACCGGGACCCAGTACCTTGTCCTGGCCCACCACCTCGTCCAGGGTGCGGGGGCGCATGCGCACCGCCAAGGGCGCGTGGGTGCCAGGGTGGAAGTAGGCCTCGGCGGCCGAAGGGTCGGCGCTGGCGCCCTTGTCCGGCTGCGAAAAAAGATCATCCACGGGCTCGGGCCTCGCCTCGTTAGTCGGCGCGCTCGTGCGGGAACGCGCCCAGCTGCGCCAGAACCTTCAACAGCACGCCTGCGAAAGCACCGACGGCCTCGAAGTTGCTGGTATCGCGGCGACGGGAAAAACGCTGGATTGCCTCTACAGTCGTGGCCAGGTCTTCGAGCTGTTCCTCTGACATGTGGCGAAGAGAGCGCGAGACTTCCTGGTTATCGGGATCCTCGCCGAAGACGAAGGAGGAGTGCTCGGCGACGGACAACCGGCCGTAATACATCATGATCAGCGACAGGAAAGCCCAGCCGATGAGGGCGGACATGACCCAATCGTGGAACACCTCGTCGTCCGAGATCACCGGCCAGATGTGTTGCGCCTCCGCGCGCCAGGCGGCCAGGAACTCCGTGGTCTCGGGCTCGTCCAAGCTCGGGGTGGAGTTGTCCTGCGGGAAGCCCGCGACCACGCACGCGACGTCGAAAGCAGCATCGCGGAAGCCCGCCCATTCGTAGTCCAGCAACACGACATTGGTCGTGAGCATCACGTTGTCCGGCGCAAGGTCGAACGGGGTAAAGACCTGGTACTCGGACTTAGTCTGGCGCTCCGCGGCCTCCATGGCGTAGCGCTGCACCACCGGATCGATGGTCAGACCGTTGGTGGTCATCAGCTCCACGCCCGATTCGATGAGCTCGCCGACATTGATATCTGATTCCTGGATCGCCTCGGGGCTGATGTGATGGCGCTGGCACTGTCGGCGCATCAGCGTGGTGTAGGAATCGGCGCCGCCGAAGGTCGCGGCGTGCATCTTGCCCAGGGAACGCCCCAGCTTGCGCAGTGCGCCCGTGCGCGCTTTCGAATCCTGCAGCGTCAGCACGTCGGTGAAGCTGGTGCCATCACCCGCGTCCGACAACACCAGCAGGCGCTGGTTAATGTCGTAAGCCAACAGCACCGGGCCGGGGCGCACGGACTCGGCCAGGGTGTTGGTGTACTGGTAGGCCACAACCTCGCGCAGCATGCCTAGTGCGTCCGGACCGAAGTCCTCCCCACCATCGGTGGCCTTAGCTGCCACGGGCTCACCGACCTTCTGCGGCGGCAGCTGCTTGATAACGACCGTGCGCTCCTGCAGGAACGGGTCGGCGGAAAGTCGGCACCGCAGAACCATCGAGGAACCACTGCCACCCAGGTCCTCCGGATCGCTGAGTTCAGGGGAACCTCCGAAGCGGGCCACTAGTAGAGCTGTGGCCGCTTCGACGGTGGACTCGACTGATTGCACTTCTCTTCGCCTATTTCCTCGTGTGGGTTCCTAGCAGGCAGGGCTAAGCCTTGCAGGGCTAGGCCTTCTTATCCTTCTTCGGCTTGAAATCAATGCCGGATTCCTTGCGCTGTGCCGCGGAAATCTCACCCGGGGCGTCGGTCAGCGGATCAACGCCACCGCCGGACTTCGGGAATGCGATGACGTCGCGGATGGAATCGAAGCCACCCAGCAGGGAGACGATGCGATCCCAGCCGAAAGCGATACCGCCGTGCGGCGGGGCGCCGAAGGCGAAGGCGTCCAGCAGGAAGCCGAACTTCTCGCGAGCCTCCTCCTCGCTGATTCCCATGACCTTGAACACGCGCTCCTGGACTTCTGGCTGGTGAATACGGATAGAACCGCCGCCAATCTCGTTGCCGTTACACACGATGTCGTAGGCGTAGGCCAGGGCCTCGCCCGGGTTCTCGTCGAAGTTGTCTAGGTATTCCGGTTTCGGGGAGGTAAAGGCGTGGTGCACGGCGGTCCAAGCGGAGTTGCCCAGGGCCACGTCGCCGGAGGCGGTTGCGTCTGCAGCCGGTTCGAACAGAGGGGCGTCCACGACCCAGGTGAAGGCCCAGTCGCCTTCCTTGATCAGACCCAGCTTGTTAGCGATCTCGCCGCGGGCAGCACCCAGCAGGGCGCGGGACGGCTTGGTCTCGCCCGCGGCGAAGAAGATGCAGTCGCCCGGCTTCGCACCGACGTGCTCGGCGATGCCTGCGCGCTCTTCGGCGGTGATGTTCTTGGCCACCGGGCCGGACAGCTCGCCGTCTTCGCCCACCAGGATGTAGGCCAGGCCCTTGGCTCCGCGCTGCTTGGCCCATTCCTGCCACGCATCCAGCTGACGACGGGGCTGATCGGCGCCGCCTTCCATCACCACGGCACCGACGTACTCGTTCTGGAACACGCGGAACGTGGTGTCCTTGAAGAACTCGGTGCACTCAGTGATCTGGATGTCGAAGCGCAGGTCCGGCTTGTCGGAGCCGTAGTACTTCATCGCATCGGCGTAAGTCATGCGCGGGATTGGGGTGGAGATCTCGTAGCCGATCTCCTTCCAGATAGCCACCAGGATTTCCTCGGCCAGGGAGATCACGTCTTCCTGGTCGACGAACGACATCTCGACGTCCAGCTGGGTGAACTCCGGCTGGCGGTCGGCGCGGAAGTCCTCGTCGCGGTAGCAGCGGGCGATCTGGTAGTAGCGTTCCATGCCAGCCACCATCAGCAGCTGCTTGAACAGCTGCGGGGACTGCGGCAGGGCGTAGAAGGTGCCCGGGCGCAGACGCGCCGGCACCAGGAAGTCACGAGCGCCCTCCGGGGTGGAGCGCGTCAGCGTCGGGGTCTCGATCTCCGTGAAGTCGTGGTTGGCCAGCACACCGCGGGCAGCCTGGTTAACCCGGGAGCGCAGGCGCAGCGCATCGCCCTGGGGCTTGCGGCGCAAGTCCAGGTAGCGGTACTTCAGACGAGTCTCCTCGCCCACCTCGCCGGAGGAGGAGGGATCGTCGATCTGGAACGGCAGCGCCGCAGCCTCGTTCAAAACCTCGAGCTCGGAGACGTTAACCTCGATGCCGCCGGAAGCCAGGTTCGGGTTCTCCGACCCCTCCGGGCGAGCCTCCACCACACCGGTGACCTTGAGGCAGTACTCGCTGCGCAGGTCGTGTGCGCGCTCGGCTACCTCGGACTCACGGAAGACGACCTGTGCCACGCCGGTGCGGTCGCGCAGATCGATGAAAATGACGCCACCGTGGTCGCGTCGGCGACCAACCCATCCGGTTAGGGTCACTTCATCGCCGATATTTTCTGGGCGCAGTTCGCCCGCAAGGTGTGTGCGCAGCACGTTCCTATAAGTCCTTCCTCGTATTAAGCTCTCTAGCTTTCAGCTTTTCTAGCCTTTATCGACCTTATAGCCTACCTTGTCCCCATAGGGCTGTATACGGCGCCCGGGTATGGCACGATTCACTTGTGACTTTTAACAACAATCTGAACAATTATTCCGACCGTGGACAGCGCGGAGGTACCGGCTCCGGCGGAGGCGGTTTCGGCCTCGGGGGCGGGGGTGGCAACCAAGGTGGGGGCGGCGGCCTTTTTACCGGCCTACTTTTTGGCGCCCTCGCCCGCCGCTTCGGCATTCCGGGAATCATCGTTGCCGCCATTCTGGTGTTCCTCTTTAACGGTGGACTCGGAATGTTGGGTGGAAACAATGCCTCCGACCAGCGTGCGGGCGTCAGTAATAGTAGGCAGGGTGAAGGCTTCGAGCACTGCAAGACCGCCGATGACGCGAATAAGCACGACGACTGCCGAATCCTGGCGACCGCGACTTCCGTCGACGATTTCTGGGGCCGAGCACTTCCCGAGGAAGCCGGGATCGATTACACCAAGCCGGGGCTTGTGATTGCCGAAGGCCAAACCAGTACCAGGTGCGGATCGGCAAACCTCGCCAACACCGGGCCTTTCTACTGCCCGGGCGACGAGACGGTGTACATGTCCACGCCCTTCTTTAAGGAGCTAAAACAGATGGGCGGTTCCGATGGACCGTTCGCACAGATGTACGTCACTGCCCACGAGTTCGGCCACCACATTCAGCAGCTGGAAGGGAACCTGGGGCTAAGCGACTACGACAATCCAGGCGAGGACTCCAATGCGGTGAAAATGGAAGTCCAAGCCGACTGCTACGCCGGCGTGTGGGCCCAGAACGCAGATAAGGGCGAGGGAGCCCTCTTGGAGCCCCTCACCCAGGAGCAGGTCGAGCAGGCAATTAAGACCGCCCGTGCCATTGGTGATGACGCCATCCAGTCCAGCGCCGGCCAGGAAGTTAACCCTGACAAGTGGACCCACGGATCCTCAAAGATGCGCGTGGAATGGTTCATGCGCGGCTACCAGGGCGGCACCATGAAGTCCTGCCACCAGGACTTCCAGCGCTAGTCGCCCGGGTTTGCCGCTAGTCCCCGTGGTTAGCGCTGCGGCGGCAGGAACGGGCGCAGCCAATTCGGAACCATGTGAGCCGGAATCAGGTGGTTGACCCAACCCCACAGACCCGCCCCCGCGGTGCCCAGTGCGATGACGCCCAGCATGATCGCGGTGATGATGCCCGCCTTCGACGAGCCGTCGAGACCCGGCTTGGAGCTATCGGAGGAACCAGAGGATCCACCCGGCTTGTCAGGGCTACCGGGTTCGCCCGGCTTCCCCGGTTCCGCACCCGGTGCGTTAAAACCGACCTTGATCGGATCGTGGTCCGACGCGCGGAACACGTTCTGCTCATAGAAATCAACCACGTTGTTGTTGCGACGAGAGTACTCGAACGCAACGGACTCGTCAGCGTTAATGTCCCACACGTCAGCGCCGGTGGTCAACTTCGTAGCCTTTTCATTCGCCAGCACGTGATCCAGCGAGCCGACACGGCCGCCAAACTGGTAAGAATGACCCGCCTCGTACTTGCCTTCCAGGTTGGTAAAGCCAGCCTCTTCGATGATGCGGATGGCATCTCTAAGCCTCGGCCGTCTTTTCCTCCAGCAGCTCCACCACCGCTGCCAGATCAATCTGCTGCTGTTCGTGCGCCGCCAGATCCTTGACCGTCACTGTTCCCTCGGCCAGCTCCTTGTCACCGAGCACTAGAGCGTACAGCGCACCTGCGCGGTCGGCGCCCTTCATCGCCCCCTTCAGACCGCGGTCGCCGTAGGACATGTCGGCGGAAATACCACGACCACGCAGGTCGTTGACGATACTCACCATGCGGCGCTTGGCCTCTGCGCCCAGTGCCACGCCGTAGACATCAACCCTTCTTCCTGTGGACGCCTTCTTCTCCTCCGCTTCCAGCGCCAGCAAGGCTCGGTCGACTCCCAAGCCGAAGCCGATTCCAGACAGGTCCTGCCCGCCCAGCTGCGCCATCAAGCCGTCGTAGCGGCCACCGCCACCGATTCCAGACTGCGCCCCCAGGCCGTCGTGAACGAATTCGAAGCAGGTCTTGGTGTAGTAGTCCAGGCCGCGCACCATCCGCGGGTTGATGGTGTAGCCAACGCCTAGGTCATCCAGCAAGCCAGTCACGGTCTCAAAGTGCTCGCGGGAAGAATCGCTGAGGTGATCCAGAATCAAAGGTGCCTCGGCCAGCATCTCCTGCGTTTCAGGCCGCTTGTCGTCCAGGACCCGCAGCGGGTTCAGCTGCGCGCGACGCTGGGTTTCCTCGTCCAGTGGCAAGGTGGCCAGGAAGTCCTGGAGTTTCTGGCGGTAGGCAGGGCGATCCTCCCAATCGCCCAGGCTGGTCAGTTCCAAGCGGAAGCCGTTCAGACCAATGGAGGTAAAACAGCGGTGTGCCAGCGCGATGACCTCGGCATCCAGCGCGGGATCGTCCACGCCGATAGCCTCCACACCGACCTGCTGGAGTTGGCGGTAGCGCCCCGCCTGAGGGCGCTCGTAGCGGAAGAAGGGACCGTTGTAGACCAATTTGACCGGCAGCTGCCCTCGGTCCAAGTTGTGTTCAATGACGGATCGCATGACGCCCGCCGTTCCCTCCGGCCGCAACGTCACCGAACGCCCACCCCGGTCTGCAAAGGTGTACATTTCCTTCGACACGACGTCCGTCGACTCGCCCACGCCACGGGCGAACAGTGAGGTCTCCTCGAAGATCGGCAGCTCTACGTGCTCGTAGCCCGCGGCATGCGCGGCACTGGTAAAGGCATCCTTGACCGCCTTAAACTCCGCGGATGTCGGCGGCACGTAGTCCGGCACGCCCTTGGGCGCGCTCAGCGCGGTGAACTTCTGGGCCTTCTGTTGCTTCTTGTCGCTCTCAGTCACAAAAGATCAGTGTACTGCACCGCTATTTCACTGCTGCCAGGAAGCTATTAGTGCGCTTTTCTTCCCCAATGGTGGTGTGCGGGCCATGTCCCGGCAACACGATGTCGCCGTCGGCGAAATCAGTGGTGAGCTTCTTCAGGCTCAGCATCATGTCCTCCGGCGAGCATCCCGGCAGATCTGTGCGGCCTACTCCCCCGCGGAACAGCACGTCCCCACCGAAGATCAGACCATTCACGCGGAACATCACGTGCCCGGGCGAGTGGCCCGGCATGTGGTGGATCTCGAACTCCGCGCCACCGATACTGATGGAATCCCCCAGAGGGCGGATGTCCTCGATCTTCGGCATGTTTGCTACATCGAAAGGCTGCGCCAGCGGGCTGGCCGCCTGATCCATCTCCAGCATAAAGCGGTCGAGCTCGTGGACGTACACAGGCACTCCGAATGCACCTGCGTCGCGGATGTGGTCAATGTGCCCGTGGGTTAGCACGACCTTCTCCACGAAGAACCTATTCTCCTCAGCGAGCCTTTGGATATGGGCAAAAGCACCCAGGCCAGGGTCTATAACGACCGCCGGGGAGGTTTCCCCCGAGGTGGCGTCCGAACCATCAATCACCACATAACAACTGGTTTCGAAAGGTCCGGCGGGAAAGCTCAAGATCTGGGTGCTCTCCGGAAGGTCAACGGGGCTGGGCGCGCTATCGGTGCTCATGCCACTACAGCCTAGCGAAAAGCGCCGAAACCACTCGCCCCCTTCACACTATCCGGGCATCGCATGAGGCATAATGGATCACCGTATCTAGCACAAGAAAGGCTCTAGAAGACGTGTCTGATTCGCCTGACAAGAATAACTACCCTAACTCCGCCTACCGCGACGAGGCGCTGGACGAGCTATCCAAGGCCCTCAAGTCCCGCGAGCGCAAGGCAAAGGTCGCGCCGCTGGGCGTGGTCGCCGCAACTCTGGCCGTACTGGTCGTGATTGTCGGTGGTATCTGGTTCGCCTCCACCTACAGCTCCGACGAGAACGAAGACCAGGTCGCAGAGAGCGAACAGCAGGATGAGCAGACCAAGCAGAGCGAAGAGAAGGACATCAAACCCGCATCTCTGCCGCGTGGCCCGAAGGAGCCCTATGGAGTGACGGTGAAGTGCGAGTACAAGAAGGACCCTCAGGGCAAGCTCAGCAAGGCCGGGCTGCCGAATGGCGATGGAGTCCAGTCCCAGGGCACCGAGAAGGTCACCTTAACCATGAACGGTCAGAAGGTTGGCCTGGAGCTGGAGAACAGTGTTTCCCCGTGCACCACGAACTCCTTCAAGCACCTGGTGCAGAAGAAGTTCTATGACTCCACGAAGTGCCACCGCTCCGTGAAGTCCGACTCCATGACGATCCTGCAGTGCGGCGACCCGGAGGCCAGCGGTGCCGGCGGCCCGGGCTACTCCTTCGCTGACGAATACCCGCTCAACGGTGTGGATAAGGACAAGGCCCAGCAGCCTGTTAACTACAAGCGCGGAACCCTGGCGATGGCCAACAGCGGTCCGAACACCAACGGAAGCCAGTTCTTCCTGGTCACCGGCGATACCACCCTGCCGCCGAGCTACAACATCTTCGGCACCATCGACAAGGCTGGGCTGAAGGTTCTGGACAAGTTGATGGAGAAGGCTCCGGAGGGCGATGCTGCTCCGACCGAGGACATCAACATCGAGTCCGCCGTGCTGGGCTAGAACCGGGCACCCCGGCGCCTCAGCACTCCAGCGTTTCCCGGCTTAACCGCCGGTAGTCACGCGATAGACGTCGTATACGCCTTCGACGTTGCGCAGCTGGTTCATCATGTATCCCAGCTGCTTGGTGTCCGAGACCTCGAAAGTGAACCGGATCGTCGCCACCCGATCGCCCGCAGTATGCGAATTGGTGGCGATGATCGGAACCTTCTGCTCCGAGACCACGCGCGTGACATCGGATAGCAACCCATTCCGATCCAGGCCTTCGATCTGGATCGTGACCATAAACACCGCGTTGTGGAAGCTGCTGGCCCACGAGACCTCGATGATCCGCTGCGGTTCCTGATGCAGCTTCTCGGCGTTGGTGCAGTCCGTGCGGTGCACGCTGACTCCCCCGCCCTTGGTGATGAAGCCGAAGATCTTGTCCCCCGGTACTGGGGTGCAACACTTCGCCAGCTTCGCCGAGAAGTCTGCCTCCCCCTGCACCAGAATTCCCGAGCCGTCGCCACGCCCCTCCTGCGGCGTATTCGCGATCTTCGAGGTGGCCGAGCCGGATTGCAGAACATCGTCCGCCTCGGACTCCGGCTCCAAGCCCTCTACCAGGCGGTGGCACACGTGGCCCGGGGTGATCTCTCCCCTACCGATCGCCGTGTACAGCGCATCAACATCCGAATAGTTCAGGTCGCTGGCCAGCATCCGCAGGGATTCGTGGGTGAACAGTCGGTGCACTGCCAGCCCGCCGCGCTGCGCCTCGGCCGCCAGCATGTCGCGGCCCTTCTCCGCCGCCTCTTCCCGCCGTTCCTTGGCGAACCACTGGCGGATCTTCGCCTTCGCCCGGGGCGATACGACGATGTTCATCCAGTCCTTCGAAGGCCCGGAGTTCTGATCCTTGGAGGTAAACACCTCCACCTTGTCGCCAGTCTTCAGCTTCGATTCCAACGCCACCAATTTGCCGTTGACCTTTGCACCAATGCAGCGGTGGCCGATCTCCGTATGCACGGCGTAGGCAAAGTCGATGGGCGTGGACCCGTTCGGCAGCGTAATCGCATCGCCCTTGGGCGTGAAGACGAAAATCTGGTTCGTCGATAGGTCGTAGCGCAGCGAATCCAGGAACTCGTTGGGGTCCGCGGCTTCCTTCTGCCAGTCCAGCAGCTGGCGCATCCACGCCATCTGGTCGACTTCCTGGGACTCGCTGTTGTTGTTTCCGCGGGTTTCCTTGTACCGCCAGTGCGCCGCAATGCCGTATTCGGCGTTGTGGTGCATTTCGTGGGTGCGGATCTGCACCTCCAGCGGCTTAGTGTCCGGGCCGATCACCGTGGTGTGCAGCGACTGGTATACGCCGAACCGTGGCGCGGAAATATAGTCCTTAAACCTTCCCGGCATCGGCTGGTAAATCGTGTGGATCGCACCGACGGCGGCATAGCAATCCTTCACGTTATCGACCAGAATGCGCACACCCACCAGGTCGAAGATCTCGTCGAAGTCGCGCCCGCGCACAATCATCTTTTGGTAGATCGACCAGTAGTGTTTGGGTCGGCCTTCCACCGTGGCGTGCAGCGAGCTGCGGGACATGGCCAGCTCGATCTCCTGCTTGACCTTGGCCAGGTACTGGTCGCGCTTCGGGGCACGGTCGGCCACCAGCCGCACGATTTCCTCGTACTTCTTGGGATACAGGATCGCAAAGGCCAGATCCTCGAGTTCCCACTTGACCGTTGCCATGCCCAGGCGGTGCGCCAGCGGGGCAATAACTTCTAGGGTTTCCCGTGCCTTCTTCGCCTGCTTCTCCGGCGGCAGGAAGCGCATGGTGCGCATGTTGTGCAGGCGGTCGGAGACCTTGATCACCAGCACGCGCGGATCCTCGGCCATCGCGACGATCATCTTGCGGATGGTCTCTGCCTCCGCTGCGGAGCCCAGCACCACTTTGTCGAGCTTCGTAACCCCGTCCACCAGGCGCGCGACCTCGGAGCCGAAATCGCGGGATAGATCCGCCAGCGAGTATTCCGTGTCCTCCACTGTGTCGTGCAGCAGCGCTGCGACGACGGTGGTGGTATCCATGCCGATCTCGGCGGCGATGGTTGCCACGGCCAGCGGGTGGGTGATGTATGGCTCGCCCGATTTCCGCTTCACGCCTTCGTGCAGCTTCTCTGCGGTGGCATAGGCACGGTTTAGCAGGGCGAGGTCGGCTCTCGGGTGGAAGCGCCGATGCACGGAGATCAGCGGCCCCAGCACAGGGTTGATCTTAGGTTTACCGGTGCCGGTGAGGCTGCGCGCGATGCGAGCCGCCATCCACAGCGACCCCTTTTCGTTGCTCATTGCCGCTCTACCCTGCCTCTTAGTCTTTAGCTCGATCTATTGAGTTGTGCCGTGCTCTTTTATTGACGCCACCCGCGGCTCCGCCGCCGGGACGAGTTTAACGGGCCTGATCGACCACGTAGAGCGGCAGATCCTTTAGGCGATCCCGACCGTCAAGCGCGGCTACCTCTAGCACCACGCCGAGGCCACACACGTTGGCACCAGCTTTTTCCAGCAGTTCCCGGGAGGCGCTGAGGGTACCGCCGGTTGCAAGGACATCGTCGATAAGAAAAACATTCTTGCCGTGCAGCGGAATCGCGTCCCCGGCGGGGATCTCTAGAGCAGCCGTGCCATATTCCAAAGCGTAGTCCACGTGGTGAACCGGAGGTGGCAGTTTGCCACCTTTGCGTACTGCCAGAATGCCCACTCCGAGCTCATATGCCACGGCGCTGCCCAGCAGGAAGCCGCGGGCGTCCAATCCGCCGATGAGGTCGATGTCGAAGTTGCGACAGTGATCCGCCAGATCCTTGACCAGCAGCTTAAAGGCCTCTGGGTCAGCCAGCACCGGGGTTAGGTCCTCGAACACAATCCCCCGGGAGGGGAAGTCGGGGACGATGCGGATCAGTCGGCGCAGCGCCTGGGAGGCGGTTTCTGTGGATGTCAAAGCTTTACAGTCCTCTTCTTTGAACAAGCTAGCTGGTGCGGCAGGTAACCCGTACCACTCTAACGCCACCCTCAGACTCGGCGCTGCAGGGCGGGGTTAATCTTCAGGGTTATTTTTCCGGCGCTTTAGATTTTTCCTCGGTAGCCATTCCGGCACCCTCGTCGTCCCCGGTATCCTTCGCGTCATCGGAAGCACGCCCCGTGGATACGGGCTCATCGGCCTCGACCCATCGGTCCATGTTCCAGCTCACCCCAGTGTCGGAGGAACTGTCTAGAACATTCGCCGCATGCACCTCCGCCAAGACGGTCCGCGGTTCCGTGATCAGGGGCAGCGTCAGAGCGTCCTCAGCCAGGGTGTGCTCCGCAACGCGGATCTCCTTCAGCGTGGAAGATTCCGTGGCGTTAACCGCCGAATTCCTGCCCGCTGCAGAGCGGGTGTCTAGCGCAACGTCGTAGTCCACGCCAAGCAGCCCATAGTCCTCTGCCTTCCGTGGCACAGGCTGGATCTCCACGCCAGCCTTGGAGCACTGATCCTTGAGGGCGTCAACAATCTTGCGATAGCGCGGCACACTGTCCAGGAAGCCGATCCGGATGGTCATCCCCTGCAGGGCTGGGCGGGCTGCCTCGATGTTGGTCGCGGTGTTCCGACGGTTGATGTCCTCGAGGTACTCCCGCAACGGGTGGGTCGTGCCGAGGATACGCAGGCCGGTGGGTTCCACCGCAGCGCCGGTATCCTTCTCCACCGTCTTCGCAATGGCCGTGCGATCGATGCAGGAGTTCAGGGCGCGGCGCGTCGCCGGATCCTGCAGGATCCCGAGATCGGAGATCCGCAGGGTGTCGACGCGCTGGGAATGCTCCTCCACCACGCGGTAATCATCGCCGTTAAGACCCAGGTCACCAGCGAGCTTGCCGGGCTTATCACTGGATCCGCGGTTGATGTCCACGACGGAAAGCTGGTTATGCTCCCCCAGGGCCTTCACATCCGCGTCGTGCGGCCACAGGTAGACCGGCGATTGGTTGGCCTCAACGCCCTTCCACTCGGGGTTCTTCTCCAGCTTCAACGACCCGTTGTCCTCCCGGGCGCTGATCTTGTACGGCCCAGAGGTAGGAACCTCAGCGGGGTCGGTCTTGTGGAAGTTAAACACGTCCTGCCAGGCCTTGCCCAGTTCCGTCAGTGCCTGTTCATCGGCACTATCGATGGCAGCCACCACGTCATCCACTCCGGCCTTCTGCGCCACAGTATGGGAGGGCAGCACAGTGCCCGGGCCGAATAGTTCGCGGTAGCGGCTACCCCGCTTCTCCGCGAAATGCACGCTGAACTTCTTCGCACCGGCGGCGCAGTCCACGCGCTCTACCTGCCCGAACAGCGGCATGTCGGAGTTAAAGAGATCTGCGCGCTTGCTGGCCTGGTAGGCCAACAGAAAATCGTCGCATACTACGGGCTTGGAATCGGAGTAGCTGGCCTTTTCGTTGATGGTGTAATCGACCCGCCGGGGGTCATCCTGGCCCGGCTTGGCCGTCACTAGGTCCCCGTTGGGCAGGTTCTGTCCTCTGGAACCAGCGATGAAGGCCCCCGGGTACAGCCGGGCGGAAATCTTCGCAGCATCCGTCGCCACGCCGACAGCGGTGCCGGCGTTGGAGGTCACCAGGTCGCTCGTCAACACGTACCCAAACTGCTCCGGTGCCGGCTTCAGCCCGCTACCCTCGGAGCAGGCCGCCAGACCTCCCGCGGTCAGCGCGGCAGTTAGTGCCAGCGCCGCGGTGGCCGTGGTTGTGTGCTGTGCTGCGCGCCGCCTGCGAATCACTGCCTGCCTCCTCAACTCTTCTGCCCAGCGTTCCCGACAACCGTTTTACATGCCCGGGCGCCAGGACCGTCCGGCATCCTCGTTGCCGGTCTCGCGCAGGAAGTCCTCGGTGGAGTCATCCACCGCACGCTTCTTGTCCGCGGCCTTGGACTCCAGCTTCGCGTTGGGGCTAGATACTCCGCGCTTCGCCGGAGTATCGGTTGCTTCGTCCTGTGCGCTGGATTCTTCGGCGGCCTCCACTGCGGCGTCATCCTCCGAAGAATCGTCGGTAGGAGCAACGGCAAGGGAACGCGCGCGCTCCACTCGAGCCTCGTGCTGCTTGTACTTCTTTTGGCGCATCTTGAAGGTCACCAACAGCGGGGCGGCGAAGAAGATGGAGCTAAACGTACCGGCGATCACGCCAATGAACTGCACCAGCGCCAGATCCTTGAGCGTTCCCACTCCCATGATGCCCACAGCGACAACCAGCAGAGAGGCGATCGGCACGAGGGAGAAGATCGACGTGTTGATGGAACGCATGATCGTCTGGTTGATGGCCAGGTTTGTCTCCTCGGCAAAAGTCGAGCGCGTGGATCCGAACAGCCCGGCAGTGTTCTCTTGTACCTTGTCGAACACCACCACCGTGTCATACAGCGAGTACGCGAGAATCGTCAGCAGGCCGATGACGGTAGCCGGCGAAACCTCGAAGCCGATGAGGGCGTAGGTGCCCGAAACAACAGTCAGGTCGATCAGCAGACAGATAATTGCGGCGGCGGCCATATCGCGTTCCAGGCGGATCGCGATGTACAGGAACACCACCAGCAGGAACACGCCGAGGGCGATAAGCATTTTCTTGGTGATGCTGCTGCCCCACGACTCGGACACGGTGGAATCGCTAATTGCGTCCTGCGTGATTTCGCCGACGTTGTTCTTCGGGTGGAACTCGTTGAACAGTGCGGAGCGTGCCTTGCGGATCTGTTCTTCCGACAGGCGCTCCGCCGTGATTTCGATGGATTCCGCGTCACCGCTGCCGACGGTCTGGGTCGACTGTGGCGCGATGCCAGTTGCTTCCTCGAACACCTCGGACACGCTGGACTCGGTGGCTCCACCCGCGGGCGGCATCGTCATGCGGGTACCGCCCTCAAAATCGATGCCGAGGGTAAAGCCGCGTACCGCAATAGACAGCACGCAGGCAACGAGCACAGCGACGAGGATGCCGTAGAGGCGCCCACGATTCTGCACGATGCGGAAGCCACCGGTGCCGTTGTAGATCTTTTCAAAGAAGCCACCGGCTTGGGTGTCTGGCGCGTCGACCGGGGTTGCTACTGCGGTCGTTTCAGTGGTCGTCTCAGCGGTCGTTGTCTCAGCGGTCGTTGCTTCTGCCGCACTTAGGGTTTCAGCGTTACTCATTTACTTCCCCTCCTTGGTCTCGGAGGTCGAGGACTCTTGGTCGTCCATGGATGCGGTGTCTGCTGTGTCTGTGTCGGTGTCGGTGTCTGTCAAGCTGTCTTTTGCTTTCGACGCCGACTTCTCAGCCTTCGCCTTCTCCTTGGCGCTCACAGCGTGCGCGTGGGGCTTACGCCCGTACTTGCGCTCCGCAACGCGGTACGCAGAGCCCAGGCCATTGAGCTTCGGGGAAGCGAAGAACGCCCGGCGGGACATCAGGATGATCAGCGGTGCGGTGAGCAGGAACGCAACCACCAGGTCGAAGAGGGTGGTCAGACCCAGCGTAAACGCGAAGCCCTTCACGTCGCCGATGGCCAGGAAGTACAGGATCACGGCTGCGATCAGGGAAACGATGTTACCGGTAACGATCGTGCTGCGAGCTCGCTGCCAAGCACGCGGCACGGCGGAGCGGAAGGTCGAGCCGTTCTTGATCTCGTCCTTGATCCTCTCGAAGTAGATCACGAAGGAGTCAGCGGTGGTGCCCAGGCCGATAATCAGGCCGGCGATTCCGGAAAGGTCCAGGCTGTAGCCGATCCAGCGACCCAGCAGAACGATGAAGCCGTACACCAGAGAGAACGCAGCGATCAGGGAGACGATGGCCACCACGCCCAGGCCGCGGTAGTAAGCCAGGGCGTACAGGCCCACCAGCACCAGGCCGACCAGGCCAGCGATCACTCCGGCCTTCAGGGAAGCGGCTCCCAGCGACGGGGAGATCGTGGTGGTGGTTCCGCCCGGCTCGCCGTTCTCACCGACGAAGCTCAGCGGCAGCGCGCCGTAGCGCAGGTTGTTAGCCAGATCCTGGGCTTCCTTCTCGGAGAAGCTACCCGTGATCTGGGATACCTCGCCCGGAGGGGTTGGAGACTGGATTTGCGGCGCGGAGATCACCTTAGAGTCCAGGGTGATAGCCACGCGCTTGCCCAGCATCTGCTGGCCCAGTGCGAACCAGGTCTCGCCACCCGGAGTCTTGTCGCCAGTCTTGAACTTGAAGGTGATGGCCATCTGCGCCGAGTTCGGCTGCAGGCCACCGGTGATCTGCGAGTTCGTATCGATCATCTCGCCGGTCAGGCGCTCGCCGTGCTTCTCGTCGGTCTCGCCCTTGAGTAGCGGTGCCGGGCCGAGGATCATCGGACCTTGGTCGCTACAAGTCACCAGTGGCTTCGCCGGATCGTCGGAGCCCGCCATGGGGTCGCTCTTCTCGCAGTCCAGCAGGGAGCCTGCAGCCTGCTGCTTGTTGCCATCGGTGCTTTGGCGGTCAGCCTTCAGCACCTCCACCTGCTTATCGCGGCGCTCCTGCTCTTCCACCGAGTCCTTCGGCGTCGCCGGCGGCTTGGCCGTGACCTTCATGTCCTTCGGGTCGACCTTCAGACCGGCCTGCGGGAGCCCCTTCGCCATCTTGGCCAGGCGCTCGTTGGCAAACTCCGGCGTGATGATGCCGTTCTCCACCCACCTGTTAGCCATGTCCTTCAGCGCCTTGGGGAAGTCCTTCGTCGGCTGACCTGGCTGGGACTCCGGGCGGAACAGCAGCTGGGAGGTCTTGCCCAGCGTGCGAGCCTCACCTGCGTCCGACCCGGGCACTGTGATGACCAGGTTGTTGCCGTCGGTCACCACCGATGCGCCCGATACGCCCATGCCGTTAACGCGATTCTCCAGGATCGTTCGAGCCTGGCTGAGCTGTTCCGGCGTCGGGGTATCGCCCTGCGGCACCAGCGTCACGCGCGTGCCACCCTGCAGGTCGATGCCCAGTTTGGGTCCGAAGGACTTGTTGCCCGTGAACATGATCAAGCCCAACACGATCAGGGCAATCACTACGAATGCGGCGATCGCCCGTTTCGGCCATGCGAAGCCACCCCGCGTAGCTTTTCTCTTTTGCTTCTTTGCCACCGCTTTATGTCTCCTACAATCCAGCCCTGCACCCGTCGGCGTGGCCGGTGTACTTAGAAAAATCCAACCCCGTGATACTAGCGCCTACTTGGGGTATTGAAAACACCCGACGCTCGTCGTGGCGCTAGTTAGCAGGTAATTCTTAGGTCGTTAGTCTTCCGTCAGCTGCGAAGCTTGCTGCGAGCCCGGCTCGACCGCATCAACGGTCTCGAGGATCGAAACCTTCTCCCAGGTCGTCACAACCCCCTTCGCAACCTCCAGGTCAACGGTGGTCTCCCCTACGTGAGTAACGCGACCGTGCAGGCCAGAGGTCGTCTTCACGACCATGCCCGGCCCCAGGCGATCCTGGAAGTCACGGATCCGCTGCACCCGCTTGTTCTGCTTGCGGATCTGGATCAGAGGCAGACCAACGAAAACCAGAAGGACCAGGACGATAAGAATAATGTCATTTGGCATAAGGCCAATCTTGCCATACCGCCCGCTAGACCCCGATGGTGCCCTCTGGTGGCTCCAGCCCGATGTGGCGCCACGCCGCCGCGGTGGCCACTCGCCCGCGCGGTGTGCGGCTGACCATTCCGGCGCGCACGAGGTAGGGCTCGCAGACTTCCTCGACCGTTGACGGTTCTTCCCCTACCGCCAGCGCAAGGGTATTGACGCCCACCGGTCCACCACCATGGCCTTTCACCAACGCTTCAATGACCGCCCGGTCAAGCCTGTCCAGCCCCGACTCGTCGACGTCGAAAACCAACAATGCGGCACGCGCCACCTCGACGGTGATTTTCCCGTCGGCGTTGACGTCCGCGAAGTCACGGACGCGGCGGAGCAATCGGTTGGCGATACGCGGGGTTCCGCGGGAACGGGAGGCGATCTCCGCTGCGGCGTCCCCAGTAATATCAACCCCCAAGATTCCCGCAGCGCGCGTGACGACGCGCGTGAGGTCGGCGACGTCGTAGAACTCCATCTGTGCGGTAAAGCCGAAGCGGTCGCGCAGCGGCCCGGTGAGCATGCCCGCGCGCGTCGTAGCGCCGACCAGGGTAAACGGGGCGATTTCGATGGGGATAGAGGTAGCGCCCGGCCCCTTGCCGACGATGACGTCGATGCGGAAGTCCTCCATGGCCATGTACAGCATTTCCTCGGCGGGGCGGGCCATGCGGTGGATCTCGTCGATGAAGAGCACGTCGCCCTCCATGAGGTTCGAGAGCATGGCAGCCAGGTCACCTGCGCGCTCCAGCGCGGGGCCGGAAGTCATGCGCAGGGAGGTTCCGAGTTCCTGAGCAATAATCATGGCCATCGTGGTCTTGCCAAGCCCCGGTGGACCGGCCAACAGCACGTGGTCGGGAGCCACGCCGCGGGAGCGCGCCCCGCCGAGGACCAGATCCAGCTGGGTGCGTACCTTCGGCTGGCCGATGAATTCGTCTAGAGACTTCGGGCGCAGGGAGGTATCGATATCGGAATCCCCGGAGGTATCTTGAGGGTTCAGCTGCTCGTTCGGGGCGAGGTTGTTGGGCGCAAAGTTGTTGCCCACGCCCGGCGGCAGTTCGAACTCGGTGCGCTCAATATCGCTCATGCTCTACAGTCTCCCCTATTTCACCGCGGCCAGGGAAGCGCGCAGCAGCGCGGAGGCATCCGGCGGGGTCTGCTCCGGCCACTGTGCCAGCACGCCGTCGACGGCCGCGTTCGCCTTCGGCTCAGTGAAGCCCAATCCCACCAGGGCTTCGATGACTTGTTCACGGACGTCCGGGGCCACCGCCCCGCCGGTGCCGGATGTGCCGGTTGCCCCGACGGCAGTTCCCAGTGCGCCTTCGCCGGCCGGATCACCGAAGTCTGCAACCTTGCCCTTCAGATCCACAGCCATGCGCTCGGCCAGACGTTTGCCCACTCCGGGGGCCTTCTGCAAAGTCTTGTGGTCGCCGTTGGATACCGCCACGGCGAGCTCTGCGGGCGACACCACGGACAGGATAGCCAGTGCCAGCCGTGCGCCCACGCCGGAAACGGACTGCAGGGTGTTGAACGCACGCTTCTCGTCGGCATCCTTGAATACGTACAACGTCTGCGAGTCCTCGCGCACCACCATCGCGGTGGTCACGAACACTTCTTCGCCGCGTGGCAGCTCCGCGATGGTCGTAGCCGTGCCAGCGCACTGGTAGCCGACACCGGCGCACTCGATAACCACGTAATCAAGACCCTTATCAATGACGATTCCGCGCAGTGATGCGATCATAGTTTCCCCTTCACAAGATGGTTCAGCGGCGCTCGCCAGCAATGACAAACCGCCAGCGCCAACGCATCCGCCGCGTCCGGCGGCTTCGGCGGCTCGCCGAGCCCCAGGATGCGGGTGATCATGCGGGTCATCTGTGCCTTGTCTGCCCGGCCATTGCCGCTGATGGACTTCTTGACCTCACTGGGCGTGTACATGTGCACGTCCACTCCCCGCTTCGCCGCGGCAAGCATCAGCACGCCCGATGCGTGGGCGGTGTTCATCACCGTGGACACATTGGATCGTTCAAAGACGCGCTCGAGCGCCACCACATGCGGCTGGTAATCGTCGAACCACTGCTCTACCGCAGCGGATAGCTTAAGCAGTCGCTGCTCTAGCGCCATATCAGCGGGAGTCCGCACCACCCCCACGGCCACGGGGTACACGGCCCGCCCCTTCCCCGCCTGCACCACGGAAAGTCCGCAGCGCGTCAGCCCAGGGTCGATCCCCATGACGCGCAGCCCGGCCAGCGAGGTCGGGCTAGCAGCGGGGGCGCCCCAGGCGGAATTCTGTGGAGTACTCATCGTGCCATAAAGAATAGCACAGATGTTCCAATTACTCCCCGTCCAGCTCCGCCAGCACCTCGTCCGACAGGTTCATGTTCGTAAACACATTCTGCACGTCGTCTGAATCCTCCAGCGCGTCGATAAGGTTAAACACCTTCTTCGCCGTGGACGCATCGGCCGGAACTTCCATTGTGGCGCGGAAGTCCTGTTCAACGGAGTCGTAGTCGATTTCCGCTTCCTTCAGCGCGTCGCGCACCGCGTTCATGTCGGAAGACTCGCACACGACCTCGAACTTCTCGCCGATGTCGTTGACTTCTTCCGCACCCGCGTCCAGCACGGCCAGCAGGATGTCGTCCTCGGTGTGGTCGCCCTTCTCCAGCACAGCCACGCCCTTGCGGTTGAACAGGTAGGAAACGGAGCCCGCGTCGGCCATGTTGCCGCCGTTCTTGTTCATGGCGGTGCGCACGTCGGTGGCGGCGCGGTTGCGGTTGTCGGTCAGGCACTCGATGAGCATGGCCACACCGTTGGGGCCGTAACCTTCGTACATGATCGTTTCCCAGTTAGCGCCGCCGGCTTCTTCGCCAGAGCCGCGCTTGCGGGCGCGCTCGATGTTGTCGTTGGGCACCGAGGACTTCTTGGCCTTGGTGATCGCATCCTGCAGCGTCGGGTTCGCGCTGGGGTCACCACCACCGGTACGGGCAGCCACTTCGATGTTCTTGATCAGCTTGGCAAATTCCTTGCCGCGCTTAGCATCGTTGGCAGCCTTCTTGTGCTTGGTCGTTGCCCATTTTGAGTGGCCGGACATGGTCCTCTTTCGGTAGTCGGGTTCGTCTGTATCGCTTCCATACTAGACCTCCCGCCGCACCGACAGTCACGCGCATGGCCTTTTTTATTGACGCCCCCACGCCGGCACCGCCCTACACCCCAGCGCGGTGACCTTCCACCATCCGTAGGAAGTAGCCGTGCACGCGGTCGTCTTCGGACAGCTCCGGATGGAAGCTGCATCCCAGCACGTTCCCCTGGCGCACGCCCACGATAGTTCCATCGGGCAGGGTGGATACCACAGTGACCCCATCACCCACTTCCTCGACCTTGGGGGCGCGGATAAACACGGCCTCGACCGGCGTGTCGATATCCCCGAACGGCAACTGGGTCTCGAAGGAATCCACCTGGCGGCCGAAAGCGTTGCGCCGCACTGTGATGTCTAGCGCGTGCAAGCTGTGGGCGTCCGCACGAGTATCCAGAACCCGATCGGCCAGCAGGATCAACCCGGCGCAGGTACCAAACACCGGCAGGCCATCGGCGATGCGGGCGCGCAGAGGCTCCAGCATTCCGCCGAGATCCAGCAACTTGGACATCGTTGTGGACTCGCCACCGGGCAGGATCAGCCCGTCGAGGCCCTCCAGGTGTTCGGTCCGGCGGACGGCGCGGGCTTCGTGGCCCAGGCGCTCGATACTGCGCATGTGCTCGACGAATCCGCCCTGCACGCTCAACACACCAATGATCACAGCGCTACTGCTCCTTCTAGCTATTGCTTCTTCAAAGGCACCGAGGAGGCACCGTCGCGCAGGCTGCGGGTCAGACCCTCCTGCGTAACCACGGCAACAAGGTCGCCCTGCTGGTTGAAGATCCGCCCGTGGGTCAAAGCTCGACCACCGTGGGCGGACGGTGAAATCTGGTCGTACAAAAGCCACTCGTCGGCACGGAAGGGGCGCAGGAACCACATCGCATGATCCAGCGAGGCCTCCTGGAACTCCGCCGGGCGGTGCGGAACCAACGCCGAGGACAGCAACGTCATGTCGGACATGTATGCCAGGGTGCAGACGTGCAGTGTGTCTGCATCCAGTCCCTCTACCTCCGGCAGCGGGGTCTTCGTGCGGAACCACACCACCTGTTGGGAGGCGGTGTACTTGTTGTGCTCGTAGTCCTCCGGCGGCACAATCCGCACGTCCCAATCCGCCCACTCGTCACGGAACAGGCGCTGCATGCTGGTCAGCGATTTCGGATCTACCACGATCGATTCTGGGTCCGGAACCGCCCGCATTTCATCGGAGTGTTCGGGGCCGTGGTCGTTCCGGATGTGGAAGCTGGCCTGCATGATGAAGATGGCCTTGCCGTTCTGTACGACCTTAACGGAACGGGAAACGAAAGATCGACCATCGCGCACGCGGTCGACCAACATCACCGTCGGCGCGTCGGGGTTGCCGGGGCCGACGAAGTAGCCGTGCAGGGAATGCACGCTGAACTCGTCGCTCACTGTGCGGGTAGCCGCCACCAGAGCTTGGGCAGCCACCTGACCTCCGTACGTGCGAGCCAACTTCGACGGCAGCGGACTACCGCGGAAAATGTCGCGGTCGACGCGCTCCAGATCCAGGATGTCAAGGATCTTCGGACGGTGATCTGCCATTACCAGCCGCGCTCCGCCAGACGGTGTGGCTGCGGAATCTCATCCACGTTGATGCCCACCATGGCCTCGCCCAGTCCACGGGAAACCTTGGCGATGGTCGCCGGGTCATCGTAGTTCTGGGTGGCCTGGACAATGGCGCGGGCGCGCTGCTCCGGGTTGCCGGACTTGAAGATGCCGGAGCCGACGAAGACACCTTCGGCGCCGAGCTGCATCATCATTGCAGCGTCGGCCGGGGTGGCGATGCCACCGGCGGTGAACAGCACAACCGGAAGCTTGCCGTTGGTCGCTACCTCGCGAACCAGCTCGTACGGCGCCTGCAGCTCCTTGGCTGCAACGTAGAGCTCGTCATCAGCCATGGAGGTCAGTCGGTTGATCTCCGCACGGATGGTGCGCATGTGGGTCACGGCGTTGGAAACATCGCCGGTGCCGGCCTCGCCCTTGGAGCGAATCATGGCTGCGCCCTCGTTGACGCGGCGCAGTGCCTCACCCAGGTTGGTGGCGCCACAGACGAAAGGCACCTCGAAGTCGAACTTGTCGATGTGGTTCTTGTAATCGGCTGGGGTCAGCACCTCGGACTCGTCGATGAAGTCCACGCCGAGGGATTGCAGGACCTGAGCCTCCACGAAATGGCCGATACGAGCCTTAGCCATCACCGGGATAGAGACGGCGTTGATGATGCCCTCGATCATGTCCGGATCGGACATGCGGGACACGCCACCTTCGGCGCGGATATCGGCGGGCACGCGCTCTAGAGCCATGACGGCGGTAGCGCCGGCATCCTCGGCGATCTTGGCCTGCTCCGGGGTAACGACGTCCATGATGACGCCGCCCTTGAGCATGTCGGCCAGGCCGCGCTTGACGCGAGCGGTACCAGTGTGGGCAGCAGAAGAGTTATTAGTCACGATGCTTGACTTCCCATCTTTCAAGAAATGTGGATTTGCTCTAGTCTAACCTGTCTAGTTTGCGGAAACGCTATCGGGCGGGCGCTTAAATCTGGTCCTCCACAGAGTCTGCCTCACCTGCGGAATCCTGCGCGTAACCGGGCTGGGCCTCACCGCGCTGGGCGTCACTGGGCTGGGCGTCACCCTGTGCGGGCGCAGGGCTGGACAGCAGCGCCTCGTAGTATTCCGGCAGTGGGGCGCGACCGGCCAGACGGAGGACGCGGACCAGCGGGCGCGTACGCACACTGAGCGTGTCGGATACCGCGTCGTTGTAGAACCGCGCGGCCAGATCCACCTTCGAGGAGGCCTCCACGAAACTCGCGGCGTTCCAGACCTCCGGTTTCAGTTCGCTCAGCAGCTCGTTTTCCGCGCCGCTGCGTGCCCCCATGTCAGTGGCCCGCAGTGCCACCCGGTTCACCTGCGCCACCTCCTGGCTCAGGTCCGGTTGCAGTGCCGCAATCACGGCCGATCGGGAATGCAACGCGCCTTCCAGGCTCACGCGGGCGGAGTCCGTGCGGATGTGTAGGCGGTTCAGCCTGGTGGCCATGCCAGAGGCCCACACGCCGACAATGATCGCGAGGATCACCGCCAGCGCGGCGATCATTGCCCATACCGGAATCGTGATCATGCCAACGTCACCTTTCGCCCCTTCACCGTCACCGTGTCATAGACCTGCTCCACCTGGTCGGTCACGGTTTTCCAGTCGAAGTCCATCGCCCTTGCCGCGCCGGCTTTGATGAGCTCCGCCCGGGTGTTTCCCTCCCACAGCAGCTGCACGGCCTGCTTCGCCAGGTTCTCGGCCGAGCCATTGTGGAAAAGCCGGGCGGATTTGCCGTGCTGACCGACCGCCTCGAAAGCCGGAATGTCGCTGGCCAGCACCGCGGCACCAGCCGCCATGCCTTCAACCAGGACGATTCCGAAGCTCTCGCCACCGGTGTTCGGCGCCACATAGACATCGCTAGCGCTCAAGGCGCTGGCCTTGTCTGCGTCGCTGACGCGCCCGAGCACGCGCACGTGGGCGTCACTAGGACCTAGCCCTACACACGAGGAAAGCCCCAGGTTACGTACCCGCTCGACCAGCGCATCGATGTCGCCGCCACCGGCTATGATCAGCTCCACATCGGGCACCTCCGCCACGATCCGCGGCATGGCCTCCAACAGAACCTGCAGTCCCTTCCGGGGCTCTTCGAAACGGCCAAGGAACATCAAGCGGGGACGCTCCACACCGGGCTGCCCGAGGCCCTCCAAGGGGCGAGCCTCCCGGTAGACGGAGGTATCCACGCCGTTGGGAATCAGCACCGGGTCGCCGGCCAGGTTCTCCACCTGCCACTTGCGCGCCTCCTCAGAGACTGCGATACCGCCGTGGATGCGTTCCAGGTAGGGCCGCAGAAACGGCAGGGCTACCTTCAGAATCTTCGACTCGCTGGCAGAGGCGTGATACGTGGCCACGATCGGCCCCTCCGCCACGGCCATAGCCATCATGGAATAGGACGGTGAGTTCGGCTCGTGGATGTGCAGCAGGTCGAATTGATTATCACGGATCCAGCGCTTCAGGTGCTTTTTGGTGCGCGGACCAAAGCTCAGTCGGGCGACCGAGCCGTTGTAGCGGATCGGAATGCTGGAACCACCTAGCTCCACGAAATCCGGCAGCCCCTCCGTGGACTTCCCCGGGCCGATCAGACTGACCTCGTGACCGCGCTTGCGCAGCTCCGTACACAGGTCGATGGCGTGGATCTGTACTCCGCCGGGTTCGTCGAAGGAGTACGGGCAGACCATTCCTATCCTCATGCGTCCTCCAACCCCAGCCGCTTGCGCCGTGCCGCGGAAAGATCGGCGAACCACAGAGGCTGCAGCATGTGCCAGTCCTGTGGATCCATGGCGATACCCCGGGCGAAGTTATCGGCCATCTCCTGAACGATGTCCTGCAGCTCGCGTCCCTCCACGGTGACCGGGGTGGTTTCGTGTTCCCAGGTCTCGGGCTGGCCCCGCCGGGCGGCATCCGAATCGGTCGACCCGCCACGGAAAGCCACGCGGGCGGTGAACAGGTTAGCGCCGGTGCGCTGTGCCAGTAGCGCCGCACCAGCGGGCATGGAAGTCCTTTCACCGAAGAAGTCCACGTGCACGCCGTGGCCGGTCATGTCGCGCTCCCCCATCAGGCAGATCGTCCCGCCGCCCCGCAGCACTTCTTCCATCTGCTCCAGCGGCGGTACCTTTGCACCCGTTAAGGCGATGATTTTAAAGCCCAGCGATTCGCGGTACTCCACGAACGCCTCGAAAAGGCTCTCCGGCTTCAGCCGTTCCGCCACTGTCGTGAACGTCCCGTAGTGGTGGACCAGCCACACACCGGCCATATCCCAGTTGCCCGCGTGCGGCAGCGCGATGATCGTTCCGCGCCCGGATTCTGCGCTGGCGTGCAGCGCCTCCAGGGATCCGGGCACGAAGTTCCGGTTCAGCTCCGCAGCCAGCTCCGGCCCCGCCATGGCTGGTAGCTGGAAGGCCTCGCGCCAATAGCGCATGTAGCTGCGCATCGACCGGCGCACCAGGTCGCGAGTGACGTTTTCTGGCCCGACGACGCGCGCCAGGTTGCGGCGGAGCTGCTCTGGGCCTTTGCCGTTTCTGGACGCCACGTCTGCGCCCCATTCGAACAATACTTTCGCCACCGGCTGCGGCAGCTTGGAGGTAATCTTCCAGCCGGCAATATAAGCCGCGGCCGTGAGCCGCTCGCGCATTACTGCTCACCCCCGTCGGTCGGGAACTCGCGGGCTCCTTCGGGGGCGGCGATGGTCTCAGACGCGGCGTCAGAACGCGCGACAACGACCAAGCGCTGAATGACCGTAAACAGCGAACCAGCAGCGAGGATCCACAGGCCCCATGCGAGGATGTGCGGGATGCCCAGACCACTCAGGCCAACGGCGACGAGCGAGATGATGAGGCGCTCGGGGCGTTCGATCAGGCCACCCACTACCTTGATGCCGGAGGCCTCGGCGCGGGCTTTGACGTAGCTGGTGACCTGGCTGGCGACCAGAATCACCAGGCAGACGCACATCATGATGGTGTTGACGGGATCCTGGAGGCCGAACCAGACGACGAGGGCTCCGAAGATTGCCCCGTCACTGAGGCGGTCGCAGGTTGCGTCCAACGTGGCGCCGAAGCGGGTGCCGCCGCCGCGCATGCGGGCCATGGTGCCGTCGACCATGTCGGTAGCCACGGTCAGGCCAATCAGCACCGCCGCGGCGAAGTGATGTCCGGTGGGAATCAACCACAGCGCGAAACCGATCGCCAGCATGGTGCCAAAGACGGTCACCGCGTTGGGGGTGATCCCCACCTTGTGCAGCACCCGGGCGATCGGTTCGATGATGACCGCGGCGGGACCGCGGCCGTGCACGCTAAGCATCGCTGAAGTTACTCTCCCTTGTCTGCGGAAAGGACGGTGCGCTCCCATGCCTCCGCCAACAGCGCACGGGTCTCGCGCAAGGTCTGTGGCAGCACCTTGGCACCGGTCATGACTGTCATGAAGTTAGCATCACCCACCCACCTCGGCACTATATGTTGGTGGAGGTGTGTCGGAATGGAGCCACCCGATGCCTTGCCCAGATTCAGGCCGACATTCACCGCATCGGGCTTCGACACGGCGCGCAGCGCCTTCAGCGCAATCTTCGTGAACTCTGCGAGCTCTGCAGTTTCTTCGTCCGTGAGCTCCGTGTAGTCCGCAACCTGGCGGTAAGGAACCACCAGCATGTGCCCGGGGTTGTAGGGGTACAGGTTCAGCACGCAGTAGACGGTCTGGCCGCGGGCGACGATCAGCGCCTCCTCATCCGACTGCTCCGGCAGGGTGGAAAAAGGGTCAGCGGAACGATCTGACTTCGCGATGTACTGCGAGCGGTAGGGAGCCCACAGCCTTTCGAGCCCGCCTTGCAGGTCGGGCTGCGAGCCTGCGCCTTGGTCTACGTACTGGTCCCCCACAGCGATTTAAGCCTCCACCAACGGCTGTACCAGTTCCGCGCTCGGCTGGGCATTGCGGCGTTCGCGGATCCAGGTGGAGATGATGCGCAGGGCATCCTCGCGTGGCACGCCGTTAACCTGGGTGCCGTCGAGGAAGCGAAAGCTCACCGCGTTGGCTTCCACGTCACGCCCGCCGACCAGCAGCATGAACGGCACCTTGCCGGTGGTGTGGTTGCGGATCTTCTTCTGCATGCGATCGTCCGACGTATCGACCTCCGCGCGGATTCCCTGCGAGCGCAACTCGGCAGCGAAGTCCTCCAAGTAGTCGTTGAACTCGTCGGCGACGGGGATGCCGACGACCTGGTGCGGAGCCAGCCAGGCCGGGAAGGCACCGGCATAGTGCTCCAACAGCACGCCGAAGAATCGTTCGATGGAGCCGAACAGGGCACGGTGGATCATGATCGGACGCCTCTTCGAACCATCCGGGGCGGTGTATTCCAGGTCGAAGCGCTCCGGCAGGTTGAAGTCCAACTGCACGGTGGACATCTGCCAGGTGCGGCCGATGGCGTCGCGGGCTTGGACGGAGATCTTCGGGCCGTAGAAGGCCGCGCCCGCCGGATCCGGAACGAGTTCCAGGCCCGACTTGGTGGCCACGCGCTCCAGGATCTCGGTGGAGCGCTCCCAGATCTCGTCGCTACCGACGAACTTGTTCGGATCCTTGGTGGATAGCTCTAGGTAGAAGTCATCCAGACCGTAGTCGCGCAGCAGGGAAATGATGAACTCCAGCACCGTCGTTAGCTCTTGTTCCAGCTGGTCCTCGGTGCAGTAGATGTGCGCATCGTCCTGGGTAAAGCCACGGGCGCGGGTGAGTCCGTGGATCACGCCGGACTTCTCGTAGCGGTACACAGTGCCGAACTCGAACAGGCGCAGCGGCAGCTCGCGGTAGGAGCGCCCGCGTGAGGCGAAGATCAGGTTGTGCATCGGGCAGTTCATCGGCTTGGCGTAGTAGTCCTGCGCCGGCTTGGTCTCGTTACCCTCGTCATCGGTCTCCCCGTCCAGCTGCATGGGCGGGAACATGCCGTCTGCGTAGAAGTCCAGGTGCCCGGACTTCTGGAACAGGTCACCCTTGGTGATATGCGGGGTGTTAACGAAGCTGTAGCCGGAAGCGATGTGACGCTTGCGGGAGTGCTCCTCCATCTCCAGGCGCACGATGCCGCCGTCCGGGTGGAACACGGGGAAGCCAGAGCCGATCTCGTCCGGGAAGCTGAACAGATCCAGCTCCTGTCCCAGTCGGCGGTGGTCACGCTTCTCCGCCTCCGCCAGCATCGTCTGGTACTCGGCCAGCGCTTCCTTGGATTCCCACGCGGTTCCGTAGATGCGCTGCAGGCCAGCCTTGGACTGGTCACCGCGCCAGTAAGCGGCGGAGGAACGGGTCAGCGCGAAGGCCGGAATGTAGCGAGTGGTGGGCACGTGCGGACCACGGCAGAGGTCGTACCACTCGACGTCGCCGGTGCGCGGGTTGACGTTGCTGTAGGCGGTCAGCTCGCCGGAGCCGACCTCGGTAGCCTCGTCGGAATTCGGGTCAACGTTGCCCTTGTCGGCGATCAGTTCGGTCTTGAAAGGCTCGTCCGCGTACTCCGCACGCGCCTGCTCTACGTCGTCGTAGGCCTTGCGCTCGAACTTCTGGCCGGACTTGATGATCTTCTTCATCGCCTTTTCCAGCTTGTTCAGGTCCTCCGGGGTGAAGGGCTCTGCAACCTGGAAGTCGTAGTAAAAGCCGTTTTCGATGGCCGGGCCGATGCCCAGCTTCGTACCGGGGAACTCCTTCTGCACGGCCTGAGCCAGGACGTGTGCGCAGGAGTGGCGAATAACCCCGCGTCCCTCATCGGTGTTGGCGGGCACCGCAGTCACATCGGTGTCTTGCTCTGGTGCCCAGGAAAGGTCGCGCAGCTGGCCGACGTTGTCGCCCTCAGCTTCCTTGACGCAGACGATGGCTTCCGGGCCTTTGTTCGGCAGTTCCAGCTCGCGCATTGCAGCGCCTGCGGGAGTGCCTGCCGGCACCCGGAAGGTTACGGGTGCCTGATGGGCATCGGCTGCTGGAGGGTTTGCGGGGTTACTCACTTGTGGATCGCGCTCCTTCTAAAGGCTCATGTGACGGTCACATACCTGGTGACAGTCCTCAACGCCCGTAGATTCTACCCCTCTAGAATCTTCTGGCCCCAGTACGCCCCGTTTTGGGTGCCGGGCAGTACCCAAAACACCGCGGAGCCCACGTGGGTAATCCACTTATTCAGCCGGTCCTTTTCCGCCAGTCGCTTCTGCAGTGGCGTGAAGGCCTTGTCGGGGTCGTTCTGGAAGCAGATGAAGATCAGGCCGCTGTTGCCCAGTGGCGTTACTTCGTTGTCCCAGTTGTAGGCGCGACGGCGTATGTGCGTGCCCTCGCCGGCGGTAATGCCGACGTGGCTGCGCTCGTCGATCAACGGCAGACCGTCATCGCCCGCCTTGTTCAGATCCACTGGGTCGAATTCGTCGTTGCCGCCGATCGGGGCGCCCGTATCAACGTGGCGCCCGAACACGACCTCCCGCGACTTTCGATCCAGCTGCTCCCAGGCCGGCATGTCGAAAACGATCCGGCGCACGACCATAGCGCTGCCGCCCTGGTCGTCCCAGATGAACTCGTTGTATTCCTCTTCCTTGCGGGGAATGGCCGTGCCATCCTTGAATCCCAGCAGGTTGCGGGGAGTCTCACCTGTGGGTGAGTCGACGAATCCGCGCTGGGTCCACTTCGGCGTGGCGTAGTCGCGCCCGCCACGGGTCAAAACGCGAGCCGCGTGACTGACGGCCGTCAGATCGTCGCCGCAGATCTGTAGAACCACATCGGCTGCGCCGAAATCATCGTTGAGCTTGTCACCCTTGAACTTCGGCAAACCATCCAGGTTCTTCTTCACCCACGACGGAGCGTCGCCCAGAAGACCTACTTCCTCAATCAGCTTCGGCCCCCACCCGACGGTAATCGTCAGGTTCTGGGGTGCGACGGTCAACTCGTGCTCCAGATCCGCCAGGGCGGTCTTGCCCTGCGTCATCGAGCGAGCGTCACCCGTCCAGATCCGCATCAGGCGTGTGAGGTTCTGCTTCAACCCACCGCTGGGCAGCCCGTCCCTTTTCAGGTCAAAAGCCACGACCAGCGCATGGGTCTGCGAGTCTTCCTGGATTCCTGCTTGGTGCGGCCCGTCGAAATCTATCTTTCTTATTGACGCCCCACTGTCCGCCCCAGCATTGCCAGCTGACGCAGCGGAATCATCCGCCGAGCTGCATGCTGCCAGTACGGATGCGGCGCCGGTCATGCCCAGCCCGGCGAAGAAACCTCGGCGGGTGAGCTTATGCCCGCTGGCGGGTTCGGGCCTGGGGGCGTCAGAAAGCGAAAAACGGGTATCTACAGGATCAGACATGGCGATTAGTGGTGCTCGTGGCCCTCGTGGCTCATGTGATCATGACCCTCGTGCCCCTTGTCGCCCTGGCCTTCGCCATAGTGCTCGTGGGTCGACTGCTGGACGCGCACCGGGATGTTCTTCATCTCGTATTCCTTGCCGTCCTCGTCCACGAGGGTCAGGGTCAGGGCATCACCGGCGGACAGTTCCTTCTTAACCTCCATGATCATGATGTGATCGCCGCCGGGCTCCAGAGCCTTGTCCTTGCCCGCAGGAATCTTCATGTCGGAGACCTGCTTCATCACACCGGCATTGTCAACCGTGTGCAGCTGGTAATCAGCACCATCGATGTCGCCCTTGACCTCGGTGATGGTGATGTCCTTGTCGGTGGTGTTGTGCAGAGTACCGAAAACGGCAGTCATCATCTTGTCTGCGCCCTTGGCCGTCACATAAGCGTCCTTGAACTGCAGCTCCTCGCTGCCGATCGCTGCAGACTCTCCACCCTGCTCGGCGGATTCAGCGGCCGAGGACTCGGTTGCCGAAGCGCTCTGGGAGCTAGTGGAATCCTTCTTCTCATCCCCGCTATCAGAACATGCGGAAAGAACCAGCGCACCGCTGAGGGCAATCGCGGCCACCGAAGCGGCACGCAAGCTCTTCTTGGAAGCATTCAGGGAGGTCAGGGACATAACGAACCTTTCGTTTAAAAGGCGTTCAGGCCCACCACCATCGTTGTGCCGGGGAATATCCCGGGCACGCACGCAACTATAAGTTTCGTGCGTTAGTTGGCGGAACCAGACGCGGAAGCTGCGCCGGAGGCGGTTGCCTCGGCGTTGTTCCCGGCCGTGCCGTCCATCTCAGTCATCTCGGACTCTGCAGTCGCGGATTCAGACTCAGCCTCAGACTCGGTTTCAGACTCGGTCTTAGACTCAGCGGAATCCGTAGCTGCCTCCTGAGTGGACTGGATGCTCGGGGTAGCCGGGCCGGTGGTGGCAGTGTCCTCGCGCTTGTCACCGTCGTTCTCATGCGGAGGGGTGCAGGCGGACAACGCGAGAGCGGTGGAAAGAGCCAGTGCAGCGGCGGTTGCAGAGCGGAACTTCTTCACGGGAATTCTCCTGATCAGGTAAACGTCAACAAATCACGCGCGAAGAACCTAGTCGTTCTTCACATCGCGAAAGCGGGCAATGGCGAGCGCCAGTGCACCTACGATTACGACGATACCGCCCAAAGGCAATAACCAAGAAGGAACACTCGGGGATTGCTCCCCCGCTTCCCCCTCTTCACTCTTTTTCTCCTCTCCACTATCGCCAGCGCCGTTAACCGTTCCGCCCTCAGCTTCGAGAGTGAACTTGACGCTACCGCGAGTGGAGTGACCATCGGAGCTAGTGATCTGGTAGCCGATAACGTACTCGCCGTTGTCCTTCTTCGACTGGACATCCTCGGGCACGTCGATGCTCAACTGCCGACCATCTGCCTTCGGCTCCCCGCGGAACAGAACATCGCCGTTGTGGGACAACGCGATGTTGTTGAAACCATCCTGCGGCGCGCCGGAGAAATCCAGCACGATTTTGCCTGGCAAATGGTCAACCGTGGAGTTGGCAGAAGGGTTCGAATTCAGCACCACGTCGTGAGCCTCCGCAGGAGCACTGACCCCCACCGAGACGGCAGCGACCATTCCACACGCGGCAAGGCCGCGAGCGAGGGGGCGTCCAAAAGAAGAAAAACGGCGAGGCATGAAAACGGTGAACCTTTCTGTCACAGACACTGCTAACACCATAGCGCCGAAAACGATGGATGAAATCCTGCGAACACTTTCGACACTGCATGAGTAGTCGGGCGCGGGCTGACAATAGTTCCCACCCCAGATCCCCCACCCCCTAGAGGGGGAAAAGAAAAACCGCCCGGCGCCTACGCGCCGGGCGGATGTTGGTGGTTCCAACTGGGTTCGAACCAGCGACCTTTCCGGTGTGAGCGGAACGCTCTTCCACTGAGCTATGGAACCTTAGTGATCCTTTGCGATCACTGGGGAAGAAAGTTACCACTAGGAACTCAGCAGAACCAAACCCCCTTGAAGTCAGCGGTGCCGAAAATCCCAACGATGTAGTTCTATGACTGCGACCCCGGCAGTATCTCCGGCAACGAAGCGCTGTTTAACCTGGGGATTTGTGATCTGGCAGATAAACACGCTAGTGTTTGTTTTCGCAGCAACGATCGATTGCACATTCAGTAGCACCGATCAATGTTTGCGAGTGCGGATGTAGCGCAGTTGGTAGCGCATCACCTTGCCAAGGTGAGGGTCGCGAGTTCGAGTCTCGTCATCCGCTCCACGGTTCACTAAAGTGGACCACGAGCAAGCACTTCACTTGCCGCGGTGGAATGGCTGAGTGGCTTAGGCAACGGTCTGCAAAACCGTGTACACGGGTTCGATTCCCGTTTCCACCTCCACATTCTTAAACACAAAGTGAACTATTAGGCGCGTTTAGCTCAGCGGGAGAGCGCTTCCCTGACACGGAAGAGGTCACTGGTTCGATCCCAGTATCGCGCACAGGATCCCATGCGGATCCTACCGCGAAGGATTAAAACCTTTCGCACGCGGATGTAGCGCAGTTGGTAGCGCATCACCTTGCCAAGGTGAGGGTCGCGAGTTCGAGTCTCGTCATCCGCTCCAAAAGAATTTGAGGGAGGCTCCGCGCCTCCCTCTTTTTGCTTTCTTACCAGCGGCGTGGCACCGGAGCGCGGGGAACTTCTGGGGCTAAAATCATTCCGCGATGAATGCCGACAAATCTACTTCTCCCCGTGTAGACACCTCCCGGTTGCTCTGCGTGGTCTTCTGGCCGCTAGCCCTGATGACTTTTATCCACCGTGCGTTCCTGCACCCCTGGAACGCACGGCTGACCGATGACTTCGGGACGGTCATTAACGCCCTGTACAAATTCCGCGCGCACGAGGCGATCTACGACCAGGACTATTCGTCCACCGACCCCCACTACTTGTACTCCCCCGGCGCCACGCTGCTACTGAGCCCCCTGTCGCTGGTTGGCAACATCGATGCCGCCCGCGCGATTTACGTGGTCGGCAACGCCATCGCCGCCGTACTCGCGGTGATGGTGCTGACGAAGTTGTTCGGCTTCCGCCTAACTTCCTGGGTTGTGCCCGTCGGCGTCTTCTTCCTCTTTAGCTCCGAATCGATCGCGAACACTCTGGGCTTCGGCAATATCAACGGCGTGCTGCTACTGGCCGAGTCGCTGTTCCTCTGGCTGCTCATGAACAACCGGAGCCTGCTGGCGGGGCTCGTGATCGGCCTGGCCATCACGGTCAAGCCCCAGTTCCTCCCCCTGCTGTTTATTCCACTGATGCGCCGTCAGCTTTCCACCATTGGCGTTGCAGTGGCGATTCCGATTGGGCTGAACGCCATCGCCTTCCCGCTGACCGCCAACGCCAACGATTACTTCGACAAGCTGCTGCCTTACCTCGGCGGCGTTCGCGACTTCGCCAATTCCTCCATTCCTGGGGTTGGCGTGTACTTCGGTTTCCCGGATTGGACGATCTGGCTGTGGCGGATCTTAGCGGCTCTGGGCGTGATCGTGGCTCTCGCGATGCTGTTGCGCTTCCGCGACCGCGACCCCGTCATGTGGTCTGCAACCACGGCCGGTGTTTTGTTGACGGGCGTGTTCCTGATCAGCAGCCTGGGGCAGATGTACTACTCGATGCTGCTGTTGCCGATGATCTTCACGGTACTGCGTTCCCGTTCCGTCATGCACAACCCGGTGGCGTGGTTGGGCGTGTACCTGTTTTTCAGTTTCGACGAGTGGTTTTCCGACCGGTGGGTCAACTATGGCCGTATCGCGGAATATACTCGCGGCACAATCGGTTGGTCATTGTTGATCGTGTCTGCCGCGGTGGTTTCGGTGTTGTGGTTTCTTAGGGATCGACGCCACAGCGTCCACCCCCTCGGCGATCTGCACACGAATGGCCTGTTCTACCGGGCACCAGCCGAATCGGTAAGTGAGAGGAAAGACTAATGGTAGAGCTGAACCCTTCCGTCGACTACCGCAAGCTCTCCGAGGAGCAGTGGCGCGAACGGTTGACCCCTGAGGAGTTCACCGTGCTGCGCCAGGCGGGTACCGAAGCCCCGTTTAAGGGCGAGTACACCGATACCGAAACCGAGGGCGTGTACGCCTGCAAGGGCTGCGGCGCAGAGCTGTTCCGTTCCAGCGAAAAGTTCCACTCGCACTGTGGGTGGCCGAGTTTCTTTGATCCGAAGGATTCCGACGCGGTGATTACCCGCGTGGATAACTCGCTGGGTATGCGCCGGATCGAGGTGCTTTGTGCACGCTGCGAAAGCCACCTTGGCCATGTTTTTGAGGGTGAGGGCTACCCCACCCCCACGGATCAGCGCTATTGCATCAACAGCATTGCGCTGACTCTCAAGCCCACCGAGGGCTAAAAGAGCCAAAGAAAAAGGCGCCCAGTGGGCGCCTTTTGAGTTAAGCCAGCGACTCTACGAAGCCGGCCAGGTTCTCCTGGGAGCCGTTCACACGGCGGCCGGTGAAGAACGGGGTTTCCTCGCGCACATGGTGGCGGGCCTCCGTGTAGCGCATCTTGTACATCAGCTCAACAATGCGCTCCAAGGTCGGGGATTCGAAGGCCAAGATCCACTCATAGTCGCCGAGCGCGAAAGCAGGAACGGTGTTGGCGCGGACCTCATCGAAGCCCAGTGCAGCCTGACCGTGCTCGCGCAGCAGGCGGGAACGCTCCGCGCGCTCCATGGTGTACCACTCGTAGCTGCGGACGAACGGGTAGACGCAGATCCAGTCGCCCGGATCCTCGCCCATGATGAAGGACGGTAGGTGCGCCTTGTTGAACTCGCTCGGGCGGTGCAGGCAGGTGTTGGACCATACCGGCTCGCAAGCCTGACCCAGCTGAGTCTCCTTGAGGAAGCGACGGTAAGCCGCCTGCAGGTCTTCCATCTTCTCTGCGTGCCACCAGATCATCACATCTGCTTCGGCACGCAGCGCGGACAGGTCGTAGACGCCGCGGATTTCCAGATCCGCGTCCGCGTAGGAGTCAATGAATGCCTGGAAGTCTGCAGCCACCTCCGAGCGCTCCCCCAGCACACCCGGCTCAACCTTGAAAACCGAGTAGTTCGCAAAGCGGACGACGGCGTTGAGGCGCTTGATTTCCTGCGCGTTCAGTTCACTCATGGTGTTTAAGCCTTTTAGCCTTTCTTGGTTTTGAGTGTCGCGAGTTTTCCCACACCCGCATGTGGAATCCAATTTACGCGACCCATTACATGGGAGGGGGTAGGCGTGGGGAGGGTCACGCCATTTCGCGGATGATCTCCCGGGCCGCCTCCACACCGGAGGCCGCACAAGCTGGCACGCCCACGCCGTTGAGCATGGCGCCGGCCAGTGCCAGCCCACGCACGCCGAGCACGTCGTCATAGGCCTGCGCCATCGCATCCATGTAGCCCACTCCGTAGCGTGGCAGGCCACCCCACCAGCGCTGAACGAAGTACTCCTCCGGGGTCTTTCGCTCGCCAGTGATGCGCTCCAAGTCGTCGACCGCGAAACTCAGCAGAGCACGGTTGTCCACTTCCAAGTGCCAGGGGTTAGAGAAGTTGCCGAAGCTAGCGCGCACGAAAGCTCCTCCCCGCTCGGCCAGATGCGGCCACTTGCGGGAAGAGAACGTAAAGGCCTTCGCCTCGGTGGGGGCGTCACTTCCCAAAAGAACCCCAGAGCGCTCCGGGATGCCATGGGCGGAAGCCATGCGCATGCCGACGACTACGCTGCTGGCAAGCTCCACCTCGCCCAACACGTCCGCGGCCGTGGGTGCCATGTACTGCAGAATCGCGGATGCGGTCGGGGCGGGAGTGGCCACGATAACCGCGTCGAACTCACCGATCGGATCGATGTAGTAGCCAGTGCGGGTGCGGCCGATGGATTCCACCGCCGCATTGCGCAGCACCTCGGGGTTCGCGTGACGCACTAGTGCGTCCACCAGGCTGGCGTAGCCTCCGCGCAGACTGCGGAACACCGGCTTGGGCTTCTCCCCCGCCTCCGACTGTGCAGCCGCACGCTTCGAAAGAATCGCTTCCACGGCATCCACCAGGAAGAAGGGCTGGCCGTTTTCGCCCAGACGATCAAGTTCCGCGGCAAGCTGCGGGATGGTGGCGCGGACGCCCAGGTCGAATCCGTCGGCGGAATACACGCCTCCGAGCAGCGGGGAGACCAACCGGTCGACCACGATGCGTCCCAATCGGGCTTCCACCAACTGGCCTACAGAGGTGTCCTGGCCGGGGGTCCACGTCATGGGCTGACCGTTACGCTCCGCGTCGATGCGGGCAGCTCCATCCTTGCCGACGACCTCCAGCACGTCCTCACCACGGGCGGGGATTCCCATCAGCGTGCGGCGGGGGATGTCCACCAGGGCACCGTCGACGTAGAAACCACTCGGCAGGCCAGAGGGGGTGCACAACTGATCGCCCAGCCCGACGGACTCGATTAGCTCTGTGAAGTCCTGCCGAAAACCCAGGTACGCCTCCGCTCCCATGTCCACTGGGCCGTTGGCGAAGTTAACCGTCTTAAGCTTCCCGCCCAGACGGTCATAGGCCTCGGTCACCAGGATGCGGGCATTCGGCCCCAACTGTCGGCGCAGCTCCCAGGCGGCGCTCAGACCCGCAATTCCGCCGCCGATGACGGCGACGCGCAGCCCCTCCAGCCCGGTGGTATCTAGCTTCTCGAAGTGGCAGGAGAACTGGTTAGCTTTCATCGCTTGTGAACCTCCTCAAAGGCGCGAGTGATGGCATCCGGATCCGTGTTGGGCAACACCCCGTGGCCGAGGTTGAAGATGTGCCCGCGAGCCTGGCCACGCTCGATAGCTCGGTCGGCCTCTGCACAGATGCGGGCGACGTTCTCTGCGGTAATGTCCGGGCCAGCGAACAGCGCCGCGGGATCCAGGTTGCCTTGCAGTGCCTTCGCGCGGCTGGCAGGCTCCGCGGTGGGTTTGGCCTCTTGCAGTGCGGCAGAGATGCGCGCCGCCGCAGAGTCCATCGGGACGCGCCAATCCACTCCCACCACATCCGGGCCGGCCAGAGCCATATCTCCCAGTAGCTCGCCGGTGCCCACGCCGAAGTGAATCATCGGAATGCCATAGGGACGCATCGCATCGAAGATCTGGGCGGAAAACGGCTGGACGAATTCCCGGTAATCCCGGGCGGACAAGTAGCCCGCCCAAGAGTCGAACAGCTGCAGGGCATCCACGCCAGCCTCCGCCTGAACCTGGAGGAAGCGGACAATTGTGGGCGTCAATCGGCGCATCAACGAATGCCACACATCAGGATGGGTGTACATCAGTGCCTTCGTGACCTCATGGTTCTTCGATGGGCCACCTTCCACCAGGTAAGAAGCCAGGGTGAAGGGTGCGCCTGCGAATCCGATGAGCACCTGGTCGTTGCGCAGCCCCTCCAGAACTCCGCCGATGCCCTCGACGATGCTGTCCAACTGGCCTGGTTCGACGATCGGCAGGGCGTCCACGGCCTCCTGCGTGCGAACCGGGTGCTCGACGACCGGACCCCGACCAGCCACAATGTCCAAGTCCACCCCCGCTGCCTTCAGCGGCACCACAATGTCGGAAAACAGGATCGCGGCATCGGCATCGTGCCTCCGCACCGGCTGCAGCGTGATCTCCGCCAACAGCTCAGGGTTGAAACAAGATTCCAACATCCCGTGGTTCTTGCGAATCTCGCGGTATTCAGGCAGCGAACGGCCTGCCTGGCGCATCATCCACACCGGTCGGCGACTGGGCTTTTCGCCGCGCGCAGCGGCCAGGAAAGGCGCATCCTTATCGGCTCGGCGGCGTGCCTCGGCAGCAGCGACATCGGCGGGCAAGTCGGACATAGGATCTAGGCGATCAAAAGGCTCACGCGTCATGGCCTCCATTATGCCAGCGCCAGCGGAGCGCCCGGCAATCACAATCGCCTCGGCGCGCCTCACGTCTGCACCAAACCTTAAAGGCTAGGTTTAGGCCTTGTGAGCCAAGAGACTGAGATCCCAGAGTACTTCCACGAAGCCGTGCGCTCCATGTCGGAAGCACATGTGCGTCGCGGCATCAGCGTCGGCGATATTCGCCCTCCCCGCAACCTCGCACCCCTCAGCCACGCCATCGGCCTCGAGGTGCTGCCCGCCGACGAGGACACCCCCGGCGCCGAATCTAGCGCTACCCCCGCAGGCGACGCCTTTGGCCGCCTCATTCTGCTGCACGACCCGCAAGGCGAGGAGCAGTGGAAGGGCAAGAAAATGCGCATGGTCGCCTACATTCAGGCGGACATGGACGCCGCCGTTGCCTCCGACCCCCTGTTGCCGGATGTTGCCTGGGATTGGCTTAAAGAACAGCTCGATTCGCCGGAATGCGACTACACCGACCTCGGCGGAACGGTCACTTCTACCGCCTCTGTTCGTTATGGCGACATCGGTGGCCCGCCGCGTGCCTTCCAGCTGGAACTGCGTGCGTCCTGGACTGCCACCGGCTCTGACCTGACCGGCCACGTCCAGGCTTTTGCCGAGGTTCTGGCCAACGTCGCTGGCTTGCCACCAGAGGGTGTGACCGCACTCGCCTTCGGCGCCCGTTCCGCGGGCACCGCCAGCGCCGCCAACGACTCTTAAATCGCACGCCTCCGCAGTGCAGCTCCAGCGGCCAGCAACGCGCCCGTGGCGTATCGTTGTCGTGTGAGCTTTGTATCTGTCCCCGCCGCCGGTACCCCGCCTCTGCGGGACACCCCGGAGCAGATCAAGGAAGCCACCCGCGCTCTCGCCGCGGGAACCGGCCCCATCGCCATCGATACCGAGCGCGCTTCCGCCTACCGCTACAACGACCGCGCCTTCCTCATCCAGCTGCGGCGCCACGGTGCCGGAACCTTCCTCATCGACCCAGAAGCGCAGCCCACGGCCACCGCCCGCATGTCGGAGGTCGTCAATAGCGCCGACTGGATCCTGCACGCCGCACACACGGATCTGCCCTGCCTGATGGCTCTGGGGTGGCAGCCGCAGCGTCTGCATGACACACAGATCGCGGCTCAGATCCTCGGCGCCGAACGCATCGGGCTGTCCGGCCTGCTGGAAGATTTTTTCGGCATCGAAGTACCAAAGGACAAGGGCAACGCCGACTGGTCGCGCCGGCCACTGAATGCAGAAATGCTCAACTACGCGGCCTTGGACGTGGAATGGCTCATCGAGATCCACACGCTCTGCATACGGGAGCTCGCCGAAATGGGTCGCACCGAGTGGTACAGCCAGGAATGCGCCCACGTGCTCGCATCCGCCACTGCCCTGGCCGCCCCCGACTGGACGTCGCTAAAGGGGCTTTCCTCCCTGCGCGAGCCTCTGTCACGCAAGGTCGCCCACGACCTGTGGGAGGCGCGCGATCAACTGGCCCGCCACCGCGATCTATCCCCCGAAACCATCCTGCGCAGCCGCGACATCGTCGCCATCGCCGGTCACGTCGTCGACGATCCGAATGCTGCGCTGAAGCAACTCCGATTTTGTCTGCACCGCTCGCGGGTTCGCCTTGCCCCGCGGGCTCGCAGGCGGTTTACTGAGGTTCTTTCGGACGCCCTCACCTCCGCCCCTTACGACCTCGAACTAGAGCACTACCGTGCGCCCCGGCACTCGTCCCCCGGGATTCCCGACCACAAGATCTGGTCCCAGGAATACCCGCGCGCCGCTGCCTACGCAGATGCAATCCTGTCTGCGGCGGACGACGTCGCCGATAATCTACAGATACGGCTGGATACCATCGTCACCAGGCGAAACCTGCGCAAAGCCGCCTGGGCCTGCTGGCTGGCGGAGGCCAGCCATGCCTACGACGGGGCGGCCGACCCACTGGCCGAATGGGAGGATCTGCTGGGCGCTCAATGGGAAAGCCTGGGGCTGCGTCCGTGGCAGGTAGAGGTCCTCCTCAACGCCACCCTCCCCGCCGTGGCCGGGGTGTATAGCGGGGACTACAGCTTCTGGGCGTAGCCCAGTACGGTGTCCACGACCGTGTCGACGTCCAAGCCGAGCTCCTCCAGCACTTCCCCGCGCGAGGCGTGAGCCAGGAACTTCTGCGGCACGCCCAGGATCCGTACCGGCACGTCAATGCCCGCGGCGGATAGCTCGTATTGCAGGGTGCTGCCGGCACCACCGTGGATGCCGTTGTCTTCGATCGTGACAACCAGATCGAAGTCCTTGGCCAGCTCCAGCAGGTTCTCCGACGTGGGAATGACCCAGTGGGGATCGACGACGGTGGCGGAAAAGTCGGCGTCACAAAGAGCTTGGGCGGCAGCGAGGGCCTGCGCGGCCAGAGCGCCGAAGGAAACAATGAGCACCTTCTTGCCAGAATCGGCACCGTCGCCGCCCTGCTCGAAGAGCACGTCGTAGTCGGCTTCCTCTCGCACCGCAGGAATCGCTGCGGGGGCGTTGCCCTTCGGGAAACGCACCACGGTAGGCGCATCGTCGATGGCCACCGAACGGTCGAGTGCCAGCTCGAGGGTGCGCGCATCACGCGGCGCGGCGACGTGGATGCCCGGCACGATGCCCGTGATCGACATGTCCCACATACCGTTGTGGCTGGCGCCGTCGGAACCGGTGATGCCCGCGCGGTCGAGGACGAGTGTCACACCTAGCTTCAGCAAGGCGACGTCCATCAGCAGCTGGTCGAAGGCGCGGTTCAGGAATGTCGAATACACAGCAACGACGGGGTGCAGACCACCGAGCGCCAAGCCGGCAGCGGAGGTCACCGCATGCTGCTCGGCGATGCCGACGTCGTAAGTACGGCTGGGGTGTACCTTGGCGAAGTCGGCCAGACCCGTAGGGCCAGCCATGGCGGCGGTGATGGCAACTACGTCCTCGCGCTCGTTGGCGATATCGATCAGGCGATTGGAAAACACCTTGGTCCAGCTGATTGCGCCCTCGGTCTTCTTCGCCATCGACTCGCCGGTAATCGGGTCGATCACGCCGGTCGAGTGCATCTGGTCGGCCTCGTCCTGCTCCGCTGGGTCGAAACCCTTGCCCTTCTGCGTCACGGTGTGGACGATAACTGGGCCGCCGTAGTCCTTGGCATAACGCAGGGCGTTTTCCACCTGCTTGAGGTCGTGGCCGTCGACCGGGCCGATGTACTTCAGCCCCAGCTCCGGGAACATCTCGTGCGGGATAACGGTGTGCTTCACGCCCTCCTTGAAGCCGTGAATCACCTGGAAGGCACGGTCGCCGACCCAGCCCATGCGTCCGAGGGCGTTCTTTCCGGTATCCATCACCCGGTCGTACATGGGCTGTAGGCGCAGCGCGGCCAGGTTCTCGGCCAGGCCGCCGATCGTCGGGGAATAAGAGCGCCCGTTGTCGTTGACGACAACAACAAGGCTGCGCTTCTTTGCTGCAGCGATGTTGTTGAGCGCCTCCCAGGTCATACCACCGGTCAGGGCACCATCGCCCACGAGGGCAACGACGTGCCGGTGCACCTGCCCGGTGAGTTCAAACGCCTTGGCCAGACCATCCGCGTAGGACAGAGATGCGGAAGCATGGGAAGATTCAGTCCAGTCGTGCGGGGATTCCGCGCGGTCGGGATAGCCGGACAGGCCATCCTTTTGGCGTAGGGTATCGAAGAGGTCACGGCGACCGGTCAGGATCTTGTGCACATAGGCCTGGTGGCCGGTGTCAAAGATCAGCGGGTCCGACGGCGAATCGAATACCCGGTGCATCGCGATGGTCAGCTCCACTACGCCCAGGTTCGGCCCCAGGTGGCCGCCGGTGGCGGAGACCTTCTGGATCAGAAACTCGCGAATCTCCGCGGCCAGCTGTTCGAGCTGGTCTGCATCCAGTCCCTTTAGGTCAGCGGGCGAGGACACCTTGTCGAGAATTCCCATGTGAAGCTACTCTTCTCCATCCTTTATCGCGCGCCGATGAGTGATTTTCGTTCTATTCTAACGGCGCCCTAGCGAATTGAAAGAATCCGCTGTGAGTCCGCGCTGCTACCTAAGAATCAGCTCGTGAACCAGCTCGACGGCCACGGGTAGGAACTAGATATGCCAATAGCTCTACGTGGTGGTTAAGGCCGAATGCATCCACTACGCACAGCTCCTTGATCGCATAGCCCCGCTGAATCCATACACCCAGGTCACGGGCTGCAGTGGCAGGGTCACATCCGACGTGCACCACGTGGCGCGGCCGTGCCTTAGCGATGTCGATAATTGCTTGCGCACCCGCACCCGTGCGCGGCGGATCCACAACCACGGCGTGGACTTTTCCGCCCCGCGGGAGGCTAGAAACGCTTCGGGCTACATCTCCGTCGACGAACTCAACGTTGTCGATTCCCGCCGCATCCAAGGCCCGCGCCCCGGCTTCACTGGCGCTCCCGGCAACGTCTACGCACACCACGCGGTCGGTTTTACGGGACAGCGCGGCACTGAATACGCCCGCGCCGCCATAGAGGTCCCACGCGACGGAAGCGCGCTGCTTGCCCGCGGTCGGAGATTCAGCCGTTGCCGTTAACCTGCTACCCGGCGCTGGCGGTATGTGCCGCGCGATCCAGCTGGAATAGAACTGCGGTGCAGCGCTGTGAGCCTGCCAGAAGTCCTGTACCTGGCTCTCCCACTGCACATCGAACTCGCGATCCAAGCCCTCGCCATAATGCACTGTGCGGGTGACGGTGGGAAGTGGTCCGCCCGTAAGCGCTTCCGCCTGCGGTCGTCCAGCCGATCCCTGCAGCTGCACCATGCGCCGGGTGCCGTCGTCCCCCACCGCCACGGCGATTTCCGAGTTCGGGGTCAGTCGCCCTGCCTCCTGCAGTTGCTGGATGTCCTGCGCCAAACCGTCCTTCAGTGCGTCACTCCACTGCGCGCATTCGTGCTCCACCGACACAACGTCGTGGGAGCCGCGGGCGCGTTGCCCGACGGTGCCTTGGGCGTCAACGGCCAGGCGCACTCGGGTACGTGAACCCGCGTAAGGTTCCAGGCTCTTCGTGGTCACCTCGATCTGGTTCAACGTCTCGGCGTCGATCTTGCCCACCCGGCGCAGCTGGTCCAGTACGACCTGCTTCTTAAAATCCAGCGCGCCGATAGCGTCCACAAAGTCCAGGTCACAGCAGCCCGCTCCCGCCTTCGCCGCTGGACACAGAGGTTCCACGCGGTGCGGGTGTGGCTGGCCGACCGCTGTCGCCTCACCGGTCCGGAAGCCCTTCTTGGAGTTCGATTTCCGCGCCGGATCCAGCGCAACCGTCACATCATGCTCCCCGGGCAGCCCACCGCGCACAAACACGACTTGCCCGTCTAGCCGACCAATCACGGTGCCGCCGTTGGCTGGCCCCTCCAGGTTGATCACTGCTTCTTCCTTCTTAGTGACGCCCATCCGCTTCCACTTCTTCGTCATTTCCCACGGTGCTGTCGGTCTCCGCCTTCTCGGGTTGATCAGCGTTCTCCGAGTGCCGGCCCTCCGCCTTGTTCGCAGCCTTGACGGCCCAGACGGTGACGGCCACCGCGACAAGAGTCAACGGCCATCCCATGGCAATACGGGTGTAACCCAGCGCGTCGGTTTTGTCGGCCACATAGAGCCACTGCTGAATGCCGAAGCGTGCAAGGAACACCAGTGCCCAGGCAATCGTGGCGATGTTGAATGCCTGCACGGCCCGACGGTTAGTGCGCCAACGCTGGTCGTCGCCATTGATTCCGCGCCAGATCACGCCGACCAGGGGCCAGCGAACAAAGATCGAAATGATGAAGGCGATGCCTGCCACCAGCGAATACCAGATGCCGTAGGCGAAATATCCCTTTGCATCCCCCATGAACCAAGCAATGGCCGCGCACAGCGCGACGGCCATGAAGCCGGATATTGCGGGCTGTAGATTTTCCTTTCGCGCCAGCCGCCACACCAGGATCGCCACCGCCACTGCGAGCGCGGAAATCAAAGCAGGTGTTAGCCCCCATTGACTGTTCACAGGCACGAGGACAAGCACGGGCAGGGTCGACGAAACCAGCCCGGACAGACCACCCATCTGCTCTAGCAGAGTGCCCGGCTCTTCCTTGGTTTGGCTCTGCTTCTGTCCAGATTCCGCCGATTCGGTCGATTCGGCCATTACTGCTGTTCTCCGCCGTTCTGTTCGCCTTCCATCTGCCGCAGCTGTTGCTCCATCTGCTCCTGCAGAGGCGGTGGCATCAACACCGGCAGCGCCTGACCAGCCGGGATCGGATCATTGCCACGCCGGATAAAGGTACGTGCGACGATCTCTCGGGCGATCAAAGCCAGATCCTCGGCCTTGGACTTTTCACCAGCCAACGTCATGCGGAACATCCAGCGCGGGCCGTTGGCGCCGATGATGCGCATCTGCCCCTCACCAGCGACTGCACAGATTTCCTGGCCCCACGGGCCATCCTCCAGGTGCACTTCCAGGCCGTCCTTGGTCATGCCCGCCACGGTCTCGTCGATGGTTTCGGCCCACAGGTCGCCGTTGCGCGGCGCAGCGAAAGCTACGGGTGTCAGGCGACCACTGTCAACCTGCAAGTGAATCATCTGTGGCCCCTCCGGCCCCATCTCCACAGTCACTCCACCGTCATGAGGCACTGGAATCACCATGGAACCCAGGTCGAGGGCAGCGGCGGAGAAGTCCGAGAAGTCGAAGTCCTCGAAGTTCACGGTGTCACCGTCAAAGGGGCCGAAGTCGTTGTCTTCCTGCCCCTGCTCGGCCACCACTTGCTCCATCTCTTCAGCGGGGTTGTTGTCCTTCTTCTTGCGCCCAAACATCATCAAACTCCGATTCTCTGGATTGGCTTACTTCTGTGACTAGCTTCTATGTGTCTTATACGCCGGTCGACCCGTACCCGGACGCGCCACGGACGGTCTCCCCCAGGTCGTCGACGCTGTCTACTTCCTCCACGTCGCACAGGCTCACTTCCTGTACCAACAGCTGCGCGATGCGCTCACCGCGGGCCAGCTCAATCGGCTGCTCGGGATCCAAGTTGATTAGGCATACCTTGATCTCGCCGCGGTAATCTGCATCGATCGTCCCCGGCGCATTCACGATGGAAAGCCCCTTCTTCAATGCAAGCCCACTGCGCGGGTGCACCAACCCCACAGTCCCTACCGGCAGCCCGATGGCAATGCCAGTGCCCACCAGCTCCCGGTGCCCCGGGGCAATGGTCACATCCGTCGCTGCGTAAAGGTCGATGCCCGCATCCGTCGAGTGGGCGCGACGCGGCAAGGGCAGCTCCTTGTCCAACCGGACGATGCGCAGCGGGGCGTCGCTACCACAAGAGCTAGTGCTATCAGTTGCATTCTGCTTAGAGGTCACGATCACCAAGACTAACAAGTCAGCGGGCAAAGTTACGATGTCCAAACGCGGTGGGGCTAGAATTGCTTCACAGCACTAGAAGCAAACAATCAACAGGAGTTTTCAAGTGGCATCGGACAATCAGCAGGAGAAGCTGCTGTATTCGGAGCATCAGCGTGTCCCCCTGGTGTGGTGGCTCTTCGCCGCAGGCGTTGTGGCAATCATTTCCTGGCAGGCACAGATGGGCCGACCGATGTGGGCTTTCTACGTCGCCCTGGTTGTTTCCGGAGCGCTGGCCATCTGGGCACTAATCCACTTCTCCCGCACCAAAGTGCAGGTCACAGAGGATTCCTCCGGTGAGCGCTGGCTCCACGTCGGACCCGCTAAACTGCCCGCGGAAGTGGTCAGCCGGAGCCTGGTTATTCCCCCCACCGCTAAGCGCGCCGCCATGGGGCGCCAGCTGGACCCTGCCGCATATGTCGTGCACAAGGGCTGGATCCCAACGATGGCAATGTTGGTTTTGAACGATCCGGACGATCCCACGCCCTATTGGCTGATTTCCACTAAGGAACCTCAAGAGGTTCTAGAGAAGCTGGGGAGCCCGATCTACTAACTGGTTCTTCTGTAAGGGCTATTAGCGCCGTCCTTACAGCTAAGGGCAGAACTGAGCGCTATGCGCAGTCCTTACAGATGTACTCGCCGTCACTGACGGTCTCCGCAATGCAGCTGCGGTGCTGCACCAGGAAGCAGACGCTGCACGTGAACTCGTCGTTTTGACGCGGGATGACAGAACCCGATAGTTCCTCACCGGACAGATCCGCCATCGGAACGTCGAAGGGTTCAACGATCTCGCCGTCGTCGGTATCAGAGATAGCTGGCTCGGCCTTTTCCGCCGCTTTCAGCCCCTCCAGAGAGTCGGTCTCGATGTCGTCTTCGGAACGTCGCCGGGGTGCGTCGTAGTCAGTCGCCATGTGGGGATCCTTCGTGATGAACTAGCTGAAAATTGCTTAAATTTGCTCGCTGTTCGCGGATCGTAGAGCACCAGTACCGCACTTGTCACTTTCACGCGCGGTAGGGGCGACTATTGGGGTACTTCCCCTCCCCCCGCGCCTAGTCCGCAAGCAACTCAGCGAGCTCAACAGCAACGCCGGGTTTAACGGCCATAACCAGCGCTTTTCCTTCCTTCATCACGGCGTAGTCAGGCGCTGCCACAATCGCCCCCGCCCGCGCTGCAATGAGCGCTCCGGCGGCATGGTCCCACGGCCCCAATCCGTGCTCGAAATACGCATCCACTTCCCCGCTGGCCACGCGGCAGAGGTCCAACGCGGCCGAACCGATGCGACGGATATCACGCACCCGCGGCAGCAGTCGCGTCAGCCGCTCGGCTTGGCGGCGCCGGTCCTCGGCCACGTAGGAGAACCCCGTCGCTACCAAAGCGCGGCCCAGGCTCGCTTCAGTCTGCGCCGGAACGACACGCAGCACTTCTTCGCCACCCTCACCAGCGCTGCCAGCTCCGCTGAGTCGCCGTGCCGGTCCTCCAGCGTGTGCCACGTATGCCTCACCAGCCTTCACATCGACAACCACGCCCGCCATCGGCTGACCATCCACCACCGCGGCAATACTCACCGCATATGCAGGTACGCCGTAGAGGAAGTTCACGGTTCCATCGATCGGATCTACGATCCACAGAACCTCCCCGCCAGCCCCGTCACCTGCACTGTCCCCGTCACTCAGCCCGCTTTCCTCACCAAGTACCCGGGAACCCGGCACTCGCTCCACCAGCTGCTCACGAATCAGCTTCTCACTGGCTTGATCTACCTCCGTGACGGGGTCCACCTCGGAGGTTTTCGTCCCCAGCACGCCAACGTGACCATGCTCGTCGGCCAGTTCGGCGCGGCGGCGTCGAATAAGAGCAGCGGCATTCAGCGCCACCTCGAGGGCTACGACCTCTAGCTGGGCTGGGCTCAGGGTTTCTTTATTTATCGACGCCCGATCCTCCCGCCCCGTGACGGCTTCATCGAAGACGTGAAGCTGCACCTTGCCGGGGCTATCTTTCTGCGTGCTGTTGAGGACGCGTGCTACATCGTGGGCGATGTGGGAACTTTCCATGATCACCACTGTGCCATAATCGCCACCGTAATCACCTCCGACAACTCAGCGGAGTAATGAAGGTTCAAGGTAGGGTTAAGCGCATGACTGAGGATATTTCCAGCCAGGGTGAACAGCACAAGCAGCAGCTGAGTTTCGGTGTAGATATCGGCGGCTCCGGCGTCAAAGGCGCCGTGGTGGACTTAAACACCGGTGAACTGGTCACCGAACGCTTCAAGATCCTCACGCCGAAGCCCTCTACCCCGGATGCGGTGGCAGAGGTCGTACGCAAGCTCATGGACATGGCAGAGTGGAACGGCCCAGTAGGCGTGACAGTCCCGGCCGTTGTGAAGAACCAGCGCGCCCGCACTGCAGCCAATATCGATAAGTCTTGGATCGACACCGACCTGCAAGAGCTGTTCAAGCGCCACCTCGGGGAACGCGAAATCGCAGTGCTGAACGACGCTGACGCAGCCGGCCTGGCAGAGGTTGAGTACGGAGAGGCCAGCGCCAAGGAGGGAGCGGTGCTGATGCTGACCTTCGGCACCGGAATTGGGTCTGCGATGCTGTGCGACGGCCACCTCTTCCCCAACTCCGAGCTGGGGCACCTTCCCTACGACAAGAACGGCGATGTGGAGTGGTACGCAAGTTCCGCGGCCAAGGATCGCGAAGAGCTGTCTTACAAGAAGTGGGCTGCGCGCGTGGACGAGGTTCTGCACGCTTACAGTGCGCTGTTTAGCCCCCAGCGCTACATCGTCGGCGGTGGTATCTCCCGCAAGGCAGACAAGTGGGTGCCTTTGCTGACCGTCGAGCAGGAAGTTATTCCCGCCAAGCTTCGCAACCAGGCAGGCATCATCGGCGCCGCCATGGCCGTGCGGGACGGAATCAAACCATAGAAAGACCGGGGACCCTTGGCACACGTGCCGATTTTTTGAGTTATAATGGGCGGTCGATTCCCAGAATAGGGGTTCGCAGAACCCCCTAGACCAATGGTTGCGGGCGTGCCGTAACCTGGTGCAATCCAATTCCCTACAGGAATGTGGCCACCACATGCGGCCATTCGTTGCACCATGCACTACGAGCGAAAGGGCTTCCGTGGCAGCGAACGACTCGACCACCACCGGCGATGACGCACAGGGTGTTGTGCGTAAGGTAGCAAAAAAGACGGCAGCGAAGAAGACTGCCCGCAAGGTGGCAAAGAAGTCGACGGCCGCGAAGAAGACTGCAGCTAAGAAGGTTGCACCCAAGGCAGCCACGTCGAACGACGTGGATACGACCAATGCGGTTGAGGAGCAGGCGTCCACTCCCGTGAAGAAGGCGGCGAAGAAGACCGCTAAGAAGACGGCGAAGAAGGTCGCAAAGAAGGCTGCCAAGAAGGCCGCGAAAAAGACTGCGAAGAAGACCACCCGCAAGGCCACGAAGAAGGCAACCACCAAGCGGGGAACCAAGGCAGCGAAGGCCGCCGCAGAGGCCGCTGAAGTCGCTGAGGAAACGACGAAGGCGACTGCCGCGCAGGTCGAGGGCAAGGACAACGACGCTGGCGTTGATAACGACGACTTCGACCGCGACCCGGACGACCTCGATGACATCGATAACCTGGACGACGATCTCGACGACCTGGACGATCTCGATGATCTGGACGACGACCTCGACGATGACGATGACTTGGAAGATGACGACCTCGACGATGATCTAGAGGACGACGATCTGAACGAGGACGACGAAGATTCCGATGACGTTGACTCGGATGACGACGAGGAAGAGAAGAACGACGGTAGCTTCGTCTGGGACGAGGATGAATCCGCCGCGCTGCGCCAGGCCCGGAAGGACGCGGAGCTTACCGCCTCTGCGGACTCCGTCCGTGCGTACCTGAAGCAGATCGGCAAGGTAGCCCTGCTGAATGCAGAGCAGGAGGTCTCCCTCGCCAAGCGAATTGAGGCCGGCCTCTACGCCGCCTACCGCCTGCAGGAGATCAAGGAGTCGGGTGAGAAGCTCTCCCCAATGAACCGCCGCGATCTCCGCGAGATCGACCGCGATGGTCGCCGTGCAAAGAATCACCTGTTGGAGGCCAACCTGCGACTGGTGGTTTCCCTTGCGAAGCGCTACACCGGCCGCGGCATGGCCTTCCTGGACCTCATCCAGGAAGGCAACCTGGGTCTGATCCGTGCGGTGGAGAAGTTCGACTACGTCAAGGGCTACAAGTTCTCCACGTACGCCACCTGGTGGATCCGCCAGGCCATCACCCGCGCAATGGCGGACCAGGCTCGCACCATCCGCATTCCGGTACACATGGTGGAGGTCATCAACAAACTGGGCCGCATCCAGCGCGAGCTGCTGCAGGATCTGGGCCGCGAGCCCACCCCCGAAGAGCTGGCCCGCGAAATGGATATCACCGTGGACAAGGTGCTGGAGATCCAGCAGTACGCCCGCGAACCGATCTCCCTGGATCAGACCATCGGCGACGAGGGCGATTCCCAGCTGGGCGACTTCATCGAGGATTCGGAGGCCGTCGTGGCCGTCGATGCGGTTTCGTTCACCCTGCTGCAGGATCAGCTGCAGGACGTCTTGCACACCCTGTCCGAGCGTGAGGCTGGTGTGGTGAAGCTGCGCTTCGGCCTGACCGACGGCATGCCACGCACTTTAGACGAGATCGGCCAGGTCTACGGCGTAACGCGTGAGCGCATCCGCCAGATCGAGTCCAAGACGATGTCGAAGCTGCGCCACCCGTCGCGCTCCCAGGTTCTGCGCGACTACCTGGACTAGTCGAGCTCTCGGCGCCTCGCGGCTACTTGTTCTGGTTGTTCTTCACGCAGTCGGAGAACTCCGTGCCGCGGAGGGTTTCGCACCCCTCGATGCTCTTCATCGCGGCCTGTGTGAAGAAGATCGCCATAGCCATCGAAATCACCGCCAGAACCAAGCCAATGATTGCGTAGCTGCGCTGCGTTCCCCGGCGGTTCGCCCTGATCACAGCAATTATTCCCACCACAATGGCTACCGCAGCCACGACCACGCCAACCAGGGGGAAGATAGCTGCGGGGATCGCCAGTATGCCAACAAGCAGCGCCGCCAAGCTCAACCCGCCGACGGCGCGGGGTTGTATCTTTTGGCGCTCAATCTTCTGTGCATGGGACTTGTCCAGATCGGTGTAATCTTCCCGAGCCACGTGGCCTGCCTTTCAGTGCCCTTTTTTCACAGCCCTATTTCAGGGCTCTAGTGCCTATTGCCTTCGACGACGTACATGCTAATTCCTACCAGTCTCTCAGATAGGCGATGCGATCCCGTAACTGCTGTGCGGTACACAGCGCCGTGGCCGGACCACCGCAGTTTCGCCGGGCATCGTTGTGAATCTGCCCGTGAGGCTTTCCTGTCCGAGCCGACTTCATCGACACTAGCGCATTCAGTTCCTTCCGCAGCGCGGGAATTTCCTCGCTGGCCACACGCTTGTTCCGCAGATCAGCGCCACTGCCTTCGGGCGCGGGGTTCTGCTTCTCCTGCTTGCGGCGCTGTTCCTCTTCCTTCGCCCGGGCATCCAATTGCTCGGCTTGGCGCTGGCGCAACAGCGTACGCATCTGGTCGGCGTCCAAAAGACCGGGAAGGCCAAGGTAGGCCTGCTCCTCGTCCGATCCGCTCAGCGTCGCAGTGCCGTAGGTCGATCCGTCGAAAATCAGACTGTCGAGTTCGGCCTCGGCGCCGACCGACTCATAGCCTTTATCCTCTTCGGGCTCGTTCTTTTCCTGGTTGGCCTGCTGCAGCAGCTCGTCGTCCCAGCCTTCGTTCGGCCGATCTGGCTTGCCGAGCACGTGGTTGCGCTGCTGCTCCATCTTCGACGCCAACTCAAGCAAGACCGACACGCTAGGCAGGAAGATGGACGCCGACTCTCCCGGCCGCCGCGAACGCACGAAACGGCCAATAGCCTGGGCGAAGAACAGTGGTGTGGAGGACGACGTCGCGTACACGCCCACGGCCAGGCGCGGAACGTCCACGCCCTCGGACACCATGCGCACGGCCACCATCCACTCGTCAGTGCTGGCGGAGAACTCCTTGATGCGCTCCGAGGCGCCGGCCTCGTCAGAGAGCACGACTGTGACGGGGGTGTTGCTGATCCGTTCGAGGATCTTCGCGTAGGCGCGGGCTGTCGTCTTGTCGGTGGCGATCACCAACCCGCCCGCGTCCGGGGTTGTCTCCCGCAGCTGCTGCAGACGTGTCTGCGCCGCATTCAGCACTGCGGGAATCCAGTCGCCCTTGGGGTCCAGTGCGGTGCGCCAGGCACGAGCGGTCTGTTCAGCGTTCAGCGGCTCCCCCAGGCGAGCCTCGAACTCCTCACCGGCAGAGTTACGCCACCGCGCCTGCCCGGAATACGCCAGGAACACCACGGGGCGCACCACGCCGTCCTTCAATGCGTCCGCGTAACCGTAGGTGTAGTCGGCGGAGGAAACCAGCGCGCCGTCGGCGCCTTCCACGGCCTCGTAACGCACAAACGGGATCTGCGAATCGTCGGAACGGAACGGCGTACCCGTGAGCGCCAGGCGCCGCTCGACGTGCGCATAGGCCATCCGCACGCCGTCACCCCAGCTCTTCGCGTCGCCGGCATGGTGAATCTCGTCAAGGATCACCAACGTCTTCTTCGCGGTCGCGACCTGGTAGTGCTTGGTGGGCTTCATTCCCACCTGGGCATAGGTCACGCACACTCCGTCGTAGGAGTTGTTGAACGGTGAGGAGTTCGTGAACTCAGCGTCGAGCGCAATCCCCTGCCCCGCTGCGGACTGTGCCCACTGCACCTTCAGGTGCTCTGTGGGCACAACGATGATCAGCCGGTCAACCGTGCGGGTGTCTAACAGCAGCCGCGCGATCGTCAGGGCGAAAGTCGTCTTACCCGCTCCCGGGGTTGCCACCGCCAGGAAGTCCTGCGGGCTGGTCTCGACGTATTTGTTCAGTGCCTCCTGCTGCCATAGGCGGAGGTGCTTCACTTCTTGCGCAGCCCCTTGTAGATCTGCTCGCAATCCGGGCAGACGGGCGACCCCGGCTTCGCCTGCTTGCGCACGGGGAAGGTCTCACCGCACAGTGCCACGACAAGCTTGCCCATCACGGCGGATTCGACGATCTGGTCCTTCTTTACGTAGTGGAAGAACTTCGGTACATCGTCATCCGTCGTCGAGTCTGTGTTGACTTCGGGGCGTTCAATCGTTGTCGTACTTGGGTTACTCACAGTTCACCATCATGCCCCTGAATCTGCCTGTTTTCCAGCCGCGTACTAGCGTGGGTTCCATGGCAGTTGCACGAAAAAGGAAAACGGGAGGTGAATCCCGTTCCAGGCGTGCCTCACAGGTGGAAGTGATCACGGATGCGAAAAGTTCGCCACTGGAAGGCTGGCACCACCGTCGCAGGGTTTATACCGTGCTGCAGATCCTGCGTATCCCTCTGCTCGCTGCGAGTGCAGTGGTGATGCTGGTGACCCATAACGCTGCCCTGGCTGTGGGGGTGGCGGTGATCAGCATTCCGCTGCCGTGGATCGCGGTGCTCTTGGCCAACGAGACTGGCCAGGTCGACGAGACCACCAACAAGGTTTATAAACCCGCCCTCGTCCGCGAACAGCGCCGTGCCCAGCGCGCCGCATTGTCGAGTGAATCGGCCCGGCCGATGATCGAGTCCACCGAATCGGCCCCGCAGGTCATTGATCACCTCGAAGCCCCCGACTCCCCCTCCGACTAGCAAGGATCCCCTATGTCTGCCCATTCTTGTAGCCCTTCTTGTAGTCCCAGTGCAGCTACCGAACAACTGGTTCGTACCCTTATCGCGCGTGGGTATGGCTCTGCCCTGATCCTGGAGGCGCTCGGCGACGAAGGTGTCGCCGCCGTGCAATCTGGTTCGCCCGCGGCGGCGCACTGGCACCTGCAGCGCCGCAATGCTGCGGGCGCGCAGCTGGTCGCCGCCATATATTTACGACGCCCCCAGCCAGCCACCTTCTACCAGGATCTCGTCGGGGCAGATGTGACCTCCGGCTTGGTGGCAGAGCATGCCCTGGTCAGCGCCGACGATCAGCTGCAGCTCAACCTCGACATTCGCCCTGCCCACCATCCTGCGCACGGCAACGCGGAAGTACTGGTGCTGTCCGATCCGGATGCGTCCCTGGACCTCCGCATCCCGGGTTCCGATCACGTCCCCGGCGTCGGCAACGCTCCCCTTTCGCTTCTGAACTCCATTCCCCGACTTCCCGAAGAAGCTAGAGTGTTGGACCTCGGCACGGGCTCCGGTGTGCTTGCGATGGTGTTGGCCGCCAACTACAGCGCAAGCCGCCCAAAAATTTTTGGCAGCGATATCCACGCCCGCGCACTGGCCTACGCCCGCGTCGCCGCGGCGGCGCAAGGCCTGGAAGAGCCCCTAATCAACTGGGTTGAGGGCTCGTGGTTCGAGCCTTTTGCAGGCGAGGAGTTCGACGTCATCGTCGCGAACCCGCCCTTCGTCATCGGTCCGTCTGTGGATCTGGACGCCGCAGAGGGGCACGTGTATCGCGATTCCGGCCTGCCCCTGGACGCCGCCAGCAAACTAGTGGTTGAGAATTCCGTCGCGCACCTTGCCCCCGCCGGCCACGCGCACCTGTTGGCCGGCTGGGCTCTCGAGGATGAGGGCTCTGCCGCGGAGCGCATCCTCAGCTGGCTTCCCGACGAAGGCGCCCGCGCCTGGGTGCTACAGCGCGAGGAGGTGGATATCGCCACCTATGTCACGATTTGGCTGCGGGATGAGAGCATTGATCCGCGCAGCGCAGACGGGCAGCGCCGCACCACCGAGTGGTTGGACTACTTTGCCACCCACGGAATCACCCGCATTGGCCTGGGATGGATTCACATTGAGAAAACTTCAGGCCCCACCGAGCTGACCGTCGAAACGCTGTCCCACGGGCTACCAGCAGGAGCTTTCCTGGGCCAGGAGGTAGCCGAGTGGTTCGCCCGCTCCCGCTGGATCGACGGCTTGGAGGTCCCTGGGCGTTCGGCCCGCGACGCGATAGTGGGATCGCGCTATCAGCTGCGACGTGGCGTCATACTAGAAAAAACAGCAAGCACCACGAACCAGGGCTACGGCGACGAAGAGTTAGCGCTCACCCGAACCGAGGGTCCGGGGTGGACACACCAGATCGATGCGGCGCTGGCGGCGATTCTGGCGGGCCTGAACTGGGAAGGACTGAACCTCGGCGACGTCGCCGAGCTCTATCACGCCGTCAACGGCCAGGAACTGGACCTAGAGGCCGAGCAGCTAGTGGACCAGTTGGTGCCGATTGCGATTGATTTGGTGCGGCACGGGATGATTGTGCCGGAAGACCTGCGGGAAAGGAACGGGAACGAATGAAAGCAGTGGTAAGTACAGTCAGCAGTGCCGAAGTAACAGTCGACGGCGAGGTCGTCGGGGCGGTTCAGGGGCCGGCGCTTTTGGCTCTGGTGGGCATCGGAGTGGACGACGTGACGAATAACGAGTCGGTGGAAAAGATGGCGCGGAAGATCGCAGAGCTGCGCCTTCTCCCCGCAGACGGAGAGGCATGGGACAGGCCACGGAACCACTCCGTGGAGGAAGTCGGCGGGCAGGTGTTGCTGGTAAGCCAGTTCACCCTGATGGGGGAAACGAAAAAGGGCCGCCGACCGTCCTGGGCGAACGCTGCCCCCGGCGAGGCAGCGCAGCCAATCTTCGACCGAATCGCCGAATTGCTACGCAAGCGCGGGATAGTTGTAGAAACAGGTCGATTCGGGGCGATGATGAAGGTCTCCAGCGCCAATGAGGGGCCGTTTACCGTATTGATCGAGACCTAAATCAGCACCCTCATCGAGCGCTAAATAACCTGGTCGGCTAAGATTTTTCTGGCTACGGCGCTGCGCGGGTTCACTCCCTAACCCCTGTGCGGGGGTACACACAGTTCCCTCCTTGTGGGCGTGTGGGGAACAATTCGACGCAGTAGTCCGTTAACCCCTTAGAGCTTCGGCACAAACCCACACATCTTGAACGGCTTGAGCGCTATCGAGCCACAGGAGGAACACCAGCACTATGAGCAACTCCATGTTTGATGACGACATCCAGGCCGTCAGCAACGATCGAGGGATTAACGGCGGTTCCGCCGACGATAGCGATAAAAAAGAGGACAAAGGTCGGCGCCGGGGTAACAACGAAAACCCTTCGGCTGACCTCGTGCGCGTGTACCTCAACGGCATCGGCAAGACTGCCCTGCTGACCGCAGAGGACGAAGTCGAGCTTTCCCAGCGCATCGAGGTAGGCCTGTACGCCGAACACCTGCTGGCAACGGCGGAGAAGCTAACCCGCGCGAAGAAGCGCGACTTGAAGGTGCTGGCTCGCGAGGGCAAGGCAGCGCGCAGCCACCTGCTAGAGGCCAACCTGCGACTCGTCGTTTCCCTGGCCAAGCGCTACACCGGCCGCGGAATGCCCCTGTTGGATCTGATCCAGGAGGGCAACCTGGGACTGATCCGCGCGATGGAGAAGTTCGACTACACCAAGGGCTTTAAGTTCTCTACCTACGCCACCTGGTGGATCCGCCAGGCCATCACCCGTGGCATGGCCGACCAGTCCCGCACGATTCGCCTGCCCGTCCACCTGGTGGAGCAGGTCAACAAGCTGTCCCGCATCAAGCGCGAGATGTACCAGCAGCTGGGGCGCGAGGCCACCAACGAGGAGCTGTCAGAAGAGTCCGGCATTGAGGAATCGAAGATTGAGATGCTGCTGAAGCAATCCCGCGATCCGGTGAGCTTGGACATGCCAGTCGGTAGCGATGAAGAAGCTCCCCTGGGTGACTTCATCGAGGATTCCGAGGCAACCGACGCAGAGACCGCAGTTGTGGCTTCCCTGCGCCACTCCGATGTGCGCGCAGTGCTGGGCACTCTGGAGGAGCGTGAGCAGGACGTCATCAAGCTACGTTATGGCCTGGACGATGGCATGCCCCGCACGCTGGATCAGATTGGTCGCCGCTTCGGGCTGTCCCGCGAGCGGGTTCGCCAGATTGAGCGCGAAGTGATGGCCAAGCTGCGCGAGGGCGACCGCGCGAACAAGCTGCGCGAATACGCAGTCTAAGCTCGAACTTAAGCTTCTGCCCCAAGCCCCGTCAGTCGGGGCTATAATCGGTCGAAGTCAATCAGTATAGAAAGGGCGTAGCGCTGGTGAGGGATCTCGTCGATACCACTGAGATGTATCTCCGAACGATTTACGAGTTGGAGGAAGAAGGTATTCCTCCGCTGCGCGCCCGCATCGCCGAGCGGCTGGATCAGTCCGGCCCTACCGTGAGCCAGACGGTTGCGCGCATGGAGCGCGATAATCTGCTGACCGTTGAAAAAGATCGTTCCCTGAAGCTCAGCGCACAGGGGCGTGAACTTGCTACCGCCGTCATGCGTAAGCACCGCCTGGCCGAGCGCCTGCTGACGGACGTTATTGGACTGCCCTGGGAGAAGGTGCACGACGAAGCCTGTCGCTGGGAGCACGTCATGGGCGACGAAGTCGAAGTGCAGCTAGTCAAGGTTCTAAGCGAATACTCCACCTCCCCATTCGGCAACCCGATCCCCGGACTTGACGAGCTGATGGATAGCGTCCCGGAGGCCGAACGTGCCGACATGCGAGACAAGATCCGCACGCTGCAGGAAGGCTCCTCGCAGCGCGCCTCTGACCTCGATCCGGCAGAGCCCATCACGGTCAAGATCCTGAGTATCAACGAAATCGTTCAGGTCGAGCACAAGTTGATGGCGAAGTTCCACGCGCTGGACATGCGACCCGGCAGCGTCGTCACCTTGGTCGCTACCGAGGACGGCCTGGAGTTCGGCAACGACAACGGCACCATGGTCGTGCCGGAAGAACTATCCCACGCCGTGCGGGTAAAGGAGACCAACTAGTCAGTGCGGTAGCGTTGGACGTGTGAACAATATCGATCTTTCCACCTCCGTCCTACCGCCTTCCTCCCACATCGTGGTCACCGGCGGTGCCGGCTACGTCGGCAGTGTCTGCGCCACCGTACTTCTCGAACACGGCTTCCGTGTGACCGTCGTCGACGATCTAACCACCGGCAACGGGTACGCAGTTCCGGACGGCGCGAACTTCGTTGAGGGCGATATCCGCGATGTAATCTCCGACGTCTTCGCCGCCGGGGATGTCGCTGCAGTAATGCACTTCGCCGCCCGCTCGCTGGTCGGCGAATCGGTGGAGAAGCCGGATATCTACTGGCACAACAACGTAGGAACTAGCCTTTACCTGCTGGGTCAGATGCACGAGCATGGGGTGAAGAACCTTGTGTTCTCCTCCACTGCCGCCACCTATGGCGAGCCGGAGCAGGTGCCCATCACCGAGGACATGCCAACCGCGCCAACCAATCCTTATGGCGCCTCCAAGTTGGCAATCGACCACATGATCACCTCCTACGCAAAGGCCTATGGTCTGGGTGCCACGTCCCTGCGCTACTTCAACGTAGCCGGCGCCTACGGCACTATCGGTGAGAACCACAAGGTGGAAACGCACCTGATTCCGCTGGTTTTGCAGGTCGCGCTCGGCCACCGCGAACACATCTCTATCTTCGGCACCGATTACGCCACCGCCGATGGAACTGCAGTGCGCGATTACATCCACATCCGCGATCTCGCGGACGCGCACCTCCTGGCAGCAGCTTCCAATGCCTCCGGCACCCACCGCATCTTCAACCTGGGTTCCGGCGACGGATTTAGCGTGCGCGAGGTCATCGAAACCTGCCGAGAGGTCACGGGCCATCCGATCCCAGCGATCGAATCCCCCCGTCGCGCTGGCGACCCGGCCACTCTTATCGCTTCCTCTGCGAAGGCGAAGTCAGAGTTGGGGTGGAACCCCACCCGCTCCGACCTGCACACCATCATCTCCGACGCGTGGGCCTTCAGCGGACAACTGGGTGATAGGTTGCATTCCGCACAGCGTTAATCGCATCCCAATCCACCGTCTGGAGTAGTCGCTCGTACTCCCAAGCTATGTCGAGTCCGGCGTACTCGCGGACGGTGACATATGAATGCTCCCCTTCAGAAGCTTCATTTTCGCTGGCTTCTTCGCTGCCATCTTCGGCCGCGTCCAGATCCATCTGCACATTCGCCATCACGGTGCAGGCCGCGCGCACGGCCTTGGCTAGCAGTAGCTTGATCATTCCACGCTGGTGGGCATCCAACGCTGCGATCGCGATATCCACGGTGAAGCTGTCCATGTCGGAAAGCTGCAGTTCGCCGTCGAAGGAGGCTTCATTCTCTACCCTCTGAAGCACATCCTCCGGTGCATCGGCGAGGCTATCCGTCTCCTCGTCATCGATCCACGGCGCCTGCCCCAGATTATCCAGCATGTGGCAGGCATCCTCCGCGCGGAGATCCGCCTGCAGCTCCTCTAGCAGGCGATTCAAGGTGTGATAGGCCAACACTCCCTCGTCGTTTGCAGAGGCCACAAGAGCCAGGATCAGCATCACTCGCCGGCGCACAGCTCCTGTCGTCCGACGGGCCGTGCTGGCCAGCATCTCCCGCAAAATCGCGCTGTTCGCGCCCAACGACCAAGCGATGACCAGCGTGTGCAGCAATTCGTCACTGCAGACGGCGGCCAAGCTATCCACCAAGTATTCGTGCTCGCACTCTTCCTCTAGCACCCGCGTGCCGTTGGCTACGGAGGCGACTGATATCAGCACTTGGATCAGATCCACCGTCGAGGCCTCCCCACGATCCTCGATGATCCAGTCGGGTTCCAGGAGGTTCGCCGGATCCAGCCACTGTTCCATCTCTTCCCTGCCACGCATCTTGCGTGCTCCGCTTAAGGCACTGATGTCGGCCAGCTCATTGGTCTCTACGCTATCCACCGTGCCCTTTTCCCCGTCCAGCAGGTCGGTCCACTCCTCCCCCGTGGCGATACGCCGAACGATCAGGGCGGATTGCAGCTCCACGCAGTCGCGCTGGAGTTGGTTCGTGGCGGTTGCCATACAGGTCCCCAGGCAGTCGTCATTGTTTCCGATCGCGAGGATGATGGCCTCTGCCGCTGGGGCGTCACAAAGAATTCGAGAGAGACCGCGCACCGCTTCGTCGACGGCAACGGGGTGTAGATCGCAACGCAGGACCGGACCAATGCGGAAGCGACGATGCCCCTCCGCCAGCGAATCCGTGTCGGCGGACGCGACAAGACCAATGAGAACCATGGAATCGACGGGCGGGAATCCCAGCAGCGAGGGGATCGCGGCGATGAGCTTCCCCTTATCTGCGCCGAGGTGAACCGAAGGGGTGGGAATAGATTGTGTGCTGCGCTGGTTGTCTTCTGGTGAGTTGTTCATGCCACAGATAGTCGCCGAGGGAAGAGTTTTTCGCCGACGCGCGGGAGAACTTCGGCATGGAAGCCCCAGGGGCCTGTGGATAACTCACAACTGTGAATAAACGTGTCCGAAGCGCCTGATAGGCTAGGCAGACGGTGCTTGGTTGGACACAGGTTCCGCCGGAAGGGAGAGCGAAACTATGCATGAGCACTTCGAAAACAACGACCGCACAGAGCAGCAGTCGACGGGACGGATGTACGAGCTAGAATACCCAGCTCCGATCCAATTCGATCGACAGTCTATCGCCGACGAACCAGCTGTGCTGGGTGAAGGCACGTCTGGCGATGGCGCGCCCAGCGAAGAGCTGCCGATGCTCGTAGCCCTGCAGGGCTACGCGGATGCGGGGCAAGCTGTGTCCAGCGCCAGCTCTCACCTCCTTGCCGCCCTCGAGCACAGCCCCGTGGCCTCGTTCAAGATTGACGAGCTGATCGACTACCGTTCCCGGCGCCCCGGCGTGACGATCGATAATTCCAAGGTCGTGGACAGCGAGGACATTCGTCTTGACCTGCACCTTGTGAAGGATACGCAGGGTCGCCCGTTCTTGCTGCTGAGCGGTCTGGAACCAGATCTGAAGTGGGGTGCTTTTAGTGACGCCGTCGTGGATCTGGCCCGCCGTGGTCAGGTAGGCATGGTGGCCTCCCTGTATTCCGCGCCGATGACGGTTCCGCACACTCGTAGCCTGGTGATCTCTGCGCACGCTTCGGAGGCGTCGCTGATCCGGGATTACCACACCTGGGATTCCCGCATGATTGTCCCCGGTGCGGCGGCGCTGGAGACCGAGAAGAAGCTGAACCGGCATGGCTTTGAGACCATCGGTTTCACGGCCCACGTTCCGCATTACATCGCGGCCTCCGACTACCCAGAGGCAACCCTGCGACTGCTGCAGGCTTTCGGCGAAGTTGCCAACCGCGAACTGCCGTTGAAGGCGCTGGAGGGCGAGCTGGAGCGGGTTCAGCGCCAGCTGCAGGACCAGGTCGACGATTCGCAGGAGATTGCGACGGTCGTCAGCGCACTGGAGCAGCAGTACGACGCGGAAATGGAGCGGATGCGCCGCAAGCGGGAAAACAATCTGCTGCAGCCCGGCCAGGATATCCCCACTGGCGAAGAGCTAGGGGCGGAATTCGAGGCCTTCCTACAGAACATGTCGGACGAGGGCGGCAGCGATGGCGGCTCCGCTGGCACCGACGGCCCGGAAGAAAACAAGTAGAGGAAAAGTAGACGACGTGGGTATTGCCGCAGAACTGGCCGAGCTCCTCCCCGACCTCGATGAGGTCCCAGAATCCCTGATCGACGATGCGATTCTGGAATCCTTTCTGGGTTGGACGCGCGACCGCGGCATCAACCTCTACCCCGCCCAGGAGGAAGCCGCGACCGCCCTGGTTGCCCAGGACAACGTCATCCTGGCTACCCCCACGGGATCCGGCAAGTCGATGGTTGCCATCGCCGCGCACTTCATCGCCATGGCGCGCAAGCAGCGCAGCTTCTACACCGCGCCGATCAAAGCCCTGGTGAGTGAGAAGTTCTTCGACCTGTGCCAAACCTTCGGCCCGGAGAATGTCGGGATGATGACTGGTGACGCCACAGTCAACGGTGGCGCGCCGATCATCTGCGCCACCGCCGAAATCGTTGCCAACATCGCCCTCCGCGACGGAGCGGAGGCGAAAATCGACCAGGTAGTGATGGACGAGTTCCACTACTATTCCGAACCCGACCGCGGCTGGGCGTGGCAGGTTCCGCTGCTGGAGCTCCCTAAAGCGCAGTTCCTGTTGATGAGCGCCACCCTGGGCGATACGAAATGGCTGGAGGATGACCTCACTCAGCGCACGGGGCGCCAAACCACGCTGGTCACAGGTACGACCCGTCCGGTGCCTCTGGATTTCCACTACGTCTACACTCCCGTCCACGAGACAGTGGAGGAACTGATCAGCGACGGCAAGTCGCCGATCTACATCGTCCACTTCACCCAACGCGAGGCCATCGAGCGCGCCCAGGCGTTGACCAGCATGAAGCTCGTCAACGACGAGGCCAAGGCAGCCATTGCCGAGGAAATCGGCGACTTCCGTTTCACCTCCGCCTTCGGCAAGACGCTTTCGCGCCTGCTGCGCAAGGGCATCGGCGTGCACCACGCGGGTCTGCTTCCCAAGTACCGCCGCCTGGTCGAGAGACTGTCTCAGAAGGGTCTGCTGAAGATCATCTGTGGCACCGACACCCTGGGCGTGGGCATCAACGTGCCGATCCGCACGGTCCTGATGACGGGCCTGACCAAGTACGACGGCGTTAAACACCGCGTGCTGAAGTCCCGCGAGTTTCACCAGATCGCCGGCCGTGCGGGGCGTGCGGGCTATGACACAGAAGGCACCGTGGTCGTCCAGGCTCCGGAGCACGAGATTGAGAACTTCCGCCTGCGCCAGCGCGCGGGAAGCGACCCGAAGAAGCTCAAGAAGCTGCGCAAGCGCTCCGCCCCGGACGGGCAGGCGACGTGGACCGAGTCGACCTACGAGCGGCTCACCCGCGCCGAGCCAGAGGAACTCACCAGCCAGTTCCGCATGAGCAACTCCATGCTGCTCAACGTCGTCGCCCGCGACCAGTGGACCTTCGAGGCACTGGAGCACCTGCTGCGCACTAACCATGACACGCGCGCGAAGCAGAACAAGGCGATCCTGCGCACCATCGAGCTCTATCGCGGGCTGCTTAACGCAGAGGTCGTGGAGGAATTCTCCGCCGACACTCCCAGTGGTAAAGATGCCCGGCTCACCGCGGATCTGAACCGCGACTTCGCCCTCAACCAGCCGCTGTCCCCATTCGCATTGGCCGCGCTGGAGCTGCTGGATCCGGAGTCCGACACCTTCGCGCTCGACGTCATCTCAACCTTTGAGGCCGTGCTAGAGGATCCCCGGCAGGTACTTCTCGCCCAGCAGAAAGCGGAGCGGGGTGAGGAGATCGCGGCGCTAAAGGCAGAGGGCGTCGATTACACCGAGCGCATGACCATCGTGGAGGAGATCACCTGGCCAATGCCTCTTGCCGACGAGCTCGACCAGGCCTATGACACCTTCTGTGAGGGCAACCCGTGGGCGCGGGACTTCCAGATCAGCCCGAAGTCTATCGTGCGCGACATGGTGGAAAAGGCCATGACTTTCTCTGACTTTGTGGCGACATACGGCCTGGGGCGTTCCGAGGGCGTGGTACTGCGCTACCTGACGGACGCTTACCGCACGCTGGAGCACTCGGTGCCGGACGCTTATCGCTCCGAGGAGTTCGACGACATCCTCGTGTGGCTGGGTGAACTGATCCGACAGGTCGATTCCTCCCTGATCGACGAGTGGGTTCAGATGGCCGACCCGGACGCTCCGCTGACCGAGGATCAGGTCGCCGAGCACGCCTTTGGGGTGGAGGATACGAATCTGCTATCCGCCAACCCGCAGGCGCTGACCCGCATGGTGCGGAACTACTTCTTCCGCCACGTGGAGCTGTTCGCCTTCGAAAAGGAGCGCGAACTTGCGGAGATGGACGAATACCTGGACTCGCCGCCGGATTGGCCCGCCGCCATGGACGACTACTTCGACGAGTATGCGGATGTTGGTGTGGACGCCGCCGCGCGGTCAAACATGAACATCCTCATCAAGCGGGGCACCGGCTCCGACGCGGGCAGCTGGTTTGTGCGCCAGATCATCGACGATCCGGAAGGCGATCACGGCTGGGCGCTGGAAGGTGTGGTGGATCTGCACGCAACGGACGAGGCTGGCGAGATCCGCCTGTCCGAGCTCAGCATCGTGCAGGGCTAAGAAAGCCTCTAGAAGTAGGTTTCTAGAACGCGCCGGCTTTCCTGCGCCACGCGGTTGAACGACTGCGCGACGATCTCCCCCAGTGCCGCGTAATCGTCGATGCGCGTGGAGCTGGAACGGTAGGCCATACCAATCGTGCGTCCGGCGCGCACCGCGCCGCCGGAGAACGTTGCCAGGGCGATACCCGGCCGCTGGCATTCCACGGACACCGCGGACAGTGGCACCAGGGTGCAACCAAGGCCCGCGGCGACCAGCTGGATAACCGTAGACAGGCTTGCCGCGCGCGTCACAGAGTGGCGCGGATCGTTGGACATATCCACCGTTCGGCACAGCTCGAGAATCTGGTCGCGCAGGCAGTGCCCGTCGTCCAGCAGCAACAGATCCACGTTCTTCAGTTCGTCGACGGAAAGGTCCTTGCGCCCGGCAAGCGCGTGCCCCTCCGGCAGGACGAGGACGAACTCCTCGGTGTACAGATCTACGGTATTCAGACCGCCGCCTTCCCCCGGCATACCCAGCACGGCGACGTCGATCTTTCCTTGGCGCAGAGCATCGACCAGCAGTGGGGACTTTTCCTCCACGATCCGCGGTTCGAGCTCTGGGGCTGAGTCGGCGACCGAATGCAGGACGTCCGGGAGGATATACGGCGCGACCGTCGGGATCATGCCAATCGCCATCTGTCCGACCAGCCCACCGTGGGCGCCACGGGCGTGGGTGACGAAGGTCTCTAGGCTCTCCAGCGTTGCCTGGGCGTACGGGAGCAGCCCCCGGCCCACTGGGGTGACGATGACCTTGCGAGTAGAGCGCTCAATCAGTTGCACCCCCAGCCCTGCTTCCAGCGCGGCTAGTGCCTGCGACAAGGAGGGTTGGGAAATGCCCAAATGGGTTGCGGCAGTACCGAAATGGCCGTGTTCGGCAATGGTCACGAAGGTGCGCAGCTGGGCAACTGTAGGGCGATACTCTCTCTGAACCACGCTCACAACATTACAGCAATTATGAGAAACGTATAATTAAACCGTAAAAAATAAGTAGCAAGTCCAACGCTAGGTAATCTGCAGTTCAGCAGTGCCCTCGAATGGCGTCAGCTTCCCCAAGAACGCCTTCCAATCGCCCTTCAAACGCACGGTGTACTGCCCCGGAGGAACATCCTGTGTATTCCAGTCAATCGTGGTTCGCGTCTGCCCGAAACTGTTTTCGAATGTGATCAGAGTATTCTCGCTGGAATCATCTCCGACAACCTCACCATTGAGGTCTTCGATGGTCACATAGCCCTCACCGTGGCGCATATCGTTGTTGGGGTTAGCCCCCACGAAGACCACTCGCGCATTCGAGCCACTCTTGACCTCCATTGGCGCTTCCAAGACTTCCCCGAACTTCTTCCCCGCCGGTGGAGCGTCCATCCAGTTATCGCTTCCCGGAACCTTAGGAATCAGGCCGGTCAGGTCGCCCGCAGGCTGTCCAACCTCCACCGGCTTGCCCTCCTTCAGCGCCCGAGCCATCTCATCGAAGACGTCTTGAAATGCGGACAGCTGGTACTGACCGAAGATGGTCGCGCCACCCTCATAGTTCTGCGCCTCATACTCCTCGGGCGTGGTGATGTAGTGGCCGTAGGCATTGGTGTAGCCCTGCACCACGATGGTGTTCTCCGGCACTTCCAACGCCGCGGCGACAGTGCGCTTAATGCGCAACCCACTGGTAATGGTCGGCTCGAATCCCAGGGTGACCAGAACAAAGGTTCCCAGGCGGTGAATGGTAAATGGGTGTACCTGCTGGATCATTCCGTCGATATACCCCATCGGTAGCAGACATTCCTTTGGGCCGTGAATATCCTTGATTTCCTGCGGTGCGAGAGCCTTGTTCAGGTCACGCACCCACGGATTGCCACCGCGCTCACCTTCGTTGAAGCCCAGTAGCGGCACGCCACCGCCGTCTTCTTGGGAAGACCCAGCAAATGCCGCGCCCAGAATCGCTGGCCCGAGCTTGTGCTCCTTCTTGTCCGGGGTAAAACGGGGGCTCGCCACCAGCTTGGGACAATCCACCCAACGAAATCGCCCGTCGATGCCGCCTGCCGACCAGTCCTTACCCAGGTCGTCGGTCGCCTTCATCATCCGCTCGCCGAGGATCTTTGCTGATTCACGCTCGTCTGCGCCGGGTCCAGAGTTAGGCGTCAACCCCATATTCGGGGTGATGTCGCCCGGGCACATGTTGGCAAAGGCCGCAACGAACGGCGCGTCCTCGGGGTGGCGATGCACCACGCCGTGGGCTTCCTCGGTAGCCCAGGCAGCATAACCCTTGTTGTCGCCGGCAATGTGCTTGTATTCTGCACCGAAACTTGTGGGGTGGAGCGAATACCAGTTGATCAGACCGACCTGCTTACCCCCGCGCGAGACATGCAGGGTTACACTGCGGGTATCCACACCGTTAGGGAGTGCTTTCTTGTCTTCTTCGGGGTTGCGATCCCACGATGTCTTAGACCTATTGACGCCCGCGTCAGCAACGGTCGACTCAGCAACCGTCACGTCTGATGGCTGAATATCCTCGTGGGCGCGTTCCACTGCGGTCACAATCCCCTCCACCGTCGCCTCGAAGGTCTTCGGGCGGAAGCCGCCGTGGGTGATGTCGACCATCAAGTGCTGGGAGGTTCCACCGGGCGCCACGTGGGTATGGGTCGCAGCCAGCACAACATTTTCCTGGGTGTACAGGTCGCCATATTTATCCTTCAGCCGGCGCAGCACCTCCAGATGAATAGACTGGAACATCAGACCGACGTCACAGGTGACGTGCACGAAGCGAGAGTCCTCGCGGTTGGCGTCAACAAAGATGAACGCCCGGGCGTACTGGCGGCGCTGAATGCCTACCGTTTTCTGTTCGTCGACTGCGTATCCAAACATGCCGGCACCCCAGGGTTCGCCGGTCATATCCGCCAAACCGCGACCGACCTTAAAGCCTCCCGTGCCGGAACCTGAATCCTCCTGCGCACCAGCACCAGGGGCGCCGGCAGAAGCCCACACAACGGTGCCGGTGACGGCCGCCATCCCCCGGAAGAAGCTACGGCGGCTGAAACTGTTCTCTAGGAAGTTGTTTGAACTGCTGGTCGTGGCCTGCTTAGTGTGCTCGCACATATGTTTCTCGCTTCTGAAGAAGGACATTAATCCATAGATTGTTTTGACTATCGAAACATAAGGCTTAGACCGTGGGGAAGTGTGATGGTTTTCATAAATTAAGTAAAAACTTAGCCTTCTCTTATTTCATTTGGGGGTAGAAAGTACTTGGGGTGAAAGTTCCTTCCCCGCACCCCGATTGTTAGAATCGGCCTGTTCAGCCCCCACAAACACGGGGCAAATTCAACAAGCAAGATGGGTGATTCACACAATGACGGACGAGCACGGGTCGACCTCCCCCGGACACGAAGGTCGCGCCCCGGGCACGCCACAGCGGCGTAAGCGTTCGCGCCGTCGCTCGCAGAAGCGCCGTTGCCCCCAGTTCGTCCGCACCATCCCGCCGATTTCCTACCCCGACCTGCCGGTCTCGGAGCGTCGCGAAGACATCAAGAAGGCCATCGAGAACAACCAGGTTGTCATCATTGCCGGCGAGACCGGCTCGGGTAAGACCACCCAGATCCCGAAGATGTGCCTTGAACTCGGCCGCGGTCGCACGCAGGTCATCGGCCACACCCAGCCTCGCCGTATCGCCGCCCGCAGTGTGGCAGAGCGCATCGCCGAGGAACTGGAAGAGGACAGTCCCGGCGGATCTTCCCTGGTCGGCTACAAGATCCGTTTCGATGACACGATCTCCAAGGAAACAGCCGTCAAACTGATGACCGATGGCGTGCTTCTCAACGAGATCCAGCGCGACCGCCTACTGCGCGACTACGACACGATCATCGTCGACGAGGCCCACGAGCGCAGCCTGAACATCGACTTCCTCCTCGGCTACCTCAAACAGCTCCTGCCGAAGCGCCCGGACCTGAAGGTCATCATCACCTCTGCAACGATCGATCCGGAAAGCTTTGCACAGCATTTTTGTGACGCCCACGGCTCCCCCGCCCCCATCATCGAAGTCTCTGGTCGCACTTACCCGGTGGAGATTCGCTATCGCCCGCTCGTTACGCAGCGTGAGAACCCAAAGACCGGCGAGGTCGTCGAGGTGGAAACAGACCCGCTGGACGGGCTGGTCGCTGCCTGCAAGGAGCTCATGCGCGCAGGTGACGGCGATATTCTGTGCTTCTTTTCGGGCGAACGCGAGATCCGCGACGCAGCCGAGGCACTGGAAGGCGAGTTCGCAGGCCCCGGAGGCGCGCACAAGGTCGACGTGCTGCCTTTGTTCGGTCGCCTCTCCAACGCCGAACAGCACCGCGTGTTCCGCACCGGTCCGCGCCGCCGCATTGTACTGGCCACCAACATCGCCGAAACCTCGCTGACCGTGCCGGGCATTCACTATGTCGTGGACACCGGCTACGCCCGCATTTCCCGTTACTCCCACCGCACCAAGGTGCAGCGCCTCCCGGTGGAGCCAATTAGCCAAGCCAGCGCGAAACAGCGCTCCGGCCGCTCGGGCCGTATCGCCGACGGCATCGCGATCCGCCTGTACTCCGAGGAGGACTTCGAGGCCCGCCCAGAGTTCACCGATCCGGAAATCCTGCGCACCCACCTGTCCAGCGTGATCCTGTCCATGGCCGCGTTGGGCTTGGGCGATATCCAGAAGTTCCCGTTCCTGCAAGCACCCGATAGCAAGTCGATCCGCGACGGTGTGGCATTGCTGCAGGAGCTCGGAGCGTTGGCGTCAGAAAAAGAAGCAACGCTTACCCCCATCGGCCGCGACATGGCGCGCATCCCTACCGATCCGCGTCTGGCGCGCATGCTGGTGGCAGGGCATGCGAACAACCTGATTGAACCGATCGCGGTCATCGTCTCGGCGCTGTCCATCCAGGACGTGCGCGAAAGGCCGTTGGAAAAGCAGCAGCAAGCAGATGAGATGCACGCGCGTTTCAAGGCGAACTCCGACTTCGTGAGCTTGCTGAAGCTCTGGAACTACCTGCAGCAACAGCGCCAGGAACTGTCGGCGAACAAGTTCAGAAAGCTGTGCCAGCGCGAGTTTATCCACTACGTCCGCGTGCGGGAATGGATGGACCTGGTGCGCCAGATGCTGTCCGTGGTGCAGGATTTGAGCTGGAAGATCCCCAATATTCGCCACGTCCGCGAGCTCGTCTTCGAGCCCGAGTCGATCAACGAGGATCTGGTCCACAAATCCGTCCTCAGCGGTCTATTGACGCATGTGGGTATGCGCGAGGGCAACTCCAAGCAGTTCACCGGCACCCGAGGGTCGCACTTTGTGGTGCATCCGTCCTCGCACGTGTCGAAGAAGCCGCCGCAGTGGCTGATGGCCGCCGAACTGGTGGAAACGTCGCAGGTCTTTGCCCGCACCGTAGGCCCCATCGACCCCAGCTGGATCGAAGCCATTGCGCCCCACATGGTGAAGTACAACTATTCCGAGCCAGTGTGGTCTTCCTCCCGCGGTGCGGCGATGGTGCATGAAAAGGTACTGCTGTTGGGCCTGCCGATCGTCGCGGATCGGATGGTCAATGCCTCCAAAGTGGATCGTCCCCTAGCCCGCGAATTGTTCATCCGCCATGCGCTTGTCGAGGGTGATTGGAAGACCCGTCACCACTTCTTCGCGCACAACCAGAAACTTCTGGCCGAGGCTACGGAGCTAGAGGATAAGGCTCGCCGTCGCGATATCGTTGTCGACGACCAGGTGCTATTCGATTTTTATGACGCCCGATTGCCAGAAAAGATCGTGTCCTCCCGACACTTTGATTCTTGGTGGAAGAAGGCTCGCCATAAGGATCCGCACCAGCTGGACTTCACCCTGGAAGCCCTGATCGATTCGCAGGAAGCCGCGCAGGCCGCCGACGACTTCCCCGATATTTGGCAGCAGGGCAGCCTGGAGTTTGAGCTGAGCTACGTCTTCCTGCCGGGCGATCCGGATGACGGCATGACTATGCGCGTTCCGCTACCTTTGCTGGCCAATGTCTCTGAGCCCGAGACCCGCTGGCTGGTGGCCGGAATGCGCGAGGAGCTAGCGGTGGCGCTGATCCGTTCACTGCCGAAGCCACTGCGTACCAGTGTGGTTCCCGCCAGCAACTTCGCTTCTGCCGCGTTGCAGAAGATGGTGCCCTTTAATGGGGATTTCGACTTCGCACTGGCGGAGGCATTGCGTGGGCTGGGTGGCCAGGGCATTAGCGCCCAGGATTTCGATTGGTCTCGGGTGCCAGGGCACCTGCTGATGCAGTTCGCGGCGATCGACCGCAGGGGCAAGGTCATCGAGAAGTCGCGTGACCTGCAGTACCTGCAGAACAAGCTATCCGGGCAGGTCACCTCCGCGATCGCGCAGGCGGCGGCGCGATCCAACCTGGCTAGCCCCAGTGACGCCGCCCAGCATTCCCCGGCCGCCCGCAAGAGCAGCCAAGATAACAGGGGCAACAACGGCAACAAGGGTAACAACGGCACGGCTCGTGCCGGGCGCGGGAAAACCGCCGGAACAACAACCGGCGTGCTGGCTACCGCGGAGGCGTGGACGGCCGATGGCATTGGCGTGCTCCCGGAGACTGTTGAGACCATTGTCGACGGGCAAACTCTGCACACGTACCCGGCCATTGTCGCAGGCACGTCGGCTGGCAAGTCAGCCAAGTGCGGAGTCACACTCAAGGCATTCCCTACCCGCCAAGCGGCTGATGCCCAGCAGTTCACGACGGTGCTGAACATGATGATCGACGCATGCACAGTATCCCCCAACCAGATGATCAAGGGGTTGCCACTGCGGCAACGGGTTGCCATGGAGCAGATCCCCGGAGGCGTGGACGGGCTGGTGAACGACGTGGTCGCGTTGGCCTGCCGGGACATGTTGATGAAGCTGGGCCCCATCATTCGGGATCCGGAGCGCTGCGAGGAGGTCGTGGCAGAAGCCCGCTCCCAGGGGCCTGGCCGGGTGCGCCAGTATGTGGTTGCTTTGGCGCCCGCGGTGCTGGCAGTGGCGGACATGACCGCAGAGCTGCAGGGGTGGTCCGGAGCGGCCATCGACGATATGCAGGGGCAGCTGGACTTCTTCTTGGGCAAACACGCAATTGCACGCAATGGCATTGAGCACATGCGACATGTCCCCCGCTACGTGGAAGCGATGCGGGCGCGGTTGGAACTGATGAAGCTGGATCCAGATAAGGAGGAAGATCTGGACGATGAGGTTCAGGAGGCCTTCGAGCTGCTGGAGAAGACTAAGAAGCGCCTGCCGACTGCTCGCGCAGCATCACCGCAGATCAAGGAGGTGCGCTGGATGATCGAGGAATTACGTGTCAGTCTGTTCGCGCAGAACCTGGGCACCGCCCATTCTGTGTCCCTGCAGCGCATTCGCAAGAAGCTGGAAAAAATCCGCTAGCTTTCGGGATGCGAACTTTCGGAGCCGTCCTGCCGCTCTGCCAGGGCTTTGCGGTGTGCGCGTAGGGATTCGATTTCCTGCTCAAAGTCCTCGGCACAGTTGAAGGACTTGTACACGGAGGCGAAGCGCAGATACGCAACCTCGTCGAGGGTGCGCAGGGGATCCAGGATCGCCAGGCCAATTTGGTTGGCCGGCACTTGGGAGCCGTGTGCCACTCGTACTGCCTGCTCTACCTCGTGCGCTAGGCGTTTGAGCGCATCATCGGAGACATCGCGCCCTTGGCACGCTCGGCGCACGCCTTTGATGACTTTCTCTCGGCTAAACTCCTCGGTCACTCCGTTGCGCTTAACCACCAAAAGGACAGACCTTTCGATGGTGGTAAAGCGCGTTTGGCATTGGCTACACTCCCGGCGGCGGCGAATGGACACGCCCATTTCGATGGAGCGCGAGTCAACTACGCGGGAGGAGTCCGAGCTACAAGAAGGGCACAACACGCCCCTTAGCCTAGTCTCCCCCTCCCTCGTACACAGAACCCGAACAAAAACCTACAAGCACACTCGCGTTCACCCGCGATAGCTTGGGCTAGGTTTGCGTTTTAGGGCGCAATGAGCGGGGCCAGCCCCAGTAGCATCGACGTTGCAGCCAAAGAAACAATGGTGGCTCCTGGAGAGTGCACAACTCTGTCAACACGAGCGTAGAAACGATCCATTCGTCCCTTCGGGCGATCGAACATGTATTCACTCCGGCCTGCGATACGATCCATACGATCGCGGGAAACGGGTCGAACAGTGGGCGCGTTGGAATACCCATAGGTGTTCGAATTAGGAGCACTGTCCAGCGCCCGCCAATCGGGCTTGCGAATCTGCGGGCGGCGCAGCGGAGCGCAACGATCGATGGGCAACACACGCCCAGACTTCAGCGACTGACGGGTGTTTTCTTGTCGTACAATCGAGGTGGTCACGTGGTTTCTCCTTCTTAGATCCGCGCTTGCCACTAAGGGGTAACGCGCTTCGTATCTCTTACTGCGGTTCACAGTGAACCAGTCGCTCCGGACAGCGTTCGAAAATCTCTCCATCATTTCGCTCGCCTGTTCGAATTAAGAACCTGTGATGAAATTTAGCACGCATGTTCGAGACTGTCTAGTGGAATCCAAACTTTTTCGAACACATATGCTAGAACTCCGTTCGATTTCGGGTACTATTGGATTCGATCGTGAAACACCGCCGGAATGAGGTACCCCTGTGAGCACCGACGAATCCCCCACCACCCCGAGCGCAAGCGCTAACCCCCGCCGCAAACTGGGGCGCCCGCCAAAGTCGGAGGCCGACAAGCGAGCGGAGAAGCAGGCGGAGAAGGAGGGCAAGAAGCCAGCCCTCAGCACCCGTCAGCGCCGCATCCTCGAGGTCATCCGCGATTCGACGGTCATTCGTGGCTACCCACCAAGCATCCGAGAGATCGCGGACGCGGTGGGGCTGCATTCCACCTCCTCGGTTTCCTATCACCTCACGCAGCTGGAAAAGCGCGGCTATCTCCGTCGCGATGGCAAGCGCCCCCGCGCAGTGGACGTGCGCTCGTTTGATGGTGGCCAGCTGGTCAATCAGGGCAAAGCCCCTGCCGCGTCGTCTTCCCCCCGCACTCCGCAACCAACTGAGAACGAAGAGCTCATGCCGGAGGCCACCTACGTACCGGTGGTCGGGCAGATCGCCGCGGGCTCGCCGATCCTGGCCGAGCAAAACGTCGAAGCGCACTTCCCGCTCCCCCAGGAGCTCGTGGGCAACGGCGAACTCTTCCTGCTGCAGGTAGTTGGCGAGTCCATGCAGGACGCTGGCATCTTCAACGGCGACTGGGTCGTCGTACGCTCCCAGTCGGTTGCCGAGTTCGGCGATTTCGTTGCCGCGATGATCGACGGCGAAGCCACCGTCAAGGAGTTCCACAAGGACGGTGACGGCCTGTGGCTGCTGCCTCATAACCCACTGTTCGAACCCATTCCTGCGGAGGAAGCAACGATCTTGGGTAAGGTCGCCGCCGTCCTACGCAAGATCTAGGCTCCCCCCATTGGTTCTGACGCCACCGTCTACCGCCCGCAAACCACTAAAGTATCGCGTATGGAATCAGCAGAACGGCGCCGTCAGATAGCCTCCCTTACCGCCATTCATGGCAGGGTTACTGTCAATGAACTGGCGGAAAAGTTCGGCGTCACCGCAGAAACAATTCGCCGCGACCTCGCCGTCCTCGACGACGGTGGGGAGCTCTTCCGCGTGCACGGCGGCGCCGTTCCGGTACAGAACTTCCGAACGGACTTCACCACGCTCGCGGCCAGGTCGAAGGCCTCCCTCAACGCCAAAAGAGCCATCGCCAAGGCGGCGGTTTCCCTGCTGCCGGACACTGGCAGCACCGTATTCATCGACGCGGGAACCACCACCGGCATCTTCGCCGAGGTTATAGCCGAGGCGAACGCTACCAACGACCCGAAGCGCATGGCGCCGAAGCTCAACATCGTCACCAACTCGCTCTTCATCGCCACGACGCTGGCGGAATCCCCCCGCTGCGACGTGCAACTCATCGGCGGTCACGTCCGTGCGGCTTCGCAGGCGGTAGTTGGCGACTTAGCTACCCGTGACATTGGCGTGCTCCATGCGGACGTCGCCTTCATCGGCACTAACGCACTCACGATCGACCATGGGCTTTCCACCCCAGACGCGCAGGAAGGCGCTATCAAGCGCGCTATGGTGGCGAACTCCGACCGCGTAGTCGCGCTCTGCGATTCCACGAAGTTCGGCCTCGATTACCTTGTCAGCTTCGCCAGCATCCAAGACATTGGGGCGATCGTCACCGACCATGACGCGCCCGCCCCCTACGTCTCAGAACTGCAGAATCTGGGCATCGAGGTCACCTTCCCGGCCTAACTACTCGTGCCCCACTAAGTCGGCTTCGTCTACTCGGCGACGATGAACTCCTTGAGCTCTTTAGCCACCACCGTGGGCAAGCGTACGTCCAGGCGGGTGCCGGCGGCGTCGTACTCCTCGGCAATCACCGTGCCCAGCTCGTGCACCCTCGCCACCACATCGCCCCGCTCGAAAGGCACATGCAACGTCACCTGGGAATCCAAAGAGTTCAAGAACAGTTCCAGCTGCGCCTCTAGCTCCGGGATGCCCTCGCCCGTCTTCGCCGACACAAACACAGCATCCGGCACCCGGTGGCGCAGCTCAGCCAGCACCAGCGGATCGGCCGCGTCGACCTTGTTGATCACCAAGATCTCCGGCGGCGCTGCCTGTCCGGATTCCTCCACAATCCCGCCGATGACCGAGTTGACGGCTTTGATCTGCTCCAGCGGGAATGGATCCGAACCGTCCACAACGTGCAGCACCACATCGGCGGCCAGCACCTCCTCCAGGGTGGAGCGGAAAGCCTCCACCAGCTGGGTCGGAAGGTGACGGACGAAGCCAACCGTATCGCTGAACACCACGGCGCGACCATCGGCCAGCTGCGCGCGGCGAGAAGTCGGATCCAGGGTGGCGAACAGCGCATCCTCCACCAGCACGCCCGCGCCAGTCAGCGCGTTAATCAGCGAGGACTTGCCCGCGTTCGTGTAACCGGCAATGGCGATCTGCGGAATGGCGGAAGCATCGCGCCGCTCGCGCTTGACCTCGCGGGAGGTCTTCATCGCCGCGATCTCCTTGCGCAGCTTCGCCATATCGGAGCGCAGGCGGCGACGATCCGCCTCGATCTTCGTCTCACCCGGACCGCGCAGACCCACGCCACCGTTGGAGCCTGCACGGCCACCAGCCTGGCGGGACAGCGCGCCACCCCAACCACGCACACGCGTAATCAGGTACTCCATCTGCGCCAGCGAAACTTGCGCCTTGCCTTCCTTGGACTTCGCGTGCTGGGCGAAGATATCCAGGATCAGCATGGTGCGATCGATGACCTTGACGTCCAGCGCCTTCTCCAGCGCAATCATCTGGCCGGGGCTCAGCTCACCGTCGCAGACCACCGTATCTGCCCCGGTTTCCTGCACCACTGACTTCAGCTCCTCGACCTTGCCACGGCCGATATAGGTGCCGGAGTCCGGCTTGTCGCGCCGCTGGTAGAGCATGTCCGCCACCTCGGAGCCCGCGGTTTCCGCCAGGGCCCGCAGTTCCTCCAGGCTCGCCTCGACCTGCGCGATCGTCCCGGTGGTCCACACGCCAACCAGCACGACCTTTTCCAGCCTCAGCTTACGGTACTCAACGTCGTAGCCGTCGGACTGCTCGTCTGTGTAGGTATTTACTCCGCGGGACAACCGCCGGAGGCTAGAGCGCGCCTCCAAATCGAGCTCGCCGACCGTGGGCGCCGCAGGCGAATCATAAAGGTGTGTAGTGTGTTCGGTTCTATCCGTCTTTTCCGTCATTACGCTCTATTTTTACCTGTCAGGGGAGGTAAATAGGAAATTTGGTGTAGAGGACTAGAGTGGTGGGCATGATTCCTGAACTCCGCAGCATTGGTATGGATTTCCCCAAGTGGCAGGACGCCCTGGAGGCCACCTACTCCTCGGGTAGCCTCGCCGTCTCGGGCGAGGTTCGCGGCGGCCAGGTTCTGCAGTTCGACGACCCTTCCGGCGCCCGCCTGGTCGTACTCGCCGTCGAGCCCTTCGGCTCCTTCGCCAGCTTCACCGGCGGTGTGCCCGCCACGGCGCACTTGTCGATGTTGAACGACATCATCGGCGTACTCGACGTCGTCGATGACAGCCCCATGCTGCAGATCGCCGGCCAGCAGGCACCGACAATCGCTTCCCTCACCGCCACCATCGCGCAAGGGCCTTTGCTTGTGGACGCCCCTTCGTTGGAGTACCACCAGTTCCACATTGGGGCTCTGGCCAGCTCCGTGCGTGTGTACGGGGACTCGACTGAGTTCGCCAAGGACGGCGGCCTCAAGGTCAGCGTGGTGGACTCGAGTGGCCTGCAGGACATCAACTCCCCTGCCACTACCCCGCACGCCACGGCCAACATCGCCGTGGAGGCCTCCGATTGGTCCAGCAAGGTTAACGCCCTGACCGGCCAGAAGTTCTGGACGGCAAGGGTGACCTCTCCCTTCGAGTTTACGGTAGTTCTACCCGAGGATGCGGTCGACGAGGAACTCGCACAGTCCGATGCTCCGTTGATCGTGGCCGGCACCGTGCAGTTCACCGCTAGTACCGTGGACGCCGCCGGCTGCGGCGGCGCCTGTGGCTCCGGCAGCTGCGGCTGCGGAGGCCACTAAAAAGGGTCGCTAAAGAACCGTCCGCCCCCAGGCCACGATGGCCGACGGCCCGCGCAAGACGGAACCTTGCGCGGAGATCTCCACCTGCACCTCGCCACCTGGAACGTGCACGGTGACGGTGCCTTCGGCCCGTTCGGCGTCCGCAAGAGCAGCCACAGCGGCGGCAACAGTGCCGGTGCCGCACGAGCGAGTCTCGCCCACCCCGCGCTCGTGGACGCGCATGTGCACCGCGCCCGCCTCATCCAGCGGCGTGAGAACCTCCAGGTTCACCCCCGCCGGGAAGAACTCCGGGTCGAACTGTATCTGCTGATCGATGGGCATTTCCTGGAGCTTGTCCGCGGTAAGACCCGGAATCACCGCGGCCAGGTGCGGGTTGCCCATGTCTACCCCAAGCCCTGCAACCTTCACGTCGCCGACCTGGGCGGTAGAAACTCCCAGCACCTGCGGGGCGCCCATCTCCACGCTGACTATGGCGTGCTCCTGATTCTCGCCGGTCACCTCGTGGACCTCCACCAGCTTGCGGCCTGCGCGGGTGCCGATGCCGAACTGCTCCCCTGCCTGCACTTTCCCCTGCGAACACAACACGTGTGCGAACGCGCGCACACCGTTACCGCACATCTCCGCCAGCGAGCCATCGGCGTTGCGGTAATCCATGAACCACTCGTCGCCCCGCACGCCCTCGGGCAGGTTTGGCAGCACCCCGGCGTTAACCAGAGCATCGGCAGTGGCAATGCGAATCACCCCGTCGCCGCCGATCCCGGCCCGCCTATCTGCCAGGACGCGCACGCGCTCTTCGGACAGCTGCACTTCCACGGCCTCGTCGAGCAACACCACGAAGTCGTTCTCCGTGCCGTGGGCCTTCATGAACTCGATCACTGTAGGGAACTCCTTCTAGTCGTTTAATCCCAGTGCTTCCGTCGCTACGCGCACCGGGTCGGGAGAGTCGGCGTCAATCCACACAATCCGCTTATCGCGCCGGAACCAGGAACGTTGCCGCCGAGCATAGCGACGGGTGCCGGTAATGGTGCGATCCACGGCTTCCTCGTACGTCAGCTCGCCGGCGAAATAGTCCAACACCTGCGCGTACCCGATAGCCTGGCCGGCGGTGGACTCGCGGACCAGGCCTTCGTCGACCAAAGCCCGAACCTCGTCCACGAGTCCCTGGTCGAACATCTGGCGAACCCGCAGCTCGATGCGCGGGTTGAGCCATTCGGCGGGAGCGTTCAGCCCCAACAGGCGCATGTTCCACCGTGGTATGGAGTCCTTCGGGGGCTGCGAGGCCGCGAAGGGCTTGCCCGTCAGTTCAATCACTTCGAGGGCGCGGACGGTGCGGCGGGGATCGTTGTCCTCGATGATCCGGGCGGCCTCGGGGTCGATCGTCGCCAGGTGCTGGTGCATGGCAGCCACGCCGCGTTCGTCGAGTTGGCGCTGCCACTTTGCGCGCACGGCCGGATCAGTCGGCGGGAAGTCCCACTCGTCGACCAGCGCCTGGACGTACATCATGGAACCGCCGACGATGATGGGCACCTTGCCGCGGGAAAAAATTTTCACCACGGTCTCGATCGCCCCATCGCGGTACTCCGCCACGCTGGCTGGCTTGGTGACCGGCCAGATATCCAGTTGGTGATGCGGGATGCCCTCCCTTTCGGATTCCGGAACTTTGGCCGTGCCGATATCCATGCCGCGGTACAGCTGCATAGAGTCGATATTGACGATTTCCCCGTCCAGCTGCTTGGCCAACGCCAAGGAGATTGCCGTCTTGCCGGACGCAGTGGGGCCAACGACGGCAATGGGGCGCGGACGGGTGGAGGAATTCATAGGAAACCAGTGTAGCCGCCCCAGTGCACCGCCCAAGATCCCCCACCAAGGTGCTGGCTGGTGTAATAATGACCTCATTGCCTGTGAAGGCGATTGGAACGTTTTGGTTTTAGGTAGGAGTATCCCCAATGACTGATCCCACGAATTCTCGTCCGGTTCCCAAGCCCGGTCCAAAGCCCGGCCCGAAGCCGGGACCCAAGGTGGCTCAGCCCGGGAGTGTCTCTATTCCCAAGAACGACCCCGCGCGGTTCGGCCGTGTAGATGACCAAGGCGTGGCCTGGGTGAGGACACCCGAGGGCGAGCGCCAGGTCGGCGAGTTTAAGGCCGGCACCCCGGAGGAGGGGCTGCAGCACTTCGGTGCGCGCTACGACGATCTGTGCACCGAGGTTCAGATGCTCGAGGCCCGCCTGACTAACAACCCGGAGCAGGCCCCGACCATTCGTCACGATGCCCAGGCACTGCTGGATTCGCTGAGCACCGCGGCGGTGATCGGCGATATCCCGGCGCTCGAGGCGCGACTGGAAAAAATTTCTCAGCGCACCCAGACCGCCGAACAGGAGGTCGCGGAGGCCAAGAAACAGCGCCGGGCGTCCGCTCTGGAGAGCAAGGAGGAGCTGCTGGCGGAGGTCGAGTCGATCGCTGCGGCAGACCCCTCTACAGTGAATTGGAAGCGCTCCGGCGAGCGCATCCGCACCATCGTCGAACAGTGGCGCGCCATCAAGGGCGTGGATCGTGCAAAGGACGACGAGCTGTGGAAGCGTTTCTCCTCTGCCCGCTCCGAGTTCAACCGCAAGCGCCAGGCACACTTCGATGAACTCGACCGCAATCGCGAGCGCGCGCGACTAAGGAAGGAAGACCTTATCGCGGAGGCCGAGGCTCTGCAGGATTCCACGGATTGGGGTGCCACCAGCGCCAAGTACCGCGACCTGATGAGCCAGTGGAAGGCAGCCGGCCGCGCCCCTCGCAACGTGGACGACCAGCTGTGGGAACGCTTCCGCAAGGCACAGGACGTATTCTTCGCCGCGCGCAAGGCCACCAACGCGGAAAAGGACAAGGAGTTCGAGGCGAATGCGGAGGCCAAGCAGGCTCTGATCGACGAGTACTCCCCCAAGGTCGATCCGCAGGCCCACGGCGTGGACAAGGCCCGCAAGGTGCTTCACGAGCTACAGGAAAAGTGGGAGCAGATCGGCTTCGTCCCCCGTGGCCGAGTCCGCGAATTTGAGGACAAGATCAAGGCCATCGAGTCCCGCGTTGAGGAAGCTGCCGATGCCGAGTGGCGCCGCACCGACCCGGAGGCTCAGGCACGTGTCGCCCAGTTCCAGGCCAAGGTTGACCAGTTCACCCGCGAAGCCGAGTCGGCGGAGAAGGCCGGCAACGCCTCCAAGGCAGAGAAGCTGCGCGCACAGGCCGCCCAGTGGCAGGAATGGGCAGATGCCGCTGCGGCGGCGCTAGAAAGCTAGCTCTCGGAATCCTGCTCGGAATCCTGCTCGGCTTTCTGCTCCGCCTTGCGCTGGCGCCGAGCCTTCGCGCGGGCACGCCGGTCATCGACGATCTCGGCTACCTCGCATTCCTCAATGCCCGTGCGTAGGCGCTGCTGCGCCAGACGGGATTCCTCGTCCCGGTGCGCTTCCTCGCGCCGCGCGGCCGCCAGGGCTCGCTGCAGCGGGTTCTTCTGGAACACCACGGCCGACATGGCGATAAACAGCACCGTCAACCCAAGCAGGCTGAAGACCAGCGGGATCGCCGGCCCGTCGCCCGTGAGTGTCGGCGGGCGGGTCTGCCGCATCCACACGGCAAACACGTTGTACCACCAGGCCACGCCCGCAAAAGCCCAGGTCACCCAGGCCACCATCCAGGACTTGGACACGATGGTGCCAATCGTCAGCAAGATAGCAGTCAGTCGGAGCCAGGAAAAGATCATCTCCGGCCTCGTCGTATCGTTGTTCTGCGCCACCGGCGTATCGAAGAGCACGTCGAAGCCGCGCACGTCGCCCGCGTGCGGCAGGAAAATAGTGATCAGCGGAACCAGCAACCCGAAGGCCAGCAGAGGCATGTAGCGCCCCAGCACCACCTGGCGCGCGACCTTGCGCTCGGCACCACCGAGGTCGTCCCGGTACTTCGCTAGCCGGTCCACCTGATCTGCACTGTTGTCTGTTTTTTCCTTACTCACAGCGTCTTCTTTACTCACAGCCACATCCTCCCGTGCTGCATCCGCCCGCCGTGGTCGGCTCGGGCTTCTTCATGCTGGGCATTCCGAGCCCGACGCCCACAGGCGCCGTCGTCGGAGTCTCCCCCAGCTCTGTCATGTCCCCAGCCCGGGTGCGCCTGTGGCTCGCAACTCCGCCGTCGGCGATGAGGAAGTGTGGCGCGGCGTCAGTAATAACGACCTCCACGACATCACCTGCGCGGATATCGCCCTCCGGCGTGAAGTGCACGAGGCGCCCGTCGCGGGCACGACCGGAGCGGCGCTGGGTGCGGTCGTTTTTGCGGCCATCCGCCTGCACCAGCAGCTCCTGGGAAGTGCCGATGAGCTTGCGGTTCTCCTCCTCGCTGATGCGCTCCTGCAGCGCCAGCAGGCGCTCGTAGCGATCCTGCACCACAGCCTTCGGCACCTGGTTTTCCATCTCCGCAGCGGGAGTACCAGGGCGCGGCGAGTATTGGAAGGTGTAGGCGCTAGAGAACCGGGCCTTCTCTACGACGTCCATGGTCGCTTGGAAGTCCTCCTCCGTCTCGCCCGGGAAGCCGACGATGATGTCCGTGGTGATCGCCGCGTGCGGGATGCGCTCGCGCACCTTGTCGAGGATCGCCAGGAACTTCTTGGAGCGGTAGGAACGCTTCATGTCCTTCAGCACCTTGTCCGAGCCGGACTGCAGTGGCATATGCAGCTGCGGGCAGACTGCGGGGGTTTCGGCCATCGCGTCGATTACGTCGTCGGTGAACTCGGCCGGGTGGGGGCTGGTGAAGCGCAGGCGTTCCAGGCCTTCGATCTCGCCGCAGGCGCCCAGCAGCTTGGAAAATGCCGTGCGGTCGCGCTCCAGGGTCTCGTCGGCGAAGTTCACGCCGTAGGCGTTGACGTTCTGACCCAGCAGCGTCACCTCGCTCACGCCCTGTGCCACCAGCGCCTTGACCTCGGCCAGGATCTCGCCGGGGCGGCGGTCTTGTTCTTTGCCGCGCAGCGCCGGCACGATGCAGAAGGTGCACGTGTTGTTGCAGCCGACGGAGACGGACACCCAGCCGGCGTACGCGGATTCGCGCTTGGCTGGCAGCACGGAGGGGAACTCCTCCAGCGAGTCGAAGATCTCCACCTCTGCCTTGTGGTTGTGCGCGGAACGCTCCAACAGCGTTGGCAGCGACCCTAGGTTGTGCGTGCCGAACACCACGTCGACCCATGGTGCTTTGTCCACCACGGTCTGCTTGTCCTTCTGCGCCATGCAGCCACCGACAGCGATCTGCATGCCGGGGTGTTCGTCCTTGATGGCCTTCATCTGGCCGAGGGTGCCGTACAGGCGCTTATCTGCGTTTTCCCGTACCGCGCAGGTGTTGAAAACCACCACGTCCGGGGTTGCGCCCTCATCTACGGGGACGTATCCGGAGTCTTCGAGCAGCCCGGACAGTCGCTCGGAATCGTGGACGTTCATCTGGCAGCCGAAGGTGCGCACCTCGTAAGTACGCGCGGCACCGCTGGTCTCGCCCGTTTGCGTCTGAATCGTCTGTGTCACGTGGATTACCCTACCCCTTCCGTTGCTGCGTTTACGAAAGCGCGGTTGTTACCTAGTGACGCCCGCTACAGCTCCTCTAGTCGCGCGTCCAGCGCGCGGCGCGCGTGGCGCAGCGCTACGCCCTCCGGGAACCCGCGACGGGCGGCAACGCCCACCACACGTCGCAGAGCCTTGTCGTATTCTTTGCGATCGGCGGGTCGGGTCTTGATACTGGCTGCCTTCTTGGTCACAAGATCGTCGAGGATCCGTTCCTGGGACTCATCATCGACCTGCGCCAAGGCACCGTCGATCAGCGGGGAGGTGATCCCCTTCTGCTGCAGTTCGCGGCGCAATACAGCGACGGATTTCTTTTGGTTCTTTTCCCGCTGGCGCACCCATTCGTTGGCAAACTCGGCATCGTCCAACATTCCATTGGCTATGCAGCGGTTCAGAACCTCTTCCACGCCCTCCGGTTCACAGTCGGCCTCCAGCAGTCTGCGGCGCAGCTCCTCGGTGGATCGGGCACGGTGGTTGATCAGCCGCACCGCTTTGGCCTTAATCGGCGCGAGCCTCTCCTCCTGCGCCGTATCCACCAATCCCCCACCCTCACCGGGCGAGTAGTTGGCAATGGCCTGCCGGAGTGCCTCTATCGTTCCTTCGCGATCCCTATTCTTCACTGTCATCGTCGAAGTTCGGGCTCAGCTCAATGGGCTTATCCTCGTCCACTTGCCCCTCGGTGGCATCGTCAGCCTGCTCGTCCTTCATCTTGGCGTAGGGGCCGATCTTCAGCTCGCGGGCAATGCGATCCTCCAGTTCCGCGGAAAGATCCGGGTTGTTCTTGAGGAACTCGCGGGCCTTCTCCTTGCCCTGCCCCAGTTGGTCGCCGTCGTAGGTAAACCAGGAGCCAGACTTCTTGATCAGGCCGGTCTCCACACCCAGGTCAATGATGGAACCCTCGCGCGAAATGCCCTCGCCGTAGAGGATGTCGAACTCTGCGATCTTGAACGGCGGGGAAACCTTGTTCTTCACAACCTTGATACGGGTGCGGTTACCCACCACGTCCTGGCCGTCCTTCAGCGCCTGGATACGGCGAATATCGCAACGAACCGAAGCGTAGAACTTCAGCGCCTTACCGCCCGTCGTCGTCTCTGGCGAGCCAAACATCACGCCGATCTTCTCGCGCAGCTGGTTAATGAAGATGGCGGTGGTGCCCGTCTGGTACAGCGCACCGGTCATCTTGCGCAGCGCCTGGCTCATCAGACGCGCCTGCAGACCAACGTGGGAGTCGCCCATGTCGCCATCGATCTCCGCCTTGGGGGTCAGCGCCGCCACGGAGTCCACCACAATGATGTCGATGGCTCCAGAACGGATCAGCATGTCCGCGATCTCCAACGCCTGCTCGCCCGTATCCGGCTGAGAAACCAGTAGCGCATCCGTATCCACGCCCAGCGCGCGGGCGTACTCCGGATCCAGCGCATGCTCGGCATCCACGAAGGCCGCAATACCGCCGTCCCGCTGCGCCTCCGCAATCGCGTGCAGCGCCACGGTGGTCTTACCGGAAGACTCCGGCCCGTAGATCTCCACCACACGACCGCGCGGAAAACCGCCGATGCCCAGCGCTGCGTTAATGGCGATATTGCCGGTGGAAATCGCCTGGATCGGCGGGCGGGTATCGTCGCCGAGGCGCATGATGGCACCCTTGCCAAAGTCCTTCTCGATCTGCGCCATAGCAAGCTCTAGAGCCTTGGAACGATCCTTTCCCGCCGCGGCGGCGGTCTGCTTCTTCTTCGGTGGCATAGAGTTGCTGCTCCTTACTTCTGCGTCGGCACCTGGTGTTGCCGTGCCCTGCTTATCTAACGTGCCTATATTCGTCATCTTTTTCGCACCCCCCGATCCCTTAGACCGAGGGCACCGCGAAAAGGTTCATTGACAGTTGTACTCGACCGCGCGGACAACCATGGCACCGACACACACCCTACACGAACCTTTGTTCGATTGTTTAACTGAATTCCTCAATCGCGCACAAGATGGGCGTCCATAAAGAAAGAACGGAGAGAACTAGATATCCTCGCCTAAGCGGCGCTCCTCCGGCACATCAAAGTCATCACACAGCGCCAGCCACACATCGCGCGGATCATACCCCTGTTCGATTAGCGCCGCGGGCGTGTCCCCCAAGGAACTCAGCACGTGGGTGTCCGCAATCCACGCGCGGAAACCATCGCCAAATTCACCTTCGGTTAGTCGATCAAACTCTGTCCTGCGCATGGTTTCCCAATCTACACCCCACCTCCGACCCAACCCCTCCTTGAACACTGTTCAAGTTCTACGGCGAATTGGTTTATCATTCTATTTATGTCAACCACAGAAACTACAAAGTTCAAAGCGGTGGACCTCGCGTACATCGCCGTTTTTGCAGCTCTCATCATCGTCCTCGGCGGCGTACAGTTCCCCGTCGGCGTTTCCGGAGTGCCCATCGTTCTCCAAAACATGGGCATCCTCCTAGCCTCCCTCATACTTGGCTTCTGGCGCGGCGGACTGGCCACTACCCTGTTCATTGCCGTAGGCTTCGTCGGCGTGCCCAACATGGCCGGTTGGAAGCCCGCCGCCGCAGCCGTAGCCGGCCCCACCGTGGGCTACATCGTCGGCTACGTCATCGCCGCCTTCGTCATCGGCCTCATCGCCCAGTACGCCCCACGCAACCTCAACGCCCGCGCCGCCGTGTTCTTCCTGGCAGGCATTGTCGGCGTGATCATCCAATACCTCTGCGGCACCGTTGGCCTGATGGTGCGCCTGGACTACAGCCTGGGCACTGCACTGGCCACCAACACGCCGTTCATCCCGGGCGACCTCATCAAGATCGTCCTCGCCGTCGCCATTGCCCTTGCCGTCACAAAGGCCGTTCCCGACCTGCTCCCCACGCTTCGCAAGCCCCAGAACGCCGACTCCCCCAAGGCCTAGAATGCCCGTCATCGAGTTCGACAATGTGGGCGTCACCTTCCCCAGCGCCGCAGGCCAACGCACCGTGCTCCACGACATCAACCTGACCTTGAGCGAACGGCGCATCGGCATCATCGGCTCTAACGGCTCCGGCAAATCCACCCTGGCGCGCCTCATCAACGGCCTTGCCGAACCAACGCGCGGCCAGGTGCGCGTCGCGGGCCTCGACGTGACCAAGCACGGTCGCCAGGTGCGCAAGCAGGGGGGGTTTATTTTTAGTGACGCCGACAACCAAATCATCATGCCCACTGTCGCCGAAGACGTCGCGTTTTCCTTAAAAGGAACCACCAAGAAAGGCCCCGAGCGGCGGGAGAAGGTACAACGCGCGCTACAGAACATGGGCCTGGAGCACCTGGCGGATGCCTCCCCGCACTTCCTCTCCGGTGGCGAAAAGCAACTGCTAGCACTTGCTTCAGTCTTGGTTGCCGAGCCGGACCTAGTAATTGCCGACGAGCCGACTACCCTGCTGGATCTGGGAAACCGGCGGATGATCGCCCGCACCCTGGCGGAACTGCCGCAGCAACTGATCGTGGTCTCCCACGACCTAGAACTCCTAGAGGACATGGACCGGGTGCTGTGGGTCAGCGACGGCCAGATTCACGACGACGGACCGGCGGAGTGCGTGATCAACGACTACGTTGACAGCTACCGGAGTTAGGGAGGCTCACGAATGAAGCAACCCCTGCACGTACATGTGCCGCTGTCCGTGTTTCACCCCGGGACCTCGGTATTCCACCGGGCACCAGCGGGCCTAAAAATTTTTTTACTGCTGGTTTTCCTCGTCGGCACTGCCCTGTGGGCCAAGGTTCCGTGGCAGGCCGGAGTGGTCGTCGGGTTCACGGCGATCTGCTACCTGGCCGCGCGGATTCCCGTCCGCCTAACGCTGCAGCAGCTGCTGCCTCCTACCGTGTTGCTGGCCGCTTTTGCTGGATTGCTGTGGTGGCAGCGCGACCTGCCGACTGCCTTGACTTACTTCGGGGTGATCCTGTCGGCGGTCGCGATGGCCAGCCTACTCACACTGACCACGACAGTCGTGGCCTTGATGGACGCCGTAGAGGCCGGACTGCGGCCGCTCGGCAGGATCGGCTTGCCCGTGGAGACCATCAGCCTGCTCCTTGCGCTGACCATTCGCCTGATTCCGCTGACCGCGCTGACGGTGAACGAGGTGCTGGACGCAAGAAAAGCACGGGGCGCATCGCGCTCCGTGCTTGCGTTCGGCGTGCCGGTTATTGTCCGTAGCCTGCTGCGCGCCCGCCACCTGGGCGAGGCGCTGAAATCCCGCGGAGTCGGAAACTAGTTCTCGTTGCGCAGCTGACGCATGCGCTCGGCGACTGCATCCTGGCCGACATTACCGGCCTGCGGCTTCGCCTGCTCAATGGCCTCCTGCTGCTGGCCACCGGCAAGCTGGCTGTTGCCGCTGTTCATCTCCGCACGGATCTGTTCCAGGCGGGAGTGCCCCGCCATCTGAATGCCGGCGCGCTCGACCTCTGCCATGCGTCCCTGGACGGAGTTCTGTGCCAGCTCAGACTGGCCGAGTGCGTTGGCGTAGCGGCGCTCGATCTTCTCGCGCACCTGGTCCAGGTTCGGAGAACCGTTAGCAGTCACAGCATCCATGGACTGCAGGGATTCGGCGACCTTCTCCTGCATCTTCGCCTGCTCCAGCTGGCTCAGCAGCTTGGTGCGCTCGGCAGCCTTCTGCTGCAGCTGCATGGAGTTGCGCTCCACCGCCTGCTTGGCCTGTGCTGCCTGCTGCAGGGCCTGGTCGTGCAGGCTCTTCATGTCCTCCACGGACTGCTCGGCGGTCACCAGCTGTGCGGCGAAGGCCTCCGCGGCGTTCTCGTATTCCATCGCCTTCTGCTGGTCGCCCGCAGCGCGCGCCTTATCCGCCAGGTTAAGCGCCTGCTTGGTGTTGGCCTGCAGCTTCTCTACGTCTTCCAGCTGGCGGTTCAGCTTCATCTCCAGCTGACGCTGGTTGCCAATCACCGCTGCGGCCTGCTGAGACAGAGCCTGGTGCTGCTTCTGCGCTTCCGCGATGGCCTGCTCGATCTGAATCTTCGGATCAGCGTTCTCTTCGATCTTGTTGTCGAAGAGCGCCATCAGGTACTTCCACGCCTTCACAAACGGATTGGCCATGCGCTAATACTCCTTTAATGCGGCCCCGAGAACCGGGTTAAAAAATTTTTTCTACGCGAATGATTCTATCAATATTCAGCTGTGCTGCGCCCCTTCACGCCCCCTTCACAGCCCCCTCCGCAGCACTTATGCGCGAGCCCTGTCCCCCGCGGTCGCAGCCATGTTCGCTGCCAGCTCTGCAGCCGCCGCATCCAGAGCCATCATCGACGCAGCTTCCAGAATCACCGAGGCGACAGATACCGCCATCGCGTGACACACGCTAGCCAACAGCTCAGAGGAAACCTCCTTGCGACCCCGCTCGAGCTCCGAGAGGTACCCCGGGCTGACGTTCGCCAAAGACGCAAGCTGGCGCAGCGTAAAGCCGTTGTTTGTGCGGTATTCCTTCAGCGTGGCTCCCAGAGCCTCCCGCAGAAGTGGCTCGTCCGCCGGCATCCGCTCACTCGGACGCTCTACTGCAACCGTATCCATGACCATAGTATTGTGACTCATCAATCATCCCAACGTTCCAGGCGGCGAATTTGTTCCCGCCAGTCTACGCGCTAGCCAGTTCCAGCGCGCACTTTACGCTGAACTGGCGAATTTCCGCCCGCAGCTGGGCGGAATCTAACCCGTCGAACTCGCCGCTGTCGCGCCTGCGGGCAAACTCCTCATAAAGGTTTTCCACTCTTATGGCACCCGTGCCGTCACACACCGCAACGAAAACCTCGCCCACCGGATGCCCGTCCTGCGGATCTGGCCCCGCCACGCCCGTCAGTGCTATGCCGACATCGGCGCCGCAGGCCCTCGCCGCACCAGCTGCCATCTCTGCCGCTGTCTCCGCCGCCACCGGCCCGTGCGCGCGCAGAATCTCCTGACTGACCCCTGCCAGGTTGTGCTTGAGCTCTGTTGCATAGGTAATGACGCCGCCGCGGAGAACCGCCGAAGCCCCAGGCACTTCTGCAATTGTGGCCGCACACAGACCTGCGGTAAGGGATTCCGCCGTCGCCACGGTCAGACCCCTCCGGGTGAACTCCCGTACCAAGCGTTCGGCGGCGGGGTGAGCGGACACTTAGGCGTTTTCCTTGCGGGAATCCACAATGTACTGCACGCCCGTGACGACGGTCTGTACGACGGCCACGCCCATTACGATCATGGCGATGGTCCGCACGACCCCACCGAAAGGCAGTATGTAGAGGAACACCGCCAGGGTCTGCAGCACGGTCTTTAGCTTTCCGCCCTTGGATGCCGGCACCACATTACCTTGGCGCGCCAGCACCATGCGCCAGACGGTGATCCCCAGCTCGCGCACAACGACGATGGCAGTGACCCACCACGGTAGCTCGCCGAGGATATTCAGGCTTACGAAGGCGGAGATCATCAGCGCCTTGTCCGCGATGGGATCAGCCAGCTTGCCGAAGTCGGTGATGACCTCATAGCGGCGCGCTAGGTAGCCGTCCAGCTGGTCGGTGAACATCAACAGGCTAAACGCCAGCAGAGCCCACCAACGGTGCGCCCGGTCGGTATCGGCCCCGGCCACATCCCAGTCCCCGGAGGTCAGGATCAGCCAGAGGAACACCGGGATCAAGGCGATGCGAATGCACGTGAGTACATTCGGCAGGCTCACGTTGTGGACGAACCTGCCAAACGACGATCGCGGTGTTGAAGTGTTCACGAGTATCTATCCTAGCGCGGAGCTCTGTTCGTTTTCGGCCCGCTTCTTTTTGCCCACTGTCAAGCTCAAAACCGTCGTGACAACGAGGATGCCAACGATCGTCAACAGGGAAAACTCCACGGAAATTTCAGGCACCGACAGCCCCTGACCACCGTTGATGAACGGCAGGTTGTTTTCATGCAGAGCGTGCAGGATCAGCTTCACACCGATAAACGCCAGGATGAGGAACAGTCCGTAAGACAGGTAGACCAGACGATCCAGCAGGCCATCCAACAGGAAGTAGAGCTGCCGCAGTCCCAACAGTGCCAGGGCGTTGGTCGTAAACACAATGTATGGTTCGCTGGTAATGCCGTAGATGGCAGGGATGGAATCCAAGGCGAAGAGCACGTCGACGAAGCCGATGGCCACCAGGGCGATGAAAAGTGGCGTCAAAACCTTCTTGCCATTTTCCTTAAACCACAAACGGTCCGACTCGTAGTGATCCGAGACATGAATAAACTTGCGCACTGCTTTGATGACCATCATGTCCTGCGGGTCCTGCTCCTCCTGGCCGGAGATCTCGTCCCACAGAAGCTTCGCGGCGGTCCACAGCAGGAACAGGCCGAACAGGTAGAACACATCGGACCAGGCCTCAATGATGGCCGCGCCTAGGGCGATGAACACGCCACGCAGGATTAGCGCCAGCGCGATACCGATCAATAGCGCCTTTTGCTGGTACTTGCGTGGGACCTTAAAGGAGCTCAGGATCAGCGCGAAAACGAATAGATTGTCTACGCTCAAGGCCTTTTCGGTGATATAGCCGGCGAAGAACTCCATGCCGTGCTGGTGCGGGTTCCCCGGCTCACCCCAGGTCAGCCACAGGAAACCACCGAAGAGGCAGGCAAGAGCCACGTAGAACAGCGACCACAGCGCCGACTCCTTCATCGACGGCTCGTGAGGAGTCTTGACGTGGCTGTAAAAATCGAAGACAAAGAATCCGGCGACCACGACGATGGTGATCACCCAGGTTAAGGCATTAACTTCCATGTAAACCTCCGGTCGTAGAAATGCGTCACTTGTAAGACCGGAGGTCTCCCCTGCCCGTTCCAAAAACAGTCACGGGCCGACATGACCGGGAGGTTCACGGGCTATCCGCACCTGCCGTGTTGACGATCAATGTCGAGGCGCCAAAAAATTTTTGGCGTTAGGGTACTCCCCTCCAACTGGTGCTCACTCTACACGCCCTGGGCGCGGGCTTGGGGAGGCGGGGGCGGATAGAGGCACCTACACTGCCCCGCTCGGCGGATTGGCCGAGACTACACGGGTGGTCTCGGAGTCTTCCTCCGCTACCTCCTTGGGCGCGTCCTCCGGGTTAGCGCCCTTGATCATCCAGAGCATCGTCTCCAGCTCTTCCGGCTTGACCAGCACCTCGCGCGCCTTCGACCCCTCGGACGGACCAACCACGCCGCGGGTTTCCATGAGGTCCATAAGTCGGCCGGCCTTGGCAAAACCGATGCGCAGCTTGCGCTGCAGCATGGAAGTCGATCCGAACTGGCTAGTCACGACCAGCTCGACTGCCTGCAGCAGATCCTCCAGGTCATCGCCGATGTCCGGATCGATATCCTTCTTCGCCTCAGCGGCCTTGTCCTCGGTCACGCCTTCGGTGTAGTCGGGTTCTGCCTGATCCTTCGCAGCCTCGACGACCGCGCTGATCTCCTCGTCCGTCACGAAGGCACCCTGGATACGCTGCGGCTTGCCAGCACCCTGCGGGATGAACAGGCCGTCGCCCATGCCGATCAGCTTCTCCGCGCCACCCTGGTCCAGGATCACGCGGGAGTCCGTCGACGAACTGGTGGCGAAGGCCAGTCGCGAAGGCACGTTCGTCTTGATCAGGCCGGTGACTACGTCTACCGACGGGCGCTGTGTCGCCAGCACCAGGTGGATGCCGGCGGCACGGGCCTTCTGGGTGATACGCACGATCGAGTCCTCGATCTCGCGCGGGGCAGTCATCATCAGGTCGGCCAGCTCGTCGACCACACAGACGATGTACGGGTACGGGCGGTATTCGCGCTCGGAGCCCAGCGGTGTGGTGATTTCACCCGACTTCACCTTGCGGTTGAAGTCCTTGATGTGGCGCACGCGGCTGGCCTTCATGTCCATGTACCGCTGTTCCATCTCTTCCACCAGCCAGGTCAGCGCCGCGGCGGCCTTCTTCGGCTGCGTAATAATCGGCGTGATGAGGTGCGGGATGCCCTCGTAGGGGGTCAGCTCCACCATCTTCGGGTCGACCAGGATCAGGCGCACGTCGTCGGGGGTTGCACGGGTCAACAGGGAAACCAGCATCGAGTTAACGAATGCCGACTTACCGGAGCCCGTCGAACCTGCCACCAACAGGTGCGGCATCTTCTGGATCGAGTGAGCCACAAAGTCGCCTTCGATATCCTTGCCCAGTCCGATAACCATGGGATCGTGGTCGGCCCGCACCTTCGGAGCCTCCAGCACATCGGCCAGACGCACCATTTCGCGGTCCGTGTTGGGAACTTCGATGCCTACGGCGGACTTGCCGGGGATCGGGGTCAGCAGACGCACGTTATCGGTAGCCACCGCGTAGGCCAGGTTGGACTGCAGGTTGGTGATCTTCGATACCTTCACGCCAGGCCCCAGTTCGACCTCGTAGCGGGTCACTGTCGGTCCGCGGCTAAAGCCCGTCACCTGTGCGTCGACGTTGAATTCCGCGAACACATCCGTGATCGCTTCGATCATCCGGTCGTTCGTCTCGCTACGGGTCTTCGGTGTGTCGCCCTTGATTAGCAATTCGGTTGACGGCAACGCGTAATCGCTGTCGCTGCCACTGTCGTTGTTGCTGTTTTTGTTCTGGACGCCCCGTCCCGCAGGCTCAGCCTCTTCCAATTCCGACTTGGGGGTCGAAGCTGGAATCTTGGCGGCATCAATTCCGGAGCGAGCGACGATGGCATTGCGTACCGAATCGCGCGAGTCGGCCACGGGATCCCGGCGGGCGGGCTTGGCCGGTGCGTCGAGATCCAACTCTGCATCCAGATCGTCGTCTTCCAACAGATCCGCAACGTCATCGACCTGGGGCTCAGGCTTGGCTACAGGCTTAGGCGCCGGCTTTGCCTTCGGTCGGCGGCGCGGCTGGCGCTTCGGCTGCTCCAGGTCGTCCAGCACCAGAGTTTCGTTCTGGTCCGCGTCAGCGTCGGCCTCCACGGGGTAGTTATCCATCGGCGTGCGGTAGTTCGCGCGAGCCGCGCGAGTGATCTCGCGGTCGACATGGCCATATTGATCGTCGTCGATACCCTCGGCATCCTCATCGTAGGCGTCATAAGCGGTGCCACCACGGCCACCTCCCACGCCGAGGAAGTCCACGGCGAGGTTGTAAATCTGCTTGACCGTCAGCCCCGTCAGCTGCAGGGCTCCATAGACGATCGCCAGCAGCAGGAGTGGTACAGCCAGGTAGGAGCTAAAGCCCACGGCCATCGGCGTGCCGATCGCCTGGCCGACGAGTCCGCCAGCGCTAGATTTACCGCCACTGGTCGTCGGCTGTCCGGCAAATATGTGGATCAACCCCAGCATGGAAAGCACGATCAACGCAGAGCCGAGCCACAGGCGGAGCGTGGAGCGCTGGGTGCGCTCGATGCCCACCATCAGCACCCAGGCGGCAAACGCCATAGCAACCGGTACCACGTAGCCGCCGGCGCCGATGATCCAGGTGAGAATGCCGGCGATCGCGTTGCCCACTGCTCCGCCCACGCCGAACCACAACGTTCCGGCCAGAATCAGGGCAACGGCGAACACGCCGATCGCTGCGCCATCGTAGGATCCACCGATGCGCGTTGGATAGCCCTCGGTGTCCCGGGAATCATCGGCGTTGAAGTCGGCGTCAAAACCATCGTCTTCGGTATCCGGGGTCCAGTTGTCGCTTGCTCGAGAACCGCGACGCTTGTCAACCTTCTTAACTTGACTTGTGCGCGATCCTCGCTGGTTACCCCGTTTGGAGATCACCTGCGTCTCCGCCTCCTCTACAACGTCTAGATCTTCATCGTCAAAAGTGTCAAAGTCGCTACCTCGGCCATGGGAGGCTAGGCGGCGGGTAAGGCCACCAATCCCCCGTGCGGCACCGCTGAACGCAGATCCTAGAGAGTGACCGACCACTCCGAAGGCACTGCCGGTCCTTTCGAAGCCCTCGTCCCCGGAATAGCCGGAGTAGCCAGAGCTAGAGCGGCCGACGTGGGCGTCCCGGTTGCGGGGCGCCGAGCTGCGTGAACGACTTGTGACAGACATGGTCACCACTCTAGTCGCAGCAACCACAGTAGTCACACGAGCAACACGCGCTTTGTTCTAAAAAGATGAGTTAAAAAACGTGGCGACCTATGCGGTCTACTGTAGCTGGATCCTCCGGGGTCAAGGTGACTTCGGCAACGCTATCGCGACCGTACAACCACAACAAGAGCTCCCCGGAGCCACCCTTCACCCGCACCTCGTCGGAGGAAGAATCAGCTCCGGCGCGGGCGACGGTCGGCGTGGCGGCATCCGTGCGCTCCAGGACTACGTGGATAGTCGAGGAACGCAGGAAGAACTTAGCCATCATCTTCACCGCATTCCACAGGTCATCCCGGGCAGACTGCGGTAAGTCGCGCGGCGTGCCCTCCCCTCCCCCGCGGCGCACGTCCTCGTGGTGGATGAAGTTCTCGGCGAGGTTGGCATACTTGTCTGCCAGGCGCATCGGGTTCCACGCAGGCGGACCGCTGCGGTACATCTCGACCAGCTCACCAAATGGCTTGGATTCATAGTCGTGGCTGACGGAATCCAGTCGGTTTGCGAGCCCCTTGAAGAAAAGCCCCGCTGCAGCGTCGGGGCGATACTCGCGGATAACGAGGTGAACGGCGAGGTCGCGAGTGGACCAGCCCTCGCAGAGCGTAGGTGCATCGGGTCCGGACTTCTGCAGCAGGTTAGCGAGCGCTTCGCGTTCGGACTGGGAGGTGCTCATGGTGCGATTGTCCATGGCACCCCAGCGTAGCGAAAAAACGGCTCGCTAGATGGACTCGCGGGAGTCCTCTTCGTCGAGTTCCTCGACGATCTCGGAGCTCATCGGAACCACGGTCGGCACGATCATCGGCTTACGGTTCCACTTGTCGGAGATCAGCTTGCCCACCTTGCGGCGGATAACCTGCGCCATGCGGTACGGGTCATTCTCGCCCTCGCCGGCCAGGTCGATCATCACGTTGTCGACCTTCTCCTGGATTTCCTTTAGCATGTCGCGGGCATCGTCGGAGAAGCCCTTGGCCTGCACGCTCGGTGCCTCCAGTGGGCGACCAGTGCGGTTGTCGATCACGGTGGTGATGGAGATCAAACCACCTTCCGACATCGCGGTGCGGTCCTCCAGAACGCCACTGTCGATGTCACCCATGCGGGTGCCGTCGACGTAGAGGTTGCCGACGGTGATCTGGCCAACGACCTTCGCGTGACCCTTGTGTAGATCCACGACCACGCCGTTCTGCGCCAGCGGAATGTTGTTCGGGTTCACACCCGTGCTGATCGCCAGCTCCTTGTTGGCGCGCAGGTGGCGCCACTCGCCATGCACGGGCATGGCGTTGCGCGGGCGGACGGCGTTGTACAGGAACAAAAGCTCACCGGAGTAACCGTGGCCGGAAGTGTGCACCTTCGCATCGCGGCCGGTGATAACCGTCGCGCCGATCTGGGACAGCATGTTGATCACGCCGAACACAGCTTCCTCGTTACCTGGAACCAAGGAGGAAGACAGGATGATCAGGTCGCCATCACGGACGGTGATCTGGCGGTGCTCGCGGCGCGCCATGCGGGACAGAGCCGCCATCGGCTCGCCCTGGGTACCGGTGGTAATCAGAACGACCTTGTGCGGAGCCATCTTCGAGGCCTCGTCCATGGAGACGATGGTACCGCGTGGCACGTTCAGGTAGCCCATGCGCTCTGCGATCTCCATGTTGCGGATCATGGAGCGTCCGTTGAAGGCCACCTTGCGGTTGGCAGCCACCGCAGCGTCCACAGCGGACTGCACGCGGGAGACGTTCGAGGCAAAGGAGGCGATGATCACGCGCTGCTTTGCGTCGCGCACCAGGCGCTTCAGCGTCGGGGCGATGTCAGCCTCCGAGCCTGATATACCCGGGGTGGTCGCGTTGGTGGAATCACACAGGAACAGATCCACGCCCTCGTCGCCAAAGCGGGACAGCGCCGGCAGATCGGTCGGGCGACCGTCCAGCGGGGTCTGGTCCATCTTGATGTCGCCGGTGTGAACCAGCAGACCAGCGCCGGTCTTTAGGGCAATACCCAGGCAGTCCGGGATGGAATGGTTCACGGCGAAGAAGCGCAGGTCGAATGGGCCGCGGCTCTCGTGGGAGTTCTCATCCACCTCGATCAGCTTCGGACGCTGGCGGTGCTCCTGCGTCTTAGCCGCGATCAGGGCGCAGGTAAAGCGGGAGGCGATGATCGGAATGTCCGCGCGCTGCTTTAGTAGCCACGGGATTGCGCCGATGTGGTCCTCGTGGCCGTGGGTGATAACCAGAGCCTCGACGCGGTCCCACTTGTCCTCCAGGTAGCTGAAGTCCGGCAGGATAAGGTCCACGCCCGGCTCACCGGAGCTCGGGAAGAGCACACCACAGTCGATAATCAGCAGGCGACCGTCGTACTCGAAAACGGTCATGTTGCGGCCGATCTCGGAAATGCCACCCAGAGCGACGATGCGCAGGCTGCCCTTAGGCTGCTTTGGTGGCTTCGGCAGACGCTGTGTCAGGTCCGCACCCTGCATTGCCTTCAGCGCACCCTTGCGGCGGTCGCCACCGCGGTTGTTGCGCCCCCGGCCGTTGTTGTTGCCGTTGTTGTTGCCATTGTTGCCGTTGCCACCGCGACCCCGGCCGCGGGAACGGCGGTTACGGTTGCGGTTGCCGCCACCGTTGTTCTTAGCGTTGTTGTTGCCGCCGTCGTTCTTGCCGTTGCCGTTGTCGTTGCCAGCATCGGCGCTGTTGTTAGCGCCGTCGTTATTAGCGACGCCACCGTCGTTGAAAACCGTCGCAGCCTCAGTGTTAGAGACAGCGGTGTTGTCCGATTGTGCTTCCGCTTCAGCGCTCGGCGGAGCTGCCTTCCGAGTTACCTTGCGGCCTCGGGAACGTTGTTCAGTCATATTTTCCCTATACCCCTGCTGCCTGCAGGTCTTGAGCCAGCTGATCCATCTCAGCGGCTGTCGGTTCGATAATGGGTAGACGGGGCGCACCCACGTCCTTCCCCTTTAGCTTCAAAGCTGCCTTTGCGAAAGTCACGCCTCCGAGCCGTGCCTGTGCCTTCTGCAGAGGCTGCAGTCGCACAGCGATGCTGCGGGCCGTGGCGAGGTCCCCGGCGTCAAAAGCATCCCTCAGTTCCTTCAGCTGTCGCGCCGCAACGTGGCCAATCACGGAAATAAAGCCCGTGGCACCAGCGGCCAACCACGGCAGGTTCAGCGGGTCATCGCCCGAGTACCATGCCAGGTCGGTGTTCTCGATCAGCTCCATGGCTGCGGCCAGGTCACCCTTGGCATCCTTCACGGCTGCGATCTGTGGATGCGCAGCCAGTCGGTGCAGGGTCTCCGGCTCTACCGGAACGACGGAACGGGAAGGGATGTCGTAGACGCAGACGGGAATATCCACGGCGTCCGCAACGGTCGTGAAGTGCTGATATAGCCCCTCCTGGCTGGGACGGGAGTAGTAAGGAGTCACAACCAGCAGAGAATCAGCACCAGCGTCCTGCGAAGCGCGGGACAGTTCGACAGTGGCAGCGGTATCATTCGATCCGCTTCCGGCGATGAGCTTTACGCGATCACCGAGCTCGGATCGTACTGCTCTGAGCAGGTCAAGCTTCTCGGTCGCACCCGTAGTGGGAGACTCTCCGGTGGTTCCGGCCAAGACCAAAGAATCGCAGCCCTCTTCCACGAGGTGGCCGGCTAGAGCCACACCCGCATCCAAGTCGATGGAACCGTCCTTTTTAAAGGGGGTCACCATCGCAAGAGAGATAGTTCCGAAATGCGCGGATCCCCTTGTTGCTGCGTTACCTGTACTCATGACTTCCCAGACTACCTTCCTTCCCGAGAAACGCACGTATTTGGGTGCAATGTCCGATGGGTTGCGGTTGTAGGTTTAGGATTCACCCACATAGGGGCTCGTCGCCATCTCCCCGCCATCGTGCAACTGCGTGATCGAAAAGTCCTCAAAAACATTCGGCGCCACGGCCTGTAGCTTGCGCAGGCAGGCCACGGCAATTCGGCGGATCTCCGGATCTGCATGCTCCGCTGCACGCATGGCGATGAAGTGCCGCCAACTGCGAAAGTTACCGCTCATGACGAAGCGGGTTTCAATGCAGTTCGGCAGGACTGCACGGGCGGCCTGGCGGGCCTGCTTGGTGCGCAGCACTGCATTAGGCTCTTCCGCGAAGTCCTCGCCCAAGCCGTCCAGGATCTCCCGGTAGGCGTCATAGGCAACGTCCGCAGCCTGGAGGAACAGTTTCTTCAGATCCTCGTTGTCCTCAATCGCTTCCGGAACCACGACCCGTGCTTCATCGGAAGGGACATAGCGCTGCGACAATTGGCTGAAGCTGAAGTGCCGGTGCCGCATGATCTCGTGGGAGCAGGAACGCGAAACACCTCGCAGATACATGGAGGCGCTGGCGTGCTCCAGCAGCGTCGTGTGGCCGACATCCATGATGTGGCGCACATAGGCCGCGTTGGTCGCGGTGTGCGGATTGGGCTTGTCCCAGGTCTCGTAGCAGGCGCGACCTGCGAACTCGACCAGGGAGGCGCCGCCCGTGGCATCTGTCTGCCACTCCAGATCCTCCACCGATTGGAAGTCGGTGTGGCCGACCAGGTCGATCTGTAGGGGTGCAACGGTAGCCATGTGCTTAGGCCTTAGCACCGCCGTCCGTGCTGCCATCAAGGCCCAGGAACTTCTCCAGCCCAATGGTCAGGCCCGGGTTAGCGCCGATCTTTTCCACGCCGATCATGATGCCCGGCACGAAGGACTCTCGGTCGTAGGAATCCTGCTTCAGGGTCAGGGTCTGCCCCTTGGTGCCGAAAATGACCTGCTCGTGGGCAACCATTCCGGTCATGCGCACGGCATGCACCGGCACGCCCTGCACGTCAGCGCCGCGAGCCCCATCGAGGGACTGCGTGGTGGCGTCCGGCTGCTCGGCAAGACCGGCGGCCTTGCGAGCGCGCGCAATGCCCTCCGCGGTGTGCACCGCAGTTCCCGACGGTGCATCGACCTTGTTCGGGTGGTGCAGCTCCACTACCTCGGCGGACTCGAAGAAGGGCGCGGCGATCTCCGCGAACTTCATGGTCAGCACGGCGGAGATTGCGAAGTTTGGGGCGACCAGCACGCCGACCTCCGGGGAGGGCTGCAGCCAACCGCGGACGGTCTCGAAGCGTTCCTCAGTCCAGCCCGTGGTGCCTACGACCGCGTGGATGCCGTTCTTGATGCAGAACTCCAGGTTGCCCATGACGGCATCCGGCACAGTGAAGTCCACCACGACCTCTGCCTGGTTATCCACCAGCGCCTGCAGATCATCGCCGTGGCCGATGGCGGCGACCAGCTCGTGGTTCGCGTCTGCCTCAACAGCTGCGACCACTGCGCTGCCTACTCGGCCGCGAGCGCCCAAAACACCAATGCGAGTCATAAAGAAATCACTCTTTCCAGCTAGTTTGTGGCTAGTTTCTCGGCTAGTTCTGGACTAGTCCTCGTCCACCAGTACCAGGGAGATCTTGCCGCGGTTGTCGATGTCCGCGATCTCCACCTCGAGCTTGTCACCGACGGAGACCTCGTCCTCCACGCGCTCGATGCGACGATCCCCACCCAGGTTGGAAATGTGGATCAGGCCATCCTTTCCTGGCAGCAGGGAAACGAAGGCACCGAATGCGGTGGTCTTCACGATGGTTCCCAGGAAACGGTCGCCCACCTTCGGCTGCTGCGGGTTCGCGATAGCGTTGATCTTCTCTTCCGCCTCGCGGGCAGCCTCTCCCCCGATCGCGGAGATGAACACCGTGCCATCGTCCTCGATGGTGATGTTCGCACCGGTCTCCTCGGTGATCTGGTTGATGGTCTTGCCCTTCGGGCCGATAACCTCACCGATCTTGTTTTGCGGGATGTTGATGCTGGTGATGTGCGGAGCCAGATCGCTCATATCATCCGGAGAGTCAATGGCCTCCCCCATCAGCTGCAGGATCTCCAGGCGTGCGGTACGGGCCTGCTGCAAAGCCTCGGCCAGCACGTCAGACGGAATGCCATCCAGCTTGGTATCCAGCTGCAATGCGGTGACGAAGTCGGCGGTGCCGGCCACCTTGAAGTCCATGTCGCCGAAGGCATCCTCCGCGCCCAGAATGTCCGTCAGGGTGACGTACTTGTCCTTGCCGGACTTGCCGACCTTGCCGGTAACCAGACCCATGGCGATACCCGCCACCGGTGCCTTCAGCGGCACGCCAGCGTTGTACAAGCTCAAGGTCGAGGCGCACACGGAGCCCATGGAGGTCGAGCCGTTGGAGCCCAAAGCCTCAGAGACCTGACGAATCGTGTACGGGAAGTCGTCACGGCTGGGAATGACAGGCGTCAATGCGCGCTCCGCGAGCGCACCGTGGCCGATCTCGCGGCGCTTCGGGGAGCCCACGCGGCCGGTCTCACCCGTGGAGTACGGCGGGAAGTTGTAGTGGTGGATGTAGCGCTTCGTGGTCTCCGGACCCAGAGAATCGATCTGCTGCTCCATCTTCAGCATGTCCAGCGTGGTGACGCCCAGAATCTGGGTTTCGCCACGCTCGAACAGAGCAGAGCCGTGGGCGCGCGGGATCAGCTGCACAACAATGCCCAGGTCGCGGATGGTGGTGCTGTCGCGGCCGTCGATGCGGAACCCATCCTCCAGGATGCGGCGACGCACCACCGTCTTGGTGATCTCGTTGTGAGCCGCGCGGATCTCGGCCTCTCGCTCCGGAAACTCCGGCAACAGCTGATCGACGTTGGCCTGCATGTTCGCCGCCAGCGCCTCATCGCGCTCCTGCTTGTCGGCGATAGCCATGATGTCCTCCAGCGCGTCGAGCGCCTCCGCCTCTACCGAGGCGAAAACGTCCTCGCCATAGGGCGGGAACAGCTCGAATTCACGCGTTTCGGCGTCCACAGCCTTGGCCAGAGCGTCCTGCGCCTCACACAGAGTGGCGATGAACGGCTTGGCGGCCTCAATACCCTGCGCCACAACCTCCTCGGTCGGGGCGGGCGCGCCCTCGGCGATGCGCTCCACAACAGAATCGGTAGCGCCGGCCTCCACCATCATGACGGCAACGTTCGGCGCCCCATTGTTAGAGCCCTTGCCGCGGCCACGTCCGCGCCCCCGGGCGGGCTTCACCGGCTCAGTCACGCGACCGGCCACGACCAGTTCGAAGATGGCCTTTTCTTCCTGTTCGCGCGTCGGGAAAGCAACCCACTGGCCCTCCGGGTGCTTGTCATCGACGACCAGCGCCATGCGCACGCCACCGACTGGACCGGACACCGGCAGGCCGGACAGCTGCGTAGAGGCGGAGGCGCCGTTGATAGCCAGCGCGTCGTAGCGATCATTCGGATCCATCGACAGGACCGTGACGATGACCTGCACCTCGTTGCGCAGGCCACGGACGAAGGTCGGGCGCAGCGGGCGGTCGATCAGGCGGGCGGCCAGGATCGCATCGGTGCCCGGGCGACCCTCGCGGCGGAAAAAGCTACCCGGAATGCGGCCGACGGAGTACATGCGCTCCTCCACGTCGACCGTCAGCGGGAAGAAGTCAATGCCCTCACGCGGCTGGCGGGAGGCGGCGGTGGTGGACAGCAGCATCGTGTCCTCGTCCAGGTAGGCCGTCACTGCGCCGTCGGCCTGGCGGGCCAGCAGCCCGGTCTCGAAGCGGATGGTGCGGGTACCAAAGTCGCCGTTGTCGATGGTGGCCTCTGCCTCCCACACCCCTGCATCCGGGTCGACGAGCTCTGCCTGAATGTTCTGCTTCTTCGTACTCATGATGAAGTTTCGCAATCGCCTTTCTGCGTTACCTTGCGTAGCACGCCACGGCACTCACTGTTGTTCGTCTGGTCTTCGGTGCCGACGCCGCCGTGGTGGCCTGTTAAATATTCAATTAGCTTTTTAGGTTTTAACCGGCACCAACACTAGCACGAAAAGCACAAACGCCCGCCACCTCGTCGCAGTAGCGACGTCAAAAGGTGGCGGGCGGAAGTTTCCCGAGGGAATAGCGCTTAGCGACGCAGCCCCAGGCGCTCGATCAAGGAGCGGTAGCGGTCAACGTTGTTCTCTGCCAGGTACTTCAGCAGGCCCTTGCGGCGACCAACCAGCAGCAGCAGGCCACGGCGGGAGTGGTGGTCGTGCTTGTGGTACTTCAGGTGCTCGGTCAGCTGACGGATGCGAACGGTCAGCAGGGCGATCTGAGCCTCCGGGGAGCCGGTGTCGGTCTCGTGCAGGCCGAACTCCTTCAGAGTTTCGGTCTTTTTTTCCTTGGACAGTGCCATGGATTTTTCTCCTTGATAGTTATTTCAGTCTGCGCGAAAGGTTTTAACCAGCGACTACCGCAGACCACAGTCGCTCGACCTGGGGAGTTTAGCACGCACTCCCCGCAGATCCCAAAACTGGAATCCCAAACGTTATCCCAGCGCCTTGCGGGTCTCGGTGACGTCCCTACTGATGGCCTCGATCAGCTCGTCCAGGGAGCTATAGGTCTCCATCCCCCGCAGACGGTGGATGAACTCCACGGCGATATCCAGCCCGTATAGGTCGGCATCGTGGTCCAGGATGAAACTCTCCACACTGCGCGGCTCGTGGCCAAAGGTGGGGTTGGTGCCCACGGAGATTGCCGCGGGCAGCCGCTCGCCCACCGGCATGGTTCCCACCTGTGCCCCCGCGGCAATGCCGTGCCCCGGCAGCACTGTCACGTAGCCCGCGTACACGCCATCCGCGGGCAGCGCGTACTTCTCCGCAAAGTATAGGTTTGCCGTGGGGAATCCCAGCGCGCGACCGCCGCGCCCCGCGCCGTGCGTGACTTCCCCGGACACGCAGAAGCTGCGGCCCAGGGCCGCGTTCGCCCCGTCCACATCGCCTGCGGCCAACGCCTGGCGGATCCAGGTCGAGCACACCACATGGTCGCCATCTTCCAGCAGCCCCAGCACGTCGACGCGCATGCCGCGGGCCTCACCCAGCTCCTGCAACGCCTGGGAAGTACCGGCGGCTTTGTGGCCGAAGGTGAAGTTATCCCCCACCACTACTGCCCTGGCGTTCAGCATCTTCACCAGCACAGTGTCCACGTACTCTTCGGGCGACCAGCTGGCGATCTCCTTGGTGAAGGACACGACGACCACGTGGTCGATGCCGTACTCATGCGCCAGCTCCGCGCGCCTCCGCACGGTAGACAGCAGTGGCGGCACGGCATCCGGGCGGAATACCACCGTCGGGTGCGGGTCGAAGGTGAACATCACGCTGGGCACTCCCCGCTCGCGCGCGAGCTCGACCGCTCGCTTCAGCAGTTCTTGATGTCCGCGGTGCACGCCGTCGAACACGCCGATGGTTACGACGGTTCCGCCGGCGGCCAGGTGTTCGGGAATTCTGTCCAGTCCGTACCAGATACTCACACGTTGCATGCTAGCCGATAGTGTGTGGGTATGAATCAACGCACTGGCACTTCAATCCTGGATCGTTCCGGGGTGGTTCTGGTGGATAAGCCCTCCGGCCCCACCTCCCACGACATGGTCGCCAAGCTTCGCCGGATCATGGGCACGCGCCGGGTGGGCCATTCGGGCACCCTAGATCCTATGGCTACGGGGCTGCTCGTTGTGGGCGTCGAAAGAGGCACAAAATTTTTGGCCCACGTCGTCGCGCACGATAAACGCTACGAGGCAACTGTGCGCCTGGGCGCCGCGACCCACACCGATGACGCGCAGGGTGAGGTGCTGTCCACCGCCGCGCCCGCAGACCTCGAAGCGCTGACCGAAGAGCGCATCCGCGCAGCCTTCGATGCCCAGCGCGGCGACATCATGCAGCGCCCCACGTCCGTGTCCTCCATCAAGATCGACGGCAAGCGCGCCCACGAACTCGTCCGCGAAGGCCAGGAGGTCGTGCTACCGGAGCGGCCCGTCACCATCTTCTCGCTGGAGGTGCTCGATGTTGTTTTTGGTGTGGACGCCACCTCTTGCATCGACGTTCGTATCTCAGTGCACTGTTCTAGTGGGACGTATATCCGGGCGATTGCCCGGGACGTCGGCGAAGCCCTGGGCGTGGGCGGCCACCTGACGCAGCTCCGGCGCACGTCGGTGGGCCCTTTCGACATCTCCGAGGCACGCACGCTGGAACAGCTCGAGAAGGCTCCGCAGCTGTCCCTCAACCTGGACGAAGCGATGGTGCGCTGTTTCGACGTGCGCGAGGTCAGCGAATCGGAGGGGGTCGACCTGTCCCTGGGCAAATGGCTACAGCCCGTCGGCCACAAGGGTGTGCACGCGGCGGTGACCCCGTCGGGCCGGGCGATCGCTCTGGTCGAAGAAAAGGGCAAGCGGGCCGCCAGCGTCTTCGTCGCGCGCCCCGCGGGAATGGACTAGTTGGCCGGAACGGCTGTGACGGTGATGACGTATCCGTTGCGGATGGTCCACCGCCCCTGAATGAAAGGCACCGGAACCGGACGCGCCAGCAGGTAGGAGGTAAAAGTGCCGTCGGCGCGGAGGTCGATGTCCGCTTGGTCGAAGTCCAGGAAGCGGTGGGTCAGCGGGAACCAGGCCTTGTAGGTGGCCTCCTTGGCGCTGAACAAGACGGTATCCAGCAGCTGCAGGTCCTCGGAGCGCATGGTGTTGCGGATCCGGCGCTGCTCTCCGGGACGCGCGATGGTGGAGAACACTCCTTCTGGCAACGGGCGGGCAACCTCCGCGTCTATGCCCACCGACTGCCAGCGGTGAGTCGGCGCCAGCAGGGCGGCCCGGAAGCCCTCCGTGTGCGTCAGGGATCCCGCGATGCCGTCTGGGAACAGAGGCATTCCGCGCGGGCCGCGCAGAATCGGAGGCTGGACGTCCATGAAGTTTTTCAGCGCCTGGTGCGCACACCAGCGGGAATCGCCGAAGTCGGCCTTGCGCCGATCCACGGCGGTGCCGACCAGCGCCTGCTCCTCCACAGGCAGAGACTGGAAGTACTGCAAGTCCGGCTGCTTGGTCGGCGCGCTATGCAACTCTGCGCAAGCCGCACCGTGAGGCAGTAATCCGCGCGGGATCGTCGACTGAGCCGCGCCGAAGCTTTCCACTACTGCCGCGTCCTGCATGGCGGTTGTCGTTGCTGTGGTTGTCGTTGCTGGGTACATCATGCTGTCACCTCCTCTGCGGGTTCTTTGTCTCTACTCGGTAGCAACTGGATAGGGCCACAAATTTTTTTCTAACCGGGGCGGAAGGCTCACCTTCCTCTCCCTTGGGTAACCGAGGGAGACCTCCGTATGCGTTACATTGCCGAGCGAAAATTCTACCGGAATATGCAAATGCCCATAAACCACTGCGTCTGCGCGGTAGCGCTGCGGCCACTGCTGAGTGTGCCGCGTGCCCGACCACAGGCCGATCTCCTGGTGCCGAACGTTCTGCATGGCCTCACGCACCAGCGGCCAGTGGTTGACCAGGATCGTCGGCCCGCGCACCGCCGATAGGCGGCGCACCGAGTAGCGCAGGCGATCGCGGCACCACATTGCTATGTCCTCATACGGGGCAATCGCCAGGTCATCCATCAGTACGATGCCTTTGTCGCGAGCGGCAGCCAGCGCGGCGGTGGGCGTCATTAAAGAATCACGCCACGAGTGGTCGTACAGGGTAAACAGCGGCACAATCGTGCGCCCCGCGAACGTCGGGTAGGGATCCTCCGGAGTGAGCACCCCGAGGCGCTGCGCGGCGGCGATGACAGCTTCGTACTTTGCGCGACCGTGGACGGTATCGCGGGTACGGCTATAGAGCTCATGGTTGCCGGGTGTGTAAATGACCTGTGCGAACCTACTTTGCAGCAACCCAAGGGTGCGTTCGATAGAGTCCAGATCCTCGGCGATGTCCCCGGCGACGATCAGCCAGTCCCCCGCATTGGTAGGGCGGACGTGTTCGCGCACCAGATCCAGGTTACCGGGGGCGCGCACATGCAAATCGCTGACGGCCCATAGCGTGCGAGGCATGCCGCACTCCCCCTTTCACCAGATCCAGTCACAATTGTTAACAAGCTTAACACTAGTAAACAATAGTTACTGACCTAGTTCATCCATTTATCCCCGGCGAAGCGCTGACAGACAAAGGCCAAACGGATCAAAATGAAGGCAAACAGGCCCCACCACACGCCGACCAAACCCCAGCCGAAGATCCAGGACAACCAGACCAAAGGTATGAACCCCGCCAACACGGAAGCGATCGTCGCGGTGCGCAAGAACGCGGCATCCGCGGCCCCGAGCAGCACCCCATCCAGGGCAAAGACCACGCCCCCGGCCAGCACCAGCAACACCAGCAGCCACCACGGGCCGCCGATCGTCGCCAGAACGTCGGCATCGGACGTGAAGATCCGCGGGATCGCGTGCGCACCCGCCGCCAGCGCACCGGCCAGCAACAGGCTGGCGCCGACCGAAAAGCGCAGCACGGACACGCCGACCTTGCGGGCCGTCGCATAGGACCCCGCGCCCAGCGCCGCACCCACCAACGCCTGAGCAGCGATGGCGACGGAATCCAGCACCAACGTCAGGAAGTTCCACAGCTGCAGCAGCACCTGATGGGCACCCAGCGGAGCCGGCCCCATGCGCCCGGCCACCGCCGCGGCGGAGATAAAGGCGACCTGAAAGCTGAGGCTGCGCAGGATCAGATCCCGCCCCATGACCAGCTGTGACTTAATCACGGTCCAGTTCGGCGCCAGGGACTTCCCGTCCCCCTCCGCCCGCCAGTACACAACCAGCGCCCCAAGGAAACACACGGCGGTGATGGACTCCCCCAACACATTCGCATACGCCGAACCGACAAGCCCGAAGTGTTTCACCGACAACGGCACGATCACCGCCATCGGAATCACCCCGGCAAGCGTGAACCACAGCGGCAGCTTTGTGTTCGACATGCCGCGCAACCAACCGTTCCCCGCCATGGTGCACAGCGCCGGGATGATCGACGCGCAGGTCACCCGCATCCACGTCGTCGCCTCGGAGACCACGGTGGCGTCACTAGAAAAGAACCCCATGATCGACGGCGCGAAGGCGAAAACAACCCCGGCCAGCAGCATTCCCACGGCCACGGCGACCCAGGTGGCCTGCACGCCCTCGTAGATCGCGGCGGAGCGGCGCCCGGCCCCATAGTGGCGGGCCGCACGGGCGGTCGTGCCATAGGAAAGGAACGTCAGCTGCGTAGTGACGGTGCTCAACACCGTCGCGCCGGCAGCCAGCGCCGCCAGATCTGTCGCGCCCAACCGTCCCACGACGGCCGTATCCAGCAGCAAATACAGCGGTGTGGCCGCCAGTACAACGAGAGCCGGCCAGGCCAGCCCCACAATTGTGCGGGCATCGGCCTGGCCGGTGTCAGAGTGCTTAGTCACTATGCCTTGTACGGGTCCTCGTCGCCTGCCGGACGTGCGCCGGCGGACTGCTCCTTCAGAGCCGCATCCTGGGCTTTCGCCCGGGCAAGCAGCTCCTCGAAGTGCGCGGAGGCCTCCGGCACCGTGTCTAGGCTAAAGCTCAGCGTCGGGGTGAAGCGCACGCTCAGCTGGTCGCCGACGATCTTGCGCAGCTGCCCCTTCGCCTTGGCCAGGGCGGCCTCAGCTGCGTCGGTGTCCGGCTCCGAGTCCACGGTCTTGCCGCGGACTGTGTAGAACACCGTTGCATCGTGCAGGTCGCCCGTCAGCCGCGTGTCCGTGATGGTCACGAACTCCAGGCGCGGATCTTTGATCTGCCGCTCGATGGCGGTAGCGACAATCTGCTGAATGCGCTTTGCCATGCGGGCAGCACGTGCGTGATCAACCATGAGCCTCTCCTATTTTCCTCTTGACGCCACCACGCCTTAGTCGCGCGGCACCTCAACCAGCTCGAAGACCTCGATGATGTCGTCAACCTGGATGTCCGGGTACGACAGCACCATACCGCACTCGTAGCCAGCGGTGACCTCGGTGACATCGTCCTTCTCGCGGCGCAGCGACTCGATGGTCGCCTTCTCCGCCACGACGTTTCCGTCGCGGATCAGGCGGATCTGAGCGTTGCGGCGCACCTTGCCGGTTTCCACCATGCAACCTGCGATGAGGCCCACAGAGGAAGCCTTGAAGATCTGGCGGATTTCCGCGGTACCGATCTCCTTCTCCTCGTAGATGGGCTTCAGCATGCCCTTCAGCGCAGCCTCGACCTCCTCGATCGCCTTGTAGATGATCGAGTAGTAGCGGATATCCACGCCCTCGGCGTTGGCAACCTCGGTTGCCTTGCCCTCGGCGCGGACGTTGAAGCCGATGATCACCGCGTCGGAGGCGGCGGCCAGGTTGACGTTAGTCTCCGTCACAGCACCGACACCACGGTCGATGATGTTCAGCTCGACCTCGTCGTCGACCTCGATCTTCAGCAGCGCGTCTTCCAGCGCCTCCACCGTACCGGCGTTGTCGCCCTTCAGGATCAGGTTCAGGGTGTTGGTTTCCTTCAACACCGCATCCAGATCCTCCAGGGAGACGCGCTTGCGGCTGCGTGCAGCCAGCGCGTTGCGGCGGCGAGCGTCACGACGATCCGCGATCTGGCGAGCCGTACGGTCCTCGTCGACAACCAACAGGTTATCTCCAGCACCGGACACGCTGGTCAGGCCCAGCACCTGGACCGGGCGGGACGGGCCAGCTTCCTGGACGTCGTTGCCGTGCTCGTCGATCATGCGGCGCACGCGACCGTAGGCGTCACCAACGACGATGGAATCACCGATGCGCAGGGTACCGCGCTGAACGATGATGGTGGCCACAGGTCCGCGACCACGGTCGAGGTGTGCTTCGATGGCCACACCCTGGGCGTCCATATCCGGGTTCGCGCGCAGATCCAGCGATGCATCGGCGGTCAGCAGGACGGACTCCAGCAACTGGTCGATGTTGGTGCCCTGCTTTGCAGAGATGTCCACGAACATCGTCTCGCCGCCGTACTCCTCCGGGATCAGGCCGTACTCGGTCAGCTGGCCACGGATCTTGTCCGGCTGTGCGCCTTCCTTATCGATCTTGTTCACCGCGACCACGACCGGGATGTCCGCAGCCTTGGCGTGGTTAATGGCCTCCACGGTCTGCGGCATCACGCCGTCGTCCGCAGCGACCACCAGGATCGCAATATCGGTGGACTTCGCACCACGGGCACGCATGGCGGTAAATGCCTCGTGACCAGGGGTATCCAAGAAGGTGACCAGTCGATCCTCGCCTTCCATGGTCACGGCGACCTGGTAAGCACCAATGTGCTGGGTAATACCGCCGGCCTCGCCGGAACCGACGTTGGCCTTACGGATCGTATCCAGCAGGCGGGTCTTACCGTGGTCGACGTGACCCATGACGGTAACCACCGGAGGACGCTGAGCCAGGTCTTCATCCTCGCCCTCGTCCTCACCGAACTGCAGGTCGAAAGACTCCAGCAGCTCGCGGTCCTCGTCCTCTGGGGAGACGACCTCGACCTTGTAGTCCATCTCTTCGCCCAGCAGCATCAGGGTCTCGTCAGACACGGACTGGGTAGCCGTGACCATCTCGCCCAGGTTGAACAGTGCCTGGACCAGTGCCGCTGCGTCCGCCTCGATCTTCTCGGCGAAGTCCATCAGGGATGCACCACGAGCCAGGCGAATCTTCGCGCCCTTGCCGTTAGGCAGCTTCACGCCGCCAACGACGCTCGGCGCCTGCATTGCCTCGTACTCGTTGCGCTTCTGACGCTTCGACTTGCGTCCCTTACGCGGTGCACCACCCGGACGACCGAATGCGCCGGCGGTGCCGCCGCGACGGCCGCCACGACCGCCGCGCGGGCCTCCCGGACCACCCGGGCCACCGGGGCCTCCCGGACCGCCTGGGCCGCCGTGGCGACCACCACGACCGCGGCCACCACCGAAGTTGTCGGACTTCGACGGCATCTGCGCGGGGTTCGGGTGGCTCGGCATCATTGCCGGCGATGGACGACGGCCGCCGCCCTGCTTCGGGCTGGGCTTCTTGCCACCCGGACGAGCGCCCGGACGCGGCATATCACCTGGAGCGGCCTGGCCACCACGCGGACGCGGAGCCGGACGCTCGGCAGGAGCGCCAGAGGAGAACGGGTTGTTAGCGACCCGCGGAGCACGACCGCCCGGCTTCGGGCCTGGTTTGCTACCCGGCTTGCTCCCCGGCTTCGGGCCCGGCTTTGCACCTGGCTTGGCTGCCGGCTTCGGAGCTGGCTTGGCTGCCGGCTTCGGGGCCTGCTTCGGCTTCGGAGCCTCGCCCGGCTTGACGGAGGAGGTCGGCTTCGTGCCTGCATTCGCGACCGGGTTGGTGTTCTTCACCGGCTTCGGACCAGGCTTCGGACCTGGCTTAGCTGCGGGCTTCGGACCCGGCTTTGCTGCAGGCTTCGGACCTGCCTGCGGGGTCGGCTGCGGGCTGGTCTTCGGGCCAGCGGCACTCTCGGCGGGGCTCTGCTCGCCCACCCCGTAGTGCTTCTTCATCTTCTTCACGACGGGCGGCTGCACCGTCGAGGAAGCGGTCTTAACGAACTCGCCCTGTTCCTTCAGCGTGGCGAGCAACTCCTTGCTCGTCACCCCGAGTTCCTTGGCCAACTCGTGTACGCGTAGCTTTCCGGCCACTACTCTCCTTCATGTCTTGCGGAGCCGTAGTGCGCTCTAGCATGCAGGCTTACCTGCAGCCGGGGCTACGTACGACTCCCGTACTTGTAGATACTCATCGCTGATGCTGCTTCATCGCGGTCTCATCAGACTTCGTTGTTCTTCATGTCGACGTAAGTTCCTCGTCCTTTTTGTTGACGCCCACTTTCGCGGCCGTCACCTACTTCCACTGTCACTGGCAGTGTGACGATGTAGTCACGTACAGGGTCTGCATCCACGGTGGCGGATACCCTAAGCGCACGGCTGAAAGCCCTACGCTTCACGGCGATTTCCCATGCCTCCACGGTGGGAGTGATCCACGCGCCGCGCCCGGAAAGCTTCCTTTCCGGGTCCGGGACAACCTGAACCTTACCCTCGGTGCCTCCCCCAGCATGACGTGCAACGCAACGCAGCAGCTGATCTATTCCGATCACCTGCTTGGTAGCAATGCACGTCCGTTCGGGAAGGTGCTTACCCGTGGGACTTTCATGGGATACCACCTGCCCACTGTACCCCGCTCCCGGTGGAAACAGTTAACTGGGCGTGTCCTCCGCAGCCGCGTCCGTCTCCGATCGAATATCGATCTTCCAGCCGGTCAGACGGGCAGCCAGGCGGGCATTTTGACCTTCGCGGCCGATGGCCAGGCTCAGCTGGTAGTCCGGTACAACGGCACGGGCAACCTGCATCTCCGGGTCGGTGACCTTGACGCTGACGATCTTGGAAGGCGACAGAGCGTTGCCAACGAACGTCGCCGGATCATCGGAGTAGTCGATAATGTCGATCTTCTCCCCGCCCAACTCGCTCATGATATTGCTGACGCGCTGGCCACGTGGACCAATACAAGCTCCCTTGGCGTTCAGCCCCTTCACCGTGGAGCGCACGGCGATCTTGGTACGGTGGCCGGCTTCGCGGGCGACGGAGACGATCTCCACCGAACCATCCGCAACCTCGGGCACCTCGAGCGCAAACAGTCCCTTCACCAGTTCCGGGTGGGTGCGGGACAGGTTGATCTGCACCATGCGGTTGGCGTTGTTGATCACGTCAGTCACAAACGCCTTCACCCGCATGCCGTGTTCCAGCTTCTCCCCCGGAATGTGCTCAGCCGGCAGGATCTGACCGTCCTGACCGTTGGCCTCGGTACCCAGGTGAACGATGGTCACGCCGCGCTCATTGGCGCGAGCATCCGCGGAGACCACACCGGAGACCACGCGGTAGCGCAGCTCTGCATACTCGTCATAGCGGTTCTGCACGCGCGCGGAGTTGATGCGGAAGCGGATTGCCTCACGCACCGCGAGTGCGCCGTCGCGTCCAAAATTTTTCGGAGTGTCGTCCAGGCGCCCGATGACGTTGCCATCTTCGTCCTTCTCGACCTGGTAGATGGTCACTTCGCCGCTGATGGGATCGATGTCCACATCGACCGGGCCGGTGAAACGACTGTTGGCGCGGTAGGCCTCCCGCAGACCCCGCTTAACCCCCTCCAGCAAGTCGTCAAAGGGTACCGACTCTTGCTTTTCGACTGCACGCAGTGCCGCCATGTCAATATTCACTTGTTTGCTCCTAGTCTTCTGCAGGGACTTGCGCTTCCGGCACGTCATAAGCTTCGATCGCCAGTCCGACGAGCTCCGCTTCGGCGTTAGGCGCCGGAGAGAATTCCACTTCTACCACCGCTCCTGCGTGATCTGCGAATCGCACGCGCCGCACACGTGGAGACTTCTTGTGTGGTGTGATCAACACGACATCTTCGTCGCCCACCTGAGCAATGCGGTGCACACCATCGGCCAGTCGCACCTGACGCCCAATGTTGCGCACCCAGTGGCGCCGCTCCGTCAGGGGGAAATCGACGCCCGGGGTGGATAGCTCCAAGGTGTATCCCGGCCCAAAGCTCATATCCCCCTTCGCTTCGGCGTCATCCAAGTGGGCGGACACCTCGCGGCTGAGTTCTTCCAACCGATCCAGATCCGGCCTTTCCGCGCGCGGATCGGCGGTATCCACCGCAATCCTGATCGCGGACTTCGCTCCGGCCTTGGTGATCTTGATGTCTTCGATCACCAATCCGAATTCTTCAACCAGCCCGCGTAGCGAGTCTGCCAACTGTTCCTTGTGGGGAAATGCCATGACCATGCAGTCTAGCAGCAGGCGGCTTCTAGTAGACTTCTAACACTGATGAATACGACCAGTTCCAGCTTCCCTCTCCCGCTCCTCTCCCGTCGCCGTTTTCTCAGCGCCGGGGCGCTTGTAGGCGCCGGGCTTACCCTTGCCTCCTGCGACAAAGGGCTGGCATTCGGTGGTCAGCCAGCACCGACGGAGCAACTGGTGGAACTGGCGGCGGCGGTGAAAAACCAACAGCAAAAGATGGCCTCCGCCAAGCTCGAAAAGTGGCATGCATTCCTTGGCCAGCAGCACGACCTGTTGGCCAAGGAAGTTCGGCGTCAATGCGGCAGTGACAAGGACGGCAACCCGCCGCAACAATGCGGCGACGAGGCGGACGAGGCAACGTCGGGCTCAGAAAGAATTTTTTTGGACAAGCTCTACCCCGCTGCGCTCAGCAACGACGGCAAGGAGCTTTCCGCAGATCAACGGGAACAATTGGGGGCGCAGAACTCCCTCATCGCGGGTCTGTGGGGCGCGTACAGCGCGGCCAAGGAATCCGATTACAGCCTTCCCGAGTTCTCCCGCGGCGTGGGGAGTGCGGAGGACTTCCAGGCTCTACTGCCGCTGACCTATGGCGCGATCTACGCCTCGGGAGTGGCACTGGCGAAGGTGCCTGCCGCGGACGGCCAGACACGGTCGCAGATTCAAGATGTGGCCAACCAGCTGCGAGTTCTGCGTGATCAGTCCATCGACGTTCTGCGCAGTCATGGCGCCGATGTGCCCTCCCCGGAGTCCGGCTATAGCCAAGGCGACGCGGACGGGAAAACGGACGCTGCGGCGTACCTCTACCCCACGCTGACCCCCATCAGCGTTCAGCTGCGTCGCATTACCGAACACGCCAACGACGATCGCGCCGTCCAGTTCGCGGCGGGCTGGGTGCGGGCCAACTCTCACGCGGAGGCGACCCTAGAGCGCCTCCAGGGGAAGGATCCCCTGGACATGCACCTGCGCGGGCAGTCGAACTAGGAGTTCAGCACCCGCTTCGCCTCAGTGAGTGCGTTGGCGTAGTCAACCTCGTAGGTCTCCTTCGTCATCCGATTGCGCAGCTCCACCTTGCCGTCGGCAAAACCGCGGCCGACCACGATGACCAGCGGCATACCCAGCAGCTCGGAATCCTTGAACTTCACGCCCGGGGATACCTTCGGGCGGTCGTCGAAAAGAACCTCCAGACCGTCGTTGGACAGCGTCTCCACCAGCTCCACGGCAGCTTCACCCGCGGCGGCGTCCTTGTTGGCGATGACCACGTGCACGTCGAAAGGAGCCACGGAGGCCGGCCAGCGCAGCCCGGATTCGTCCAGCATCTGCTCGGCGATAACGCCCACCAGGCGCGATACGCCCACGCCGTAGGAGCCCATCGTCGGAATCGACTGGCGCCCAGCCTCGTCCAGGATCTTCACGTCGAAGGCCTCGGTGTACTTGCGGCCCAGCTGGAAGATGTGTCCGATCTCGATGCCGCGGGCCAGGGTCAGGGTGCCCTTGCCGTCCGGCGACGGATCGCCTTCCAACACCTCGGCGGCTTCGATCACGCCATCCGGGGTGAAGTCGCGTCCGGCGACCATACCCACGACGTGGCGGTTCTTCGCGTCCGCGCCAGTGATCCAGGAGGTTCCCTCGACCACGCGCGGGTCGGCCAGCACGCGCACGCCGTTGTCCGCCAGACCCTTCGGTCCGACGTAGCCCTTAACCAGGAACGGGTGCTTCTTGAAGTCCGCCTCGTCGGCCAGCTCCACCTGTGCGGGCTCCATGGCCGCCTCCAGGCGCTTCATGTCAACTTCGCGGTTGCCCGGCACCAGCACACCGGTCAGGGATTCGCCCCGGGGCTTGCCTTCCTTATCCAGGGTCGGATCGTTGACCTTCACCACGATGCACTTCAGCGTGTCCGCGGCCTCCACGGCACGGCCATCGACCGTGATGCCCTCACTGTTGGCCCACTCCACCAGCGCTTCGATGGTTTCGCTATCCGGGGTGTCGTATTCCTTGGCCTCCGGCTGGCCTTCGATCGGCTGCGTCGGCGGGACCTGCGTCACCACAGCCTCGACGTTCGCCGCGTAGTCGCTCTCGGTCGAACGCACGAATGTGTCCTCGCCGTTGGCCGCGACAGCCAGGAACTCCTCGGACGCGGAACCGCCCATAGCGCCGGAGGTCGCGGAGCAGATAGCGTACTCGATGCCCAGTCGGTCGAAGATGTTCTGGTAGGCCTTGCGGTGCAGCTGGTAGGACTCGTCCAGCCCCTCGTCGTTCATGTTGAAGGAGTAGGAATCCTTCATAACGAACTCGCGGCCACGCAGGATGCCGGCGCGCGGACGCTCCTCGTCGCGGTACTTCGTCTGGATCTGGTACAGGATGACCGGGAAATCCTTGTAGGAGTTGTACTCATCCTTCACGACGGAGGCGAACATCTCCTCGTGCGTCGGTCCCAGCAGGTAGTCGGCGCCCTTCCGATCCTTCAGCCTAAACAGTGCGTCGCCGTACTCCACCCAGCGTCCGGTAGTGTCGTAGGGCTCGCGAGGCAGCAGCGCTGGGAAGGATAGTTCCTGTGCGCCGATGGCGTTCATTTCCTCGCGGACGATCTTTTCAATGTTGCGCAGAACCCGCAGGCCTAGCGGCAACCACGAGTACACGCCGGGGGCCACGCGGCGGATGTATCCCGCGCGTACCAGCAGCTTGTGGCTGGGCACCTCTGCATCCGCGGGGTCGTCGCGAAGGGGGCGCAAGAAGAGTTGTGACATCCGAGTAATCATGAATCTTGACTTTACCTTTTCGCCTTGTGACTTGTGTCGTTCGGTAGGGGTTTTAGCTAGTCTGTGGGAATGCTGATCGTGCTTCCCCCATCCGAGACCAAGGCCCCCGGCGGTTCCCTGCCTGCCGGTGCACCGCTGCACTTCCCGGAACTCGACCCCATCCGCGAGGACATCGCCCGCGACCTGGTGGCCTTGTGCACCGACGATCCGGATGCCGCCATGCAGGTCCTGGGCCTGTCCGAGAAGCTACGCAGCGAGGTCGAGGCCAACCAAGTCCTCCACACCGCCCCGACGTTGCCTGCCCTGCACCGTTACACGGGCGTGCTCTACGATGCGCTCGATGTGTCTTCTCTTTCGGACGCCACTACGCACCACCTAGCCATCGGTTCAGCACTGTTTGGCCTAGTCATGGGCGGGGACCCGATCCCCCATTACCGCCTGTCAGGCGGCACCAAATTGACCCCCGGCACCACCATGAAGAAGCGCTGGGGCTCCGCCATCACCGAGGCACTCCAGCGGGCGGAGGCAGAACACGGCCTGGTGGTCGACATGCGATCCGGTGCTTATCAGCAGCTCGGCAAGCTCAAGACTGCGGTGACTGTGCGGGTGGAATCCGTGCGCCCGGACGGCAGTCGCAAGGTCGTCAGCCACTTCAACAAGCACTATAAGGGTCTGCTGGCCCGCGCGTTGGCGCAGAACCCCACCGGCACCACTGCCGCCGAGGTCGCGGACATCGCCCGCGCCGCCGGATTCACGGTGGAGCTAAACTCCGCCGAGCTCACCCTGGTCGTCTAGAGTCCCGCGACGTCCCCGATGACGTACACCACGGGCGAGGTCACCCCGTTGACTTCGAATGTTTCCGCCAGCGTGCCCAGCGTGCACCGGAAGGAGCGCTGCTGCTCCGTGGTGCCCTCCTGAATGATCGCCGCCGGGGTGTCTGCGCTCAGCCCTCCGGCCTGCAGCTCCGCGGCGATGGCGGCGACGTTGCGCACGCCCATGATCACGCATAGCGTGGCCCCCGATGCTGCTAAAGCCCGCCAATCCACCAGGCTGCGCGGGTCGTTTGGCTCCACGTGGCCGGAGACCACGGTGAACGCGTGCACCATTCCCCTCTGGGTCACTGGCACCCCAACTGCCGCGGGAACGCTCACCGCGCTGGTCACGCCCGGGATCACCTCGCAGGGCACGCCACTTGCAGCACACGCCTGCACTTCCTCAAACCCCCGCCCGAACACAAACGGATCCCCGCCTTTCAGCCGGGCGACGTTCTTCCCCGCCCGGGCGTGTTCGATCAGCAGCTCGTTGGTCCGCTCCTGGCTGACCTGCTTCGAGTAAGGCAGTTTGGCCACATCGATGACCTCCTTGGCCTCCACGTCGCACAGCTTGTGTAGCTCGCTCGTCGGCCCCAGGTGATCCGTCAGGATCACGTCGGCCGCCTGCAGCGCGCGCATGCCCCGCACCGTAATCAGATCCCATGCGCCTGGTCCGCCGCCGATCAGCACTACTTTGCCTGTCTCACTCATGGGTTCACAGCCTACCCCTACAATGGTCAGCACCATGAATACCTTCGCCGAAGAATTCCCGGAACTCGCGCTCCCCGCCACCGGCGAGGTTTTCCCAGACCCGCAGGTGCTGGTCCTCAACGAACCCCTCGCCACCGAGCTGGGCCTGGACCCCGAATGGCTCCGCAGCCCCGCGGGCATAGACTTCCTGACCGGCCAGGGCGATTGTGTCGCGCTGGGCTACGCTGGCCACCAGTTCGGCCAGTTCAACCCGCGCATGGGCGACGGCCGCGCCCTACTGCTGTCCGAGCACACGGATCCCCACGGCAAGAACTGGGACATCCACGCCAAAGGCACCGGTCGCACGCCCTTCTCCCGAGGCGGCGACGGACACTACCCCCTCGACGCCGCCCTCAAGGAGTTCGCCTTCGCCGAGTCCCTCCACGCACTCAGCGTCCCCACCGCCCGCTCCCTAGCCGTCCTGACCACGGGCGGCACCGTTCCCCGCAGGCGCCTCCACCCGGGCGCGATCGGAGTGCGCGTCGCCAGTTCCCACATCCGCATCGGCACTTTTCAATACGCCGCGCTTTTGGGCCCGTCCGTCACCGACCGCCTCACCCGTTACGCCCTGGCCCGCCACTTCCCCGCTGGCTCCTCACCCTTCGATCTTTTTGACGCCACAGTCGCCCGCCAAGCCGAACTCGTCGCCAACTGGATGCGCTTCGGCTTTATCCACGGTGTGATGAACACCGACAACGTGGCGATTTCCGGCGAGACGATCGACTACGGCCCGTGCGCATTCATGGACTATTTCGCCACGGACACTGTTTATAGCTCCATCGACACCCGTGGCCGCTACGCCTACGCCCAGCAGCCCGCCGTGATGATGTGGAACCTTGCGCGCCTGGCTGAGGCGCTCGTGCCGCTGGTCGATGAGGGCGTCAAAAAATTTACAGAACGGCTACAGCGCTACCAGCCGCAGTACGGCGCGGCGTGGGACAAAGCGATGGCAGCAGCGTTGGGGGCGGAAGGTTGCGCGGAGCAGCTCTTGGGTTTGTTGGAGGTCGCGGCGCCCGATTACAACGCGCTGCTGGCGGGACTCACCCCGGGCAAGGTCCCGCCGGGCCTCGAAGGAATTCCTGGCGCCGCGGAGTGGACCGAGCACTGGTCGGCGCTGGATCCACAGCCCCACAATCCGATCTATCTGCCGCGAAACCACGGCCTACAGGCGGCGCTTGCGGAGGCCGAACAGGGAGACATCGGCCGCTACCTGCTAACCCTTGAGGCGCTGCGCAATCCCTACGAGTGGGACGACAAATACGAAAAACTCGGCCTCCATGCGGCGGTGCCGCGCGCGGAGGCCGAGTTCACGACGTATTGCGGAACCTAGACCAGCTTCAGAGCCTTCTGGGAGCGATCCCACTGCTCGTTAAACAGGTTGGAGTCCTTGGACAGGCGGGTGCCGTAGGAAGGAATCATTTCCTTCAGCTTCGGAGCCCAGTCGGCGATGCGGTTGCCGAAGCAGCGCTCCAGGACCTCGAGCATTGCGGACGGTGCAATGGACGCACCCGGGGAAGCACCCATCAGGCCGGCGATGGTGCCGTCGTTGGAGTTGATTAGCGCGGTGCCGAACTCCAGGGAGCCGAACTTCGGGGCGCCGATCGGCTTGATGACCTGCACGCGCTGGCCAGCGGTGACCAGCTCCCAATCCTCGGCACGGGCTTCCGGCATGTACTCGCGCAGGGATTCCACGCGGGCTGCCTGGTCCTTCAGCACCTCTTCGATGAGGTACTTCGTCAGGCCCATCTCCTGCACACCAACACCCAGGTAGGACGGGATGTTGCCCAGGCGCAGGGACTTGACCAGATCCAGGTAGCTGCCCTTCTTCAGGAACTTCGGGGTCCAACCGGCGTAGGGGCCGAACAGCAGGCCCTTCTTGCCGTCGATCACGCGGGTATCCAGGTGCGGGACAGACATCGGCGGGGCGCCGACGGAAGCCTTGCCGTAGACCTTCGCCTGGTGCTGCTCCACCAGCTCCTGGTTGGTGCAGCGCAGCCACTGGCCGGAGACCGGGAAGCCACCGTAGCCCTTGATCTCCGGGATGCCGGACTTCTGCAGCAGCGGCAGAGCCATTCCGCCCGCGCCGACGAAGACGAAGTTGGCGGTGATCACGGAGGTGTCGCCCGTGTGCAGGTTCTTAGTCGTGATCTTCCACTTCGAGCCGTCGCGGTCGATGTTCTTGACCTCGTTGCCGTAGCGAACCTCAACGCCCTTCGCGGTCACGGCATCCAGGTACTGGCGGGTCAGGGCGCCGTAGTTGATGTCCGTTCCGTCGTCGAACCAGGAGATCGCGACCGGGTTGTTGAAGTCACGACCGCGAGCCATCAGCGGCAGGAACTCGGCGAACTTCTCGTCGGAGTCGCTGTACTGCATGTTCGGGAACAGCGGGTGATCCTTCAGCGCCTCGTAGCGGGCCTTCAGGTAGTCGACCTGATCCATGCCCTGGGCAAAGGAGACGTGCGGCACCTTGTTGATGAACTCGGACGGGTCGCCCAGCACGTTCTGTTCCACCAGGTAGCTCCAGAACTGGCGGGAGACCTGGAACTTCTCGTTCACACCGACGGCCTTGGAAATGTCGATCTTTCCGTTGACCTCGGGGGTGTAGTTCAGCTCGCACAGTGCGGAGTGACCGGTGCCTGCGTTGTTCCACGGATCGGAGGATTCCGCACCCGGGGTGTCCAGACGCTCGATGATCACCTGGCTCCAGTCTGGCTGCAGCTCCTTGAGCATGACGGACAGGGTGCTGGAAATAACACCAGCGCCGACTAGTGCTACATCCACAGAATCTTTGTTTGCCACTATGTATTCATTCCTTCGGAGGAAAAGTCAGATCTTTATTGCTTCACATTTACTCTACGCCTGTAGCTCTATGTTTCAACGCTATTTCGCCCCACGTGGCGCTAGCATGAGGGCATGTCAAACAGTTCCGCGCTCCCTTCTTCCGCCGCCGACCTCGATTTTTTGCCCGATGAGCTGGGCGAAGGCTTCGGCCACTGCTTCCTCGAGTTGGGCGACGATCCGGACGGCGAGTCCCCCATTCGTTGCACTCTGGTGCGTTACTGCCCCACCGTGCCGGACGATTCCTTTTTCGCCCGCCCCGCCATGCTTTTCGTCCACGGAATGACCGACTATTTCTTCCAGGATCACGTCGCCCGCCATTTCCACGACCGCGGCTATGCCGTTTACGGCCTCGACCTTCGCAAGTGCGGTCGTTCCTGGCGCGAGGGCCAGACCTGGCACCACGTCAGCGACCAGTCTCTTTACGACGTCGACCTCACCACCGCCACGTCGTTGCTCGCCGCCGCCCACGGTGCGGTGGTTCCTGTGGGGCACTCGACCGGCGGGTTGGACGTCACGATGTGGGCTCATCGCCTTTTTGACGCCAACTCCCCCCTCCACAGTTCCATCGCCGCTATCGTCTTGAACTCCCCGTGGTTTGGCCTGCAGTTCAACCCGGCCGTCCGCTTCGTCATTAATCGCGTTCTGCCGATCGTTCACAAACTGAAGCCCAACATGCTGCTGCCCGGCGGAATCAACCCGGTCTATGGCCAATCCCTGCACGTCACCGAAGCTGGCGAGTGGAGCTACAACCTGCGCCTCAAGCCTCTGGAGCCGCGCCCCAAATATCTGCAGTGGCTCCTGGGCGTGGCTCGCGAGATCCGCCGCCTGCACTCCGGCAAGGGAGATACGGGCGTGCCCACGCTGATCCTCACCAGCCACACCCACCACTTCTCCAAGCGCCTCTCCCGCCAGTCCTACAACGCCGACCTGATCCTCATGCCCAGCCAGATGTGGCAGCAGGCTTCCAACGCCTCCTCACTGTCCACCACTATCGTCATCGAGGGCGCGCTGCACGACGTTTTCCTGTCCCGTCCCCAAGTCCGCAACCGCGCCTTCGCCGCCACCGATGAGTGGCTTAGCGACGTTTTCAAAGAAAGGAAGATCCACCGTGCCTGATTTCGACCTCATCATCGTCGGCACCGGGTCCGGCAACTCCCTACCCAGCCCCGCCAACGAGCATCAGAAGATCGCCATCGTGGAAAAGGGCACCTTCGGCGGAACCTGCATCAACGTGGGCTGCATCCCGACCAAGATGTTCGTCCACACCGCCGACGTCGCCCGCAGTTTTTCCGAGGCCTCCCGCCTCAGCCTCACCGGCGAGCTCAAAGACGTCGATTGGAAGGGCATCCAACGCCGCGTCTTCGCAGATCGCATCGATCCCATCAGCGAAAGCGGCGCCGCCTACCGCGCGGGTGACGAGACCCCGAACATCACCCTCTTCGAAGGCACTGCCCGCTTCGTCGGCCCCCGCACCCTCCAGATCGACGACGGCCCCACCATCACCGGCACCAACATCGTGCTCGCCACCGGCGGCCGCCCGCGCATCCACCCCACCCTCGCCGACGTGCGCTACCGCACCAACGAGGACATCATGCGCCTCGATGAACTGCCCGAGTCCCTCATCGTCGTCGGCGGCGGCATCGTCGCCGTGGAGTTCGCCGCGATGTTCTCTGGCCTCGGCACGCAGGTCACGCTCATCAATCGCTCGGACAAGCTATTGCGGAAGTTGGACGCCGACATCTCCGAAGCCTTCACCACCCAAGCCAAGCAACAGTGGACCAACCACCTGGGGCGTACCATCACCGCCGCACAAGAAACCGCCGACGGGCAGATCTGCCTCACCCTCGACGATGGAACGACCGTCACTGGCCAGGAGGTGTTGGTCGCGATGGGGCGGGTCAACAATTCGGACACGTTGGACTGTGAAAAGGGTGGCGTCAACACCAAAGAAAACGACCGAATTGAGGTCGACGAATACGGTCGCACCAGCGCCGACGGCGTGTGGGCGCTAGGCGATGCGTGCAACGACTTCGAGCTCAAGCACGTCGCCAACGCCGAGGCACGCGTGGTGTCGCACAACCTGGCGCACCCCGATGACCTGCGGAAGTTTAACCACGACGTGGTGCCCAGCGGTGTGTTCACGCACCCGCAGATCGGCGTGGTGGGTATGACCGAGGCCGAAGCCCGCGCGACTGACCGCCCCATCGCCGTAAAGATCCAAAAGTACGGCGACGTGGCCTACGGCTGGGCAATGGAAGACACCACTGGTTTCTGCAAGGTCATTGCAGACCGCAGCACCGGCGAGATTCTCGGCGCGCACATCATCGGCCCGGAGGCCAGCTCGCTGATTCAGTGCTTCGTCACCGCCATGGCCTTCGGCATCAATGCCCGGGATTTCGCCGAAAAGCAGTATTGGCCCCACCCTGCTCTGACAGAATTGGTCGAGAACGCCCTGCTGGGGTTAGATCTCGAAAACTAACGAAGGAGCCTTTTCGCCATGCTTGCAGTAGTCACCGGAGCAGCCTCAGGTATCGGCCGGGAGGTGGCACTGCAACTGGCCGAACGTGGCTATGCAGTGGCCATCAGCGACCGCGACGAGGAAGGCCTGGCCACCACTGCCAACGACATCACCTCCCGCGGCGGCACCGTCGCTGACCAGCGCACCGTCGACGTCACCGACGTGGAAGCGGTGAAGGCGTGGGCGGACGACGTGGTCGCTACCCACGGTGCCCCGGATCAGGTGCACCACGTGGCCGGCATCGCCATCTGGGGTGATGTGCGCCAGATGCCCCACGAAAAGTGGCAGCGCGTGATCGATGTGAACCTGATGGGTTCCGTGCACATGGTGGAGGCCTTCGCGCCGAAGCTCATGGAGAGCCAGCCGGTTCGACGGCGCCGCCGCGATCGCCGGAAATTCGTGTTCGTCTCCTCCGCCGCCGGCATCATCGGGCTGCCGTGGCACGCGGCGTATTCCGCCTCCAAGGGTGGTGTACTTGGCATGTGCGAGGTGCTGCGCTTCGACCTGGCCCCTTACGGCGTGGACGTGCACGCCGTTGCCCCCGGCGCGGTGGACACTCCCCTGGTACGCACCATTGACATCCACGGCGTGGATCGCTCCAAGAAGCGCATACAGAAGGCAACGGCCCTGTTCCAGGGCCACGCGGTCACTCCCGCCAAGGCGGCTCAAAAAATTTTGAAGGGCGTGGACAAGGGCAAGTACCTCATCAACACCAGCCCCGACATCCCAGTGGCCCGCTGGGCACAAGTTAACGCCCCCTGGGCCTACAAGGGAGCGATGAAGGCGCTTAACGCTGGGTTCCGATGGGCGTCAAAGTAAGAACGGCAACGAGATCGAGGCGAGCAACACGAGCGCAATAAAAGCGAGGAACACCTTGCCCTGCCAGTGGGCGTAGTTGAAGTCCATGCCAACCCCGAAGCGCTTGTCGACCATCACGGCCGGATCCTCCGGGTTGTAGTAGAACATGCCCCACTTGTAGTGCTCGTCGTTGTCCCGCCCCTCGCCGCTCGTGTTCGCTAGCGCGGACTGCTTCCTCGCCAGAGCCACGACCATGGCCAGACAAACCGCAAACACGAGCACGAGCGAACCGATTATGGCCGGAGCCACCCAGTCCGTGTGCAGCACGGTCACAACCTGCAGGCTAGCGAGCAAGATGGCCACCGCAACGTTCATCACCGCCAGCCACATCGCCGTATGACGCCAAACAATCTTCTGCGAAACCTTCCCCCGCAGCGACGTATCCGCTCGGGCCGGCACGCTAACGCGCAACAATGCGACCGTAATCAGCGCAAAAAGCAGCACCATTCCCACACCAAAGAACGTCGGGAAGAACACCGAACCCACAGATTTGCTATCCCAGCTATCCGGTTCGAAACCACTGCCGAAGTGAGTGGCGAAGCGCTCGGGAATATCACCCCACCGCGCGGCCACGTACCCGGCCGCGACGGCGAGCACAGCCAGCGCTGCCCAGGTGAAGGCCCATGCACGTTGCGGAGATGTGTCCTCTACCGGCGTGATCTCCCCGGCCACGACCGTACGCACGCCGTCGAACCAGCCTTCCCGCTGCTTGGCCTCGCGTATTGGCTTCCCGGCCTGGTTGAGATTCCACATAAAGAAACCCACCGGCACGAGGGTCAGCACTGCGCCAACTACTGGCACCACAGCGGCCGGTATCGCGAGCAGCGCAGAGACCACAGTCGCCGCAACCTGGCGTTTAAGGAACGTACCCTCTTGTCGCCGCACCACATCGTCGCCCCAATGTGTCTCCGGCACGCGCACGCCCAACCGTACTCCCGGCGACGACAGCTTCGGCGTGCACACCAGGATCAGCCCTACAAGCAGTGCTGTCACGCAGAACACTCCTGCAAGGAATGGATCGAATGCAATCATGATGGTTCTCCTATTCCCACTTCACCGCGAGGTCGTCAACCGTCGCGCAAATGTCATCTGTCTTGAAGCCTTGCGCGAGCGCCCGCCACACCGTGGCCCGCAGATCCTCGCGCAGCCGTTCGCGCTGTTGCGCGCTAGGCCGCTTAGGCCGCGTAATCACGGTGCCCGATCGCGCCGCCGTGAGCACTAGCCCGTCTTCTTGTAGCTGGTCGTATGCCTTCTTGACTGTTGCGGGATTGACGCCATATTCCACCGCCAACCGCCTCACCGAAGGCAAGGGTTGTCCGTCTTGCAGTTCGCCGGAGATAATCCCCGCCACGATTCCGTCGTGGATCTGTTGAGCGATCGGCACGGGCGAGTCGGGCTCCACGATGAGATACATGGGACGAGAACCTCCTTCAGAATCTGTATTACAGATAGTAACACAAACTGTATCGCCATGAGCAACACAAAAAGATCTCAATGCCCGATGTTCGATTTTTCTAGCTTCTACGCAAGGGGGTTGTCCGGGTCGGTTTATATACTGCACGCACAAGCCGGAAAAATTTTTGGCTACACCATAAAACCACCTCCGAACAGGCAAAAGAGGAAAGACCATGTTCGAGCATTCCACCACCACACCCTGCTGGCGCATCACCGACCCAAACGATCCACTAAGCGCCGCAGCGTGCGAAGTAAACCGCGGGCACGTAAACCTCGCCGTGGCCTGCACGCCCGAGATGGACGAGTGCGTCATCGACGTATCCACCCGCCTGGCCGTGCGCCTCGGCCTGACGGAATACCGCGCACTCACCCTGGTAGAGATCGGCCACATGTTCCGCCGCTTCCCCACCATCCTCGAACTCGCCCGTACCGGCGCCTACTCGCTTGACCTGCTGCGATGCATGGCCGAGTGCCTCAGCCCCGTCAAGATGGACGTGCCCGAAATTTTCGAGGAAAAAATTTTTCAGGCGATCTCCCCCACCGTCCCCAACCAGGCCATGCTTGCCCGGGCCACCATTCGCAGTCGCATCGAGCAAGTGATCCGCAAGCACGATCCCCAGGCCCTGCCGGAGGAGTCGAAGGATACGGACACGGGTTCCTCCGCGCGCCTCGACATCGACGATCGCCCCGACACCACCACTGTTTTCTTCTTGACGCTGCCCAAACTCGAAGGGTTAGAGCTCCAACGAACGCTCAATAACGTGGTCAAAAACAGTTCTTGCTCTCGCGCCGAAGCCCTGATGCGCCTGGTGCGCAGGCAGACCACGGCGGACATCACGCTAAACCTGTATCAGAGTACGGATCAGCCAGACGCCCCCATCTGGGCCGCGGGTGGCTGGGTCAGCTCAAAGGCCACGCAGAGATGGAAAGATCGCGTTACGCACGTCCAGTTCCCCGGTGCCGCAAGCAACGAGGGCTACTCCCCCACACCTCTGGTGCGGGCCAGCGTGGAGGGGCGCGACGGAACCTGCCGCTTCCCGGGATGTTCGGTGCCCGCACACAAGTGCCAGCTGGACCACGTGCAGCGCTATAACCATGAAAACCCGCAGGCAGGAGGGCCAACGGCGACGTCAAACCTGCATTGCCTGTGCGCCAAGCACCACAACGCGAAGACGACTGGATCCTGGGACGTCACCATCCATCCCGACGGCAACGAGACCTGGACGAGCCACGGCGACGGGCACACGGTGATGACGGCTCCCAACGGGCCACTGGGCCGGGAAACCTTCGCCCAGCGAGCGGAGAATCGTCGACGGGCAGCCTAGCGCGGCTCGTCGACTGGGACTCCCATGACGTCCAGCGCCGTGGCCAGACCGTCGTAGTTGGTGACTAGCATGACGAACGCAACCTGCTCCCGCTCGCTCAGCAGATCCCGCACGCGCTGGGCCATGTCGGCGGTCAGTCCACGGTCGCGGACTAGCTGCTCAGCGGCGTCCAGCAAGGTGCCGTGACGGCCGGTGAAGCCGTGGTCGGGCTGGAATAGGGCGTCAATACGTTTAACCCCAACCCGTGCGGCGAGGGCACGGTGCTGGTCGGCTTCGTAGGCGCTGCCGCGCAGGTAGGCGACGCGGAGGATGATCATTTCGGTTTCGACGCGCGAAAGGTAACCGAAGGGCATCATCGAGCCGCCGTACAGCAGCCAGAAAAAGAACAACCGCGGGGCGCGGCCGATGGTGGCGAACACTCCGAGGTTCTTTTTCTTGGTTACGCGGGCCCCGATGCGCGTGGCGAAGGCGCCGAATGGGCCGAGGCGGCGCAGGTGCTGCTTGCGCGGTACAGGGCCGGGCCCCAGAGGTGTAGTTTTGTCTCCCATACTTCTGGGAGGTTAGTCGGTCGGGCTAGGAATCGCTGGGAATCGTGAGAACCTCGTAGCCGTCCTCGGTAACGACGAGGGTGTGCTCGAACTGCGCGGTCCACTGGCGGTCCTTGGTCTGGACGGTCCAGTCGTCGTCCCAGACCTCGTAGTCGAGGCCGCCGAGGTTGATCATCGGCTCGATGGTCAGGGTCATGCCCGGTTCCAGCAGGTCGGTGTACATGGTCGGGCGATCGTAGTGCAGCACAACAAGGCCGTTGTGGAAGGTCGGACCAACGCCGTGGCCGGTGAAGTCCTCCACGACGTTGTAGCCGAAGCGCTTGGCGTAGCTCTCAATCACGCGGCCGATGATGTTGATCTGGCGGCCCGGCTTGACGGCCTTGATGCCCCGCCACATGGCCTTCTCGGTGCGTTCGACTAGCAGGCGGTGTTCTTCGGAGACGTCGCCGGCTAGGAAGGTCGCGTTGGTATCGCCGTGCACGCCGTTCTTGTAGGCGGTGACGTCGATGTTGACGATGTCGCCGTCCTGGATAACGGTGCTGTCGGGGATGCCGTGGCAGATGATCTCGTTGAGGCTCACGCAGCAGGACTTCGGGAAGTGCCGGTAGCCGAGGGTGGAGGGGTACGCGCCGTGGTCGCACATGTATTCGTGCGCCACCCGGTCAATTTCGTCGGTGGTCACACCGGGGGCGACGGCAGCCCCGGCGGCTTGCAGTGCGTCGGCGGCGATGCGGCTAGCTTCACGCATCTTTTCGATAGTCTCAGGCGTCTGCACCCACGGCTCGCCGATGTTCTCCTGCACGCTGTCCTTCCAGGCGTACTCTGGCCTTTCGATGTTGGCCGGGACGTTACGGATGGGCGTGGGGTTACCGGGGGTCAATGGTGCTCGAGTCATGGGTCCTTATTCTACTCTTGACGCCCTTCCGCCTCCGCGCCCGGGCCATCCAGGTTCTTAAAGAAATCGGCAGTCACGGCGGTAGCGTGCTCGGATCCGCCGCCGAGCACAATGAGGGTCGCAAAGGCCAGGTCGCCGCGGTATCCGGCTAGCCAACTGTGAGAACCTTCATTGATTTCCGCCTCACCGGTCTTGGCGTAGACCTCTCCGGCGCCGGCCACCCCGGAGCCCGAGCCATTGGTCACTACTGCCCGCATCATGCGGCGGAGTTCTTGAATGACTTTCGGATCCAGCTTCTTCTTGGCGTCCTTTTTGGCCTCGTCGTTATTCGCCTCGGTGTGGTGGTTGTCGCCGGCGATGAGGTACGGGGTGGGCACCTTGCCGGCTGCCACAGCGGAAGCGACCAAGGCTATGCCGAAGGGGCTGGCCAGGTCGAGGCCCTGGCCGTAGCCGGCTTCGGTGCGGTCGAGCATCGTCTCGCCCTCGGGTACGGAGCCGGTGATGGTCTCCAGGCCCTCGATGTCGTAGTCCGCGCCGAGACCAAACTGCGCTGCGACGTCCTTCAACTCGCCGGGCTTTAGCTTGGTCGAGATGTCCGCGAAGGTGGTGTTGCACGACTTGGCGAAGGCATCTTCCAGAGGGGTGCTGCCCAGCGAGAAACCGTTGTAGTTGGTCACCACGCGTCCGCCGATGTCCTGAGTTCCGGGGCAATCAACGATCGAATCCGGAGTAAGCCCCTGCTTCTGCAAGCCGGCGTATGCGGTGAGCATCTTGAACGTCGAGCCCGGCGGGTACTGGCCCATGAGAGCCGTGTTGCCGTCCTCGTCGGCCTTTTCTGACTGCGCGACGGCCAGCACTTCGCCGGTCGATGGGCGCATGACCACCATCATCACCTTCGAATCGGCGCGGGTATTCACAGCCTTCTGGGCGGCCTCCTGCACCTTGCGGGACAGGGAGACGCGCACGCTCGGCGCGGACTTGGCTTCCTCGCCGCCGACCTGGGCAACCTCGTTGCCCTCGTTGGTGGCGGCGACGACCTTCCAGCCGTTGACGCCCTGCAGGTCCTTTTCCACCACGCTGCTCACGCGCGACATGATGTCCGGGGCAAAGGAAGGATCGGGGCGCACCAAGGCGGGCTCTTCGTTCATGCGGACGCCCTCGACATTGCCGAGGACTTCCTGCAAGCGCTTGCCCTGAGCCTGGTTGACGCTCACGACGGAGTACTCGCCGTCCACCCCGTCGGCTTCCTCGGCCTCCTTTTCGGGGTTGATGGCGGGCACGGACTTGTCGCCCGCACGCAGGGCGTCGAGTTCACCGGCGATGCGGCGCATCGTTCCAAGTACGCTGGCCACCTTCTTCGTATCCACGAGGATGCGGTACTGGGTGCCCGGCTTCAGCAACACCGCGCCATCGGACCCCACGACATTCGCCACTGTCGCTGGCACGCTGCGCAGCTCCAGGTGCTGATTCGCGCCGAGCTCCGGGTGTAACACAGCCGGCTGCCAACGTACGGACCAGTCGTCGCCGGTGCGGGTCAGGCTCATGGACGAGTCATAGGAAAAATCGCGACCACCCGGCAGTTGCCAGTGCATCGAGTACTGGGCGGTGGCCTGGTTGTCCTTGGAGTTGACGTTCTTCAGTTCCGTCCGCAGCCCCTCGGCCTGCAGGGACTTCCACGCCTGGTCAATGGCCTGGGACGCCTCATCGGGGTTATCGGTCTCCCCGCCAGCTACGGAAGCCTCCCCCGGTGTGGAAAGGGCAGAAAGAAAGGCCTGGGCGGCGTCATCAGCAACATCAGGTTTCGGCGTACAAGCCGCAGCCCCCAGCACTAGCCCTGCCGTAGTGACGGCCGCGGTGATACTCCGTCGGGTGGCGGAGCTGAGGGAAAAAGTGAGGGTGCGCATAGGCACAGAGGTTAGCAGGGTTAATCGATGATTCCGCGTTCCCTCGCCACGGCGACGGCAGCTGTTCTGTTTTTCACATTGAGTTTGGAAAACACGTGCGCCATGTGGGACTTCACGGTCGCCTCCGTAAGAATCAGCTCCTTGGCGATGGCGCGGTTAGACTTGCCGTGGCTGGCCAGGGTTAGCACCTCCTGCTCGCGGTTAGTCAGCGATTCGAAGGGGTTGGCCAGGCGGCCGCGGAGCTTGCCGATGATGCTCTTGTTCATCACGGTCTGTCCGCGGGCGGCTTGGCGGATGCCCTCTGCGAGATCCTCCGGGGAGCAGTCCTTCAGCAGGTAGCCGACCGCGCCTGCGGAAATGGCGCCCAGCACGTCGCTGTCGGTGGAGTAGTTCGTCAGGATCAGCACCTGCGGGGCGGGCCGCTGCGTGCGGATGGCGCGGGTGGCACGCACGCCCCCAGACTCGGCGCCCTCGCTGCCGGGGCCTTCGCCGAAGCGTAGATCCATCAGTACAACGTCGGGGCGTTCCATCTCGCAGATCGCGACGGCGCGCTCGGGTTCGCCGACGGAGGCAACGACTTCCACGTCCCCGGTACCCCGCAGCATGGCTTCGATTCCGGCACGCACGACGGGGTGATCATCGCAGATCAGCACGCGAAGTTGGTCTGGCACAGTCAGCTCCTAACGCATCGGCACTTGGATGGAAACGCCACACCCGGCCCCTGGGGAGCTCTCCACGTGCATGGTTGCCCCGATTAGATTAGCGCGACGGCGGACGCCCGCCAGGCCGACGGGCGACAGGCTCATCTGGTCGGCGTCCATTCCGCGGCCATTGTCCACCACATCGAGGCTCAGCATGTCGTCCTGGTAGGTCAGGGTCACGCGGGCGCGCGTGGCCTCCGAATGCTTCACCACGTTAGACACGAGCGATTGGGTGATGCGCGTGAGCTCCTGTTCCACCTTTTCGTCCAGGTCGTAGGGATCGCCCTCAACGTCGAAGCTTAAGGCCTCACCCAGCGGGGTGCCCGAACACACGCGTGCCAGAGCGATGGGCAGGTCTCCGCCGACCAGCGGTCCGGGCTGCAGGGCGGCAATAATGCGGCGAGTTTCCGCCAGGTTGTCTTCGGCGGTGGTGCGCGCCAGCCGCAGGTTCTCCAGGATCTCGGGGTCATCGACGCGCTTCTCCACGGCCTGCAGGATCATGTGAATGGAACTTAAGCCCTGCGCGACCGTGTCGTGGATCTCCCCGGCCAGGCGGGTGCGTTCGTCCATTTCGCCAGCGAGGCGGCTGGCAGTTTCCCGGGCGCTGGCTTCGTCGCGCAGCTCCTTGAAGCCTAAGCCGACAACCGTCGCGACCACCGCGGCGACGATCGGCCCCAAGGCCTCCCCGCTGTGGTAGATAGACAACACGGTGACCACTGTGTTGCACACGATCGCCGGCCACATGGGCAGCACGCCGACGCACAGGAAGAACAGCGCAAATGCCATAAACGCAGCACTTGGGGCCACCAACAGCAGGCACGCCCAGGCGGCGATCACCAGCGTCAACCACAGCCACCTGGGGCGCAGCCACAGCCCCATGACGTAGATGAAGCACAGCGCTGCGGCGTTCCACGACCATCCGTCGCGGATGACGGTCACCGCCATCAGCAGAGCCATCAGCAGGTGCAGCCCCATGCCCAGGTAGACCCACGCCCGGTTCAGCGCAATGACCTTGTTCGACTTGGCGGTCGACTTTGATGTGTGAATCATGATTGTCCCCAAGTCTAACGGCCACAAGGTGCAGCGCACCTCCACCTAAAGTATGAGTCGAAGACTACTACTTTGCCCGATGTGTTCCTTCCTCTCCGTGCGAAGAATAGGGGCCATGCTAAGTAATAAGTCGTTAACCCCCGTCCGGGGCTTCATGTTTCAAGGGATCCGCGAACTGCGCGTATCCCGCGGTAAGACGGCGCTTATTATCACCACCGTCCTTCTGATCACCGCGATGGTCACTCTCTTGAGCTCCCTGTCTGCAGGTCTGAGCTTCCAGTCCGCCTCCGCATTGCAGCACAAGGTCGGAAGCGACCGTCAACTCGTGCTCAACGATGCCGGCGGCACTGTGAACCTAAGTACGGGTTCTCTTAGTGACGCCCAAGCCAGCGCCGTTGAGAGCCGTGGCGGAGAGGTCGTCACGATGGCCCGCTCGAAGGATGCGGAAGGTCAGCCGTTCATTGCAATGTCCTACAAGGGTGAAAAGCCCAGTGAGGAACTCTACCTAGAGCACCAGCCCATCCACTGGATGAGTACCGATGAGGTAAAGGACCTGCCCGGCGCCTCCGCCTTCGGCGTAGTTGCTGGCGACGCAAAACCAATCAACGGGGCGGTCATGATGAAGGGCAAGGAGGCCTTAAACGCTAGCGCCTCCTACAAGGGCGAACAGTCGTCGCTGAGCCTCATGATCGTGCTGCTCTACGTCATCTCCGCCCTGGTTCTAGGTGCCTTCTTCACCGTGTGGACGATGCAGCGCCTACGAGGCGTGGCCATCACGGTCGCGCTGGGCGGCACGCGCTCCAGTATCTTGAGCGACGCGGTCGGCCAGGCGCTGGTTGTCCTAATCGTGGGCATCACGGCGGGCACCCTGATGACCGTCGGCGTCGGTGGGTTCCTGGACGGAATCCCCATGGAGGTCACCGCCAACACCACCCTCGTCCCCGCCGGCATTCTGCTGGTTGCAGGCCTCCTCGGCGCTGGCCTGTCCATCATCCCCGTTATGAAGGTCGATCCGCGAAAGGCAATGAACTCATGATCTTCCCCGCACTCGAAGTCAAGAACATCTCCCTGGAGATCACCGACGGGACCACCAAGCGCAACCTGCTGAGCGACGTCAGCTTCAACGTGGATCCCGGCGACGTCGTCGGCATCACCGGCCCCTCCGGCTCCGGAAAGTCCACCCTGCTGTCCATCATCGGCTGCCTGGAAACCGCCACCAGCGGGTCGGCCACCCTGCACGGCGAGGAGACACTGGAGCTCGGTACCGTGTCGGGTCGCCAGGCCGCCGAGATCCGCCGCCGCCACCTGGGCATTGTGTTTCAGCAGCCGAACCTCCTGCCCGCACTGAACGCTAAGGAACAGCTCATGGTGATGAGCCGCCTGGATAAGCCATTCGGTATCAGCGGAAAAGTGTGGCGTCAGCAAGAAGAGAAAGCCGAGCGCATGCTCAAGGAAGTGGGCCTGGAAGGGCGAGAGAACGCGAAGGTCTCCGAGCTTTCCGGCGGCCAGCAGGCACGCGTTAACCTGGCACGCGCAATGATGAACGACCCGGCGCTACTGCTGGTCGACGAGCCGACCGCGGCGCTGGATACCACCAACGCGCAGCGCGTCACGGAGCTGATCGTGGGTCTGGCACGCGAGCGCAACACCCCCGTGCTGTACGTGTCCCACGACCAGGAGCAGCTGGCCACGTTGGGCCGCCGCATCGAGCTGGTGGACGGCAAGGCCAGCGAGGCAGCGCCCGTGACTACTTAGTCACGCGAACGTCGGCCTTCTGGCCCTCGACGGCCTCCAGGCCTTCTTCCTCGGCGATGCGCATGGCCTCTTCGATGAGGGTCTCCACGATCTGATCCTCGGGCACGGTCTTTATGACCTCGCCCTTCACAAAGATCTGCCCCTTGCCGTTACCGGAGGCCACGCCCAGGTCGGCATCGCGGGCCTCGCCCGGGCCATTCACCACGCAGCCCATGACGGCCACGCGCAGTGGGAACTCCATGCCTTCCAGGCCAGCGGTGACCTCGTCGGCCAGCTTGTACACATCCACCTGCGCGCGACCGCACGAGGGGCAAGACACGATCTCGAGCTTGCGGGGGCGCAGGTTCAGCGACTGCAGGATTTGGTCGCCGACCTTGATCTCTTCGACTGGATCGGCGGACAGGGACACGCGGATCGTGTCGCCGATGCCCTCGGCCAGCAGCGCGCCGAAGGCGACGGAGGACTTGATGGTGCCCTGGAAGGCCGGGCCGGCCTCCGTCACGCCGAGGTGCAGCGGGTAGTCAGACTGCGCGGCCAGCTGGCGGTAGGCCTCCACCATCACGACCGGGTCGTTGTGCTTCACAGAGATGGCGATGTCGCCGAAGCCGTGCTCCTCGAACAGGCTGGCCTCCCACATGGCGGACTCGACCAGCGCTTCGGGCGTGGCCTTGCCGTACTTCTCCATGATGCGCTTATCCAGCGAACCGGCATTGACGCCAATACGGATCGGAATGCCAGCATCCCCGGCCGCCTTCGCGACCTCCTTGACCCGGCCGTCGAACTCCTTGATGTTGCCAGGGTTCACGCGCACGGCCGCGCAGCCCGCGTCGATGGCGCTGAAGATGTACTTCGGCTGGAAGTGAATGTCCGCGATGACCGGGATCGGTGACTTGGCGGCGATGGCGGGCAGCGCCTCGGCGTCCACCGTCTTCGGGCACGCCACGCGGACGATATCGCAGCCGGAGGCGGTCAGCTGGGCGATCTGCTGCAACGTCGCGTTAACGTCGTGCGTCTTCGTCGTGGTCATCGACTGCACCGAGATCGGGTGATCGCTGCCCACCCCTACCCCGCCGACCATCAGCTGGCGGGTCTTACGGCGCGGGGCCAGAACTGGGGGCGGACCGTCGGGGATACCCAGGGAAATACCAGACATGTACGAAGACAAACCTTTCAGTTGTGAATGCCGTTGAACCTTCAACAATTCTACGCGTCGTTGCAGGCGCGCAGATGTGGGCGTCAGAAAATACGGATCGGATTAACTACATCAGCGACGATGACGATAATGCCGAACACCAACAACACCGCCGTGGCCGCGTAGGTCAGGGGCATCAGCTTGGTGTAATCCGCGGGGCCACCCGGCTGCTTACCGCGCAGGCGGCGGAAGAAGTCGCGGATCTTCTCGTAGATCACCACGGCGATGTGGCCGCCGTCCAACGGTGGCAATGGCACCAGGTTGAAGGCGGCGAGGAAGAGGTTCAGGCTCGCCAGGGTCATGAGGAAGCTCATCCACTGCTGGTACTGCACTAGCTCGCCGCCGACGCGGGAGGCGCCGACCACACTCATCGGGGAATCGTCGGCGCGGTGGCCGCCGAAGATGGACTTGACCACGCCCGGCACGCGCTGCGGCAGCTCGATGAGGCCGTGGAACGTGTCATTGACCATTCCCCCGGTGAAGGACAGCGTGCCGCCCACCGCGCTGGCCGGGTTGTACTGATTGATGACGAACTTCGGCCGCTTCGCGCTGATGCCGACAGCGCCGGAGGTCATGGGGTTGCCGGCGGAGTTCAGGCGCTCCACCAGCTCGATCTGCAGGTCGAGGTTCTGGTGCTTACCTTCGCGGTCTACAACGGCGGGCACCGTAATGCGGTCGCCGACCTTCTTACCGTTGTCGGCCGCGTGCTTCGCCTCGTCGGCGATGGCCTTGGTGAAGGCCCGGAAGTCCTTTGTTTCTTCGCCGTTGACGGATAGAAAGGTGTCGCCGGTCTGGACGCCGGACTCCGCCGCCGGACCGTCGCCCGAGCACTTGGCGAGCGTGCCGTCCGAATTTTGCTTCGCCGGTGCGCACTGGGTGGATTCGACGGTGGGAGTGAACACCACGCTGCGATCCGGCAATCCCCAGGCCAAGGCCACGCCGTAGAGGATGCCCAGGGCCAGGACGATGTTCATGATGATGCCGCCAAGCATGACGAAGATGCGCCGGAGCGCCGGCTTGTCGTACATGGCGTACGGGCGCTCCTCGTCGGTCATCTCGTCCAGCTTCGTCATGCCGGCGATGTCGCAGAAACCACCCAGGGGGACACCCTTCAGGCCGTATTCGGTGTGCCCCTTGCGGAAGCTAAAGATCGTCGGGCCGAAGCCGATGAAGTAGCGCCGCACGCGCATACCCGACATGCGGGCGGCGATGAGGTGCCCGGCCTCGTGCAGGGCAATAGAGACGGCGATGCCTAGGGCGAAAAGAACTACCCCTAGTCCGAAAGCCACGTGGCCATCCTTTCATGCGCCTTGGCGCGGGCTTCGCGCTCCGCTGCCAGCACATCTTCCAGGTCGTTGGGTTCGGCGGACAGGTGTTGGCAAGCCTCCATGGTGGCCGCCACAGTATCCACAATGCGGGGGAAGCTCAGCCTGCCGTTCAGGAACTCGACGGCCGCTTCCTCGTTCGCTGCATTATAGACCGCGGGCATCGTTCCGCCGGCAGTGACGGCCTGGCGTGCCAGCGTGACGGCCGGGAAGACGTCGTCGTCCAGCGGCTCGAAATGCCAATCCGCGGCCGAGGAGAAGTCCAGCTTCGGCTGGGCATCGGCAATGCGATCTGGCCAGCCAAGGGCCAGGGAGATCGGCAGCTTCATCGACGGCGGGGAGGCCTGGGCGATCGTCGCCCCGTCGATAAAGGTGACCATGGAGTGGACGATGGACTGCGGATGGACGGTCACGTCGATTTTCTCGGCGGGAATGCCGAACAGCAGGCTGGCCTCGATCAGCTCCAGCCCCTTGTTGACCATCGTCGCGGAGTTCAGCGTGTTCATCTGGCCCATCGACCAGGTCGGGTGGTTGGCGGCCTGCAGCGGGGTGACATCCTCCAGCTGCGCGCGGGTGTAGCCGCGGAAGGGGCCACCGGAGGCGGTCAGCACCAGCGAGTCGACCTCATCCACCCGCCCGGAGCGCAGGCACTGAGCCATCGCGGAGTGCTCCGAGTCCACGGGAATCAGCTGCCCTTCCGCCGCGGCCTCGAGCACCAGCTGCCCACCGGCCACGAGGGATTCCTTGTTCGCCAGTGCCAGCTTCGCCTTCGTTCCCAAGGCGGCCAGGGTGGCGTCCAGGCCCAACGACCCCACCAGGGCGTTGAGGATCACGTCGTTCTCGGTGAGCCCCGGCCCGAGCGCCTCAACCAACTCGCGGGCGGAATCCTTGCCGCGGATGCAACGTCCCCCGCTGATCTCCCCGTCCAGCCACTCGGCTGCCCGCTCGGAGGCCACCGCCACGTGGCTGAGCTCCAACCCGAACTGGCGCACCTGTTCCGCCAGCAGCTCCGGCTTCGATCCGTGCGCGGAAATCCCGACAAGCTCGAAACGCTCCGGGTTATCCGCCATCACCTCCAAAGCTTGGGTGCCTATGGAGCCGGTACTGCCTAGAACTACTACACGCGTTTTCACGTGGCCTATTCTATTTCTTTTCTTTGGGACGCCCGCACATCCCCACCCAAAGTAGGTATTTTCCTGCCATTCCCCGCGCGCGGATAGGGACAATTGGGGTCGGGTGTGTCAAAATACGAGAGATAGAATTCTTTTGACATTCAGGAGGAAACGGTGGCGCACCACTCTAAGGAAGCTGAAGTTTACAACGGCGTATCCACCGCGGACGTACCGTCTGCGGCTTGGGGCTGGAGCGAGCTTCCGCGTCGCGGAATCATTACTGCCGGTGTAATCGGTGGCCTGTTCTTGCTGGGCATGCTGTTCGGCAACCACAAGGGCAATGTTGAGAACATCTGGCTGATCGTCCTGGCCGTCGTGGTTTTCCTCGGCTTGGGCCTGTGGCTGGCTACCCCGAAGTTCAAGCAGCGCAAGACCGTCACCGCGCGCAACAAGCCGGAAGGCCACGTCGAGCCGGTATGGTCCGCTGACCAGCTGAACCTGACCGGTGCATACTCCAACCTGAGCGACGACGAACTGCGCGCTCAGAACATCGACCCGACGACGGTCGCGCGCTAGTTTTCCTAGCGCTCTTCCGCCGCTAGCTGGCCACAGGCCGCAGCAATTTCCTGGCCCTTCGTATCGCGCACGGTGCACGGCACGCCCTGGGCCTCCACGCGGCGGACGAACTCATCCTGGCGTTCCTTCGGGGACGCATCCCACTTGGAGCCCGGAGTCGGGTTCAGTGGAATCACATTAACGTGCACCTTCGAGCCCAGCGCTCCGCGCAGCTTCTTGCCCAAGAGGTCGGCACGCCAATCCTGATCGTTCATATCTCGGATCAGGGCGTATTCAATGGATACGCGGCGCCCGGAAGTATCCGCGTAGTAGCGCGCAGCATCCAGCACTTCCTCCACCGACCAGCGGTTGTTCACCGGAACTAGCTCATCGCGCAGTTCGTCGTCGGGAGTGTGCAGGGAGACCGCGAGGCGCACCTTCATATCCTCGTCCGCCAGTTTGCGGATTGCCGGAGCCAGCCCCACCGTGGAGACGGTGATGTTGCGCTGGGAAATACCGAATCCCTCCGGCGCGGGGGCCGACACCTTACGGATGGTCTCCACCACTCGCTTGTAGTTCGCCAGCGGCTCGCCCATACCCATGAACACGATGTTGGACAGGCGCCCCTCTTCCCCATCGACTTCCCCGTCGCGCATCGCCACGGCGGCGGCGCGGGCCTGCTCCACCATCTCGCCGACGGAGAGGTTGCGGTCCAGTCCTCCCTGACCGGTAGCGCAGAACGGGCAGGCCATTCCGCAGCCAGCCTGAGAGGAAATGCACAGCGTCGCGCGCCCCGGGTAGCGCATCAGCACGCTCTCCAGCATCGTGCCGTCGTGCAGCTGCCAGAGCGTCTTGCGCGTTTCGCCGTCGTCGGCCTCCATGTTGCGCAGCGGGCGCATCAGTTCGGGGAACAGTGCCTCCTTCACCGCCGCTCGCTTCGCCTCTGGCAGGTCCGTCATCTCCATCGGGTCGCCCTGCAGGCGCCCGTAGTATTGACGCCGAATCTGGTCAGCCCGGAACTTCGGCAAACCGAGCTCCTGGACTTTCTGCTGCAGAGTTTCCTGATCTAGATCCGCCATGTGTGCAGGCGGCATGCCCCTTTTAGGCGCGGCGAACTGAAGTTTCACTGGTGTAGCCATAATGCGCCCATTATTGCACGTACCGGGGGTAACCCTCACATCGCCAAAATCTGAAGTGCGCCCGGATATGCCGTTGAATGGGAGGTATGAACGACAATATGAACCGCCCGCCCATGCCAGAGAACAACGCTCAGCCCGTTGGCAACGAGCCAGTGCAGGGACCGCCGGCTGGGGTGGAGCCGGCGGCGTCAACACCAAAGAACCCCGAAGAACACCGCGAAGTACAGAAGTCGCTGGCAGGCACGACGTGGGTCGGCCTGATTGTGGGTGTGCTGCTGCTGATCCTGCTGCTGGTGTTCATCCTGCAGAATCAGGAGTCCGTGGAGCTGCAGCTGCTGGGCTGGACGATGACCTTCCCGATCGGCGTGGGCATGCTGATTGCCGCGATCGTCGGCGCGCTAATTATGGCGCTGGTCGGTGGCGTGCGCATCATCCAGCTGCGCAAGCAGGTCACCCGCTAGGGGGCTACACGCCGCTCAGCATATTCAGCACCACCCAGGTGATCATCGCCGACGGCAACATGCCGTCCAGGCGATCCATCAAACCACCGTGGCCCGGCAGCATGCCGGACATGTCCTTGATGCCGAGGTCGCGCTTGAACTGCGACTCCACAAGATCGCCGAGGGTAGCGCAGCAAGCCAGACCCGGCCCCAACAGCAGCCCCACCCAGAACGGGCCGGAGAGCAGCAGAGTCACACACGCCACGCCGATGGCGGTGGACAAAATCAGCGAGCCGACAAAGCCTTCCCAGGACTTCTTCGGGCTCACCGCGGGAGCCATCGAGTGCGAACCGAAGAGCACGCCTGCGATATAACCACCGACGTCGGAACCGACGACGCACAGCATAAACGTGACGATAAAGGCCCAGCCATCAATGTGATCGCGTTGCATGCGCGACAGCATGGCGGCGAAACTGCCGAACAGGGGTATCCACGTCAGCAGGAAAATGCCAACCGCCGTGTCGCGCAGATAGTTATGCGGCGGCGAAGAACGGCCGTGGTGAAACAGGCGCGTGACCATCACCAGCAAAACACTGATGACGAACCCTCCCAGCGCGCCCGTCGGCCCGAATGGCCACGACAGCCACACGATCACCTGAGATCCCAGGATCAGAACCGGCAGGTTCAGTACGTATCCGGCCTCGTACAGTCGGCGCCACACTTCGTACACTGCCAGGGACAGAGCCAGGGCGACCAGTGGATACCAGGCGAAGGGCGTGAACAGCCCCCCGATTGCGATGGCGCCCAAGAACACGCCGACCGCGATTGCCTGCTTTAGGTCGCGGCCGGCGCTGTTCTTGGGCTTCGGGCGAGCAACGATGAGTACAGAACCTTTCTTGCGCCGAGGAGGTCCTCTTTAGACCTCGAGCAGTTCCTTCTCCTTGGCCTCCACCAGGGCGTCGACCTGCTCGACGTAGTTGTGGGTGATCTTCTCCAGATCCTTCTCCGCCGCGCGGACTTCGTCCTCGCCGGCCTCGCCGTCCTTCTGGATCTTGCCCAGCTGCTCCATGCCCTTGCGGCGGATGTTGCGGATGGCGATCTTCGCGTCCTCGCCCTTGGACTTGGCCACCTTGACCATTTCCTTGCGGCGCTCCTCGGTGAGCTGCGGGATGGTTACGCGCAGCACCTGGCCGTCGTTGGTGGGGTTGACGCCCAAGTCGGAGTTGCGGATAGCGTTCTCAATCTCTCCCATGGTGGACTGCTCGTAGGGCTTGATCAGCAGCATGCGGGGCTCCGGCACGCTGATGGTGGCCATCTGGGTAATCGGGGTGGGAACCCCGTAGTACTCGGCTACCACGCCGTTGAACATCGACGGGTTCGCGCGACCGGTACGAATGGTCGTCAGGTCTTCGCGAGCGTGCTCCACAGAGCTAGTCATGCGCTCTTCGGATTCAAGCAGAATATCGTCAATCATGTTTAAGAATTTACCAGTCTACGGTGGGGAAAGTGTTGAGTGACCCGCTTGTATGGCTAGCTGGTGCGGACGTTACTGTCGACCAAGGTGCCGATGCGCTCGCCGGCGACCGCGCGGGCGATGTTGCCCTCGGTAAGCAGGTTGAACACCAGGATCGGCATCTTGTTGTCCATGCAGAGGGAGAACGCGGTGGCGTCTGCGACCTTCAAGCCCTTCTCGATGACCTCCCATGGGGTGATCTCGTGGAACAGCTCCGCGTCCGGGTTGGTGCGCGGGTCGTCGCTGTACACGCCGTCGACGGCCTTGGCCATCAGCAGGACCTCGCAGCCGATTTCCAGGGCACGCTGGGCGGCCGTGGTGTCGGTGGAGAAGTACGGCATGCCCATGCCTGCACCGAAGATAACCACGCGTCCCTTTTCGAGGTGGCGGCGTGCGCGCAGAGGCAAGTAGGGCTCTGCGACCTGGGTCATCTGGATGGCGGTCTGTACGCGGCAGTCCACGCCCTCCTGCTCCAGGAAGTCCTGTAGAGCCAGGCAGTTCATCACCGTGCCGAGCATTCCCATGTAGTCGGAGCGGGAGCGCTCCAGGCCGCGCTGCTGCAGCTCGGCACCGCGGAAGAAGTTACCGCCGCCGATAACCACGGCTACTTCTACGCCGGACTTGGAGACTTCCGCGATCTGCCGTGCGACGTTCTGAACGACGTCGGGGTCGATGCCGACCTTTCCTCCGCCGAACATCTCACCCCCCAGCTTCAACATAACGCGCTTGTAGCCTTCGCGGTTTTCGGCTGTACTCACCGGGGTTTGCTCCTTGAGGTAGACGTGTTTGGCACTGGTGGTCATAATACCCCACCCGCACACACAAAAGAGGCCCCGGCACCCATTCGTGTGCCGGAGCCTCTGCCGAAAAAATTTTCGGAGTGTGCAGACCTTAAGCCTGGCCAACCTCGAAGCGCTTGAAGCCCTTCAGGGTCACGCCGGCCTCGTCCATAACCTGCTTAACAGACTTCTTGGACTCGGTGACGGACGGCTGATCCAGCAGGCAAACGTCCTTGAAGTAGCCCTTCAGGCGACCCTCGATGATGTTCGGCAGTGCCTTCTCCGGCTTGCCCTCCTCGCGAGCGGTAGCCTCGGCGATCTCGCGCTCCTTGGCAACGGTCTCGGCCGGAACCTCGTCGCTGCTCAGGTACTTAGCCTTCAGAGCGGCAACCTGCATAGCGGCAGCCTTGGCAGCACCCTCGTCGTCGCCCTCGTAGGAAACCAGAACGCCAACTGCCGGCGGCAGGTCAGCGGAGCGGTGGTGCTTGTAAACAGCAACCTTGTCGCCCTCGATGGTGGTGGCGCGCTTCAGCTCCAGCTTCTCACCGATCTTTGCGGACAGCTGCTGCAGTGCGTCGACAGCCTTCTGGCCGTCAACCTCAACTGCCTCGAGCTCTTCGCGGGAGTTTGCCTTGGCCTCGGCAGCTGCTGCAGCTACCTTGTCGGCGAACTCGATGAACTCGGCGTTCTTTGCCACGAAGTCGGTCTCAGCGTTGACCTCGATCATGGTGTTGCCGGAGATAGCGATCAGGCCCTCGGAAGCGGAGCGCTCTGCGCGCTTGCCAACGTCCTTTGCACCCTTGATGCGCAGGATCTCGATGGCCTTGTCGAAGTCGCCTGCGGCTTCTTCCAGGGCCTTCTTGCAGTCCATCATGCCGGAGCCGGTGATCTCGCGGAGCTTCTTAACGTCTGCAGCGGTGTAGTTCGCCATGTGGGGCGATCCTCCTTCTGGTGGAAGTACTAATGGTGGCTGAAATTACAGTTTCTAAACTCAGTCCTGTTTTCCAGCCTAGGTTACAAGTAACGCCCACGCCCGTTGGACACGGGATTCAATCTGTGTCCCATACGGGGGTGGGCGCTTTATAGCTGTTCTACAACAGCTTATGCCTCAGACTTTTCCTCGGCGGTCTCAGCCTCAGCCGGAGCCTCGGTCTTCTCAGCCTCAGCCGGAGCCTTGTCAGCGTCGCCTGCAGCTTCCTTTGCAGCAGCTTCCTGGCGCTCGGCGCGTGCCTGGCGGCCGGCCTCAACAGCGGAGGAAATGATGCTGGTCAGCAGGTTTGCGGAACGGATGGCATCGTCGTTGCCCGGGATCGGGTAGTCGACAACGTCCGGGTCGCAGTTGGTATCCAGGATTGCGACAACCGGGATGTTCAGCTTCTGCGCCTCGGAGACAGCGATGTGCTCCTTGTTGGTGTCAACGATCCACAGTGCGGACGGGGTCTTGGTCATGTCCGCGATACCGCCCAGGACGCGCTCCAGCTTGTTGCGCTCGCGGGTCAGCATCAGAACTTCCTTCTTGGTGCGGCCCTTGTAGCCGTCCTCAGCTGCGTCCATTGCCTGCAGTTCCTTCAGGCGGTGCAGACGCTTAGCAACGGTCTGGAAGTTGGTCAGCATGCCGCCCAGCCAGCGGTGGTTGACGTAAGGCATGCCAACACGCTCAGCCTCGTTAGCAACTGCTTCCTGAGCCTGCTTCTTGGTGCCGACGTACAGGATGTTGCCGCCGTGGGCGACGGTCTCCTTGACGAACTCGTAAGCCTCATCGATGTAGGTCAGGGTCTGCTGCAGGTCGATGATGTAGATGCCGTTGCGGTCGGTGAAGATGAAGCGCTTCATCTTCGGGTTCCAACGACGGGTCTGGTGACCGAAGTGGACACCAGCGTCCAGCAGCTCGCGCATAGTAACAACAGCCATGGTGTTACAGGGGCGTATTTCTTCTAGCCGGCCGTGTGGTCGGCGCCGCCCCTTCCTCGCTTTCAAAGTTTAGGGTTTGACGGTTTTCTTCACGATGCACTCGACACTCACTGTACGTGCGTGGCTTATGCACCATCCTGGCAGATACTTCCCCGGTGTAGCTGTGACTCGCCATGTTCGCCCGCCGTCGTTAGCGGGACCGTGCTGGTGAGCCATTGTGTGGGGTGCGAATTATCTACGCGTAGTCAGTAGCCTTGCTCTACCCCACGGTCTTCGCGAAACCGCTTGCCCTCCATGTGAATGTCACATGCGAGTTGCATGAGGACGAGCCCGGACATACTGCGACTGCTACCCTACCCCCACTCACGCTGCTGAAACAAGTCCACCCGCGCGTGTCCTGTGGACAACTTTTAGTTATCCACAACCTCACGCCTATGCCCTTTCTTTTTTATGACGCCCCCACGCATCATCTTTAACCATGATCCCACGGCTTAACCGCACCCTCTACCTCACTCTTGCACTGGTCTTCTTCTGTGCGGGCGTTCCGTTATCCCCTGCGCCCTCTGCCCTATCCCAATCTGCAGAGCCCCAATCTGCAACGATTCAATCAGATTCACCCCGCATCGTCCGCTCCCACCGACTGCCCACAGCGAAGCATGCGCAGGTGATCCGCGCTGCGGACATTCCGGACGCGGTCTGGAAGCCCGGGCACCGTGGCGTGGATCTGCAAGCCGCGCCCGGCCAGGTGATCGTGGCCAGCAGGGGTGGCATCGTGGCCTTCGCTGGCGTGGTGGCGGGCACTCCTGTGGTCTCGATCAGCCATTCGGATGGCATTCGCACCACGTATGAGCCGGTGCTCGCCCGCGTCCGTGCGGGGCAAAAGGTCCGCCGGGGCGAGGCCATTGGAGTGCTGGCGGATGCCACTGCCCTGCCCGACTACGCCCGCAGTTCCCCCGGACTGTCCTGGGGCGCCAAGCTGGAGGACAAGAGGAGGGTCTATATCGACCCAATGACTCTGCTCGGCAGCGTGCGGGTCAGGCTCTGGGATGCGCCTGGTTAAACACGGCCTTCAGCCGTTCTGTACCCACGTGAGTATAGATCTGCGTGGTGGACATGTTGGCGTGGCCGAGCAGCTCCTGCACTACTCGCAGATCTGCACCGCCCTCGAGGATTGCCGTGGCCGCGGAGTGCCGCAGGCCGTGCGGCGACAGGCGCGGGCCAGGGCCTGCCTGGGTTACGCGGTTCACAACGGTGCGCACTTGGCGGGGGTCGATCCTCTTGCCTCTAGTCCCGACGAATAGTGCCGGGGTTCCCTTGGCCATAGTGGTGCGAGCCGAAAGCCACTGTTCCAAAGCAGCCGAGACCGTAGCGCCGAAGGGCACAACCCGGGTCTTGTTGCCCTTACCCGTGACCCGGAGGAGGTTATTGGAGAAATCCACATCGTCAACGTCGCACCCCGCCAGTTCCGATACGCGGATACCGGTGGCGTAGAGCAGCTCGACCATCGCCCAGTCGCGGATGCTCTGCGGGTCGGAATCCTGCGGTTCCGTGCGCAAGCTGTCCGTGCGCAAGCCGTCCAGCAAGTCGGCGGCCTGATCGGCCCGCAACACGCGCGGAAGCGTGCGCTGCGGCTTGGGTGCCTTCAGCGCTGCGACGGGGTTGGCCTGCACGAATCCACGGTGGGCCAGGAACGCCCCGAAACCGCGCATGCTGGAGGCCAGACGGGACAGGCTGGCCCTGCTGGCGCCGTTATCGACCGCCCAGCCGAGCACGTCTCGGGCGCGGTCGAGGTCGAATTGTTCGATGCGTTCCAGACCCTCCAGAGCGCTGTCTAGGTCCCGTCGGTAAGCGCGGATTGTGTTCTCGCTGCGCCCCACGACGTGGCGCAGGTGCTGTTCGTAGTCGTCCAGCGCAGACCACAGCGGCGCCGTGGTGCCAGTGGGACGAGAGTTGTTCATGTGACCAATTTAGCTGGTCACTCGACCCTAATCCAGCGATCGGCCTCTCGGCGAAGCCTGCCCATCCCCTCCAAGTCGCGCAGGCAACGGATCACCGTGCGCGCGGGCAAACCGGTGGCCTCCACCAACTGGGGCAGCCGGCCTTCGGGACCGCGGCCGCTGGGGAGGGCGGCGGCGTCGATAACCGCGACATGTTCCCAATTCAACAGCTCGGAGCGATCCTCCGCACCAAACCCCAAGGCCATCTGCTCGCCGAGGGGACTGAGCTCCTCGATGAGGTCGCGGGCGCTGACGGCCAGGGTGGCGCGCGACGTGCGGATGCGTTCGAGACACCCCAGCGAGGCATGCGAGGTGACGGGGCCGGGGACGGCGAAGGTCGGCTTCACGAAGGCCTCGGCCCAGTTCAGGGTGTTCAGTGCGCCGCTGCGCAGGGGCGCCTCCACGACCAGGGTTGCCTGGCTGAGAGCCGCGGCCAAACGGTTACGGGTGAGGAAGCGATGGCGAGCCGGCGGAGTGCCCGGCGGATACTCGCTAATGAGGAGTCCACCGGCGGCGACGATCTGCTCGAACAGCTCCGCGTGCGCCTTGGGATAGGGCACGTCAAGGCCACATGCCATGACCACCAGGGTGGGAATCTGGGACTGCAACGCCGCGCGATGGACGAGTGCGTCGATACCGATCGCGCCGCCGGAGATCAGGCTGAAGCCCGCATCCGCCAGGTCTCCTGCAAAGGACTTGGTAACCTGCTCGCCGTAGCGCGTGGCCGCGCGGGTGCCGACGACCGTGACGGAACGGCGCACGGCCGTGTCCAGACGCATATCGCCGCGCACCCACAGGGCGAAAGGAGCGGCAGCCTGGCCACGGACGGAAGAATCATGATCCGCGCCCGAATCCGCCATGCGGACGAAGCTGGCGGTCAGTTCCGTAGGCCACTCGTCATCCTCTGGCGTTACCAGGCGCCAGCCGCGGGCAGCCGCGAGCTCCGCGTCGGCCGTGGGGTCGTGGTCGTAGCGCTGGGAGGTCGCGTCGGCCAGAGCATCGGGCAGGGTCCCAGCCCGGCGCGCCAGGGCATCGGCTACGGCCCGCACCTGGGAGGGGCCGGCCTGATCCCAGCCGTCGGGCCAGAGCATGTCCAGCAGGTCCACGCGGGAGGCCTCAACGACTCGCCGCACGTAGGCCCACGCTAAAGAATTTTTTTGAGTAGTCATCGCTGTGCCTCCGCTGGTTCTCTACTCGCCGGTTCTCTGCTCGCTAGCTCGCTGTCTGCGCCGAATAGTTCGACCGCGTCGCTGATGTGGCCCAGATGCGGGGCGGCGGCGTGGTCCAAGTCCGCAAGGGTCCAGGCAACGCGAATGGCGCGGTCCACTCCCCGCTGTGTGATGGTGCCGGTGCGCAGCATGTCCTCCAGCAGTAGCGAGCCGGATTCGTCCACTCCGACCTGGCGCAAAATTTTTCCGGGCACCAGCGCGTTACTAGCGGCGCCCCATCGCTGTCGGGCACGATCCCGGGCCTCGGCCACCCGCTGGGCTACGGTGGCGCTGGGCTCTCCAAAATTTTTAAGCCCCTCGATCTGCGGCTTGCCGGTGGTGGCTGCGAACACGTCCACGCGATCCCGCAGCGGTCCGGATAGCTTCGCCTGATACCGGCTACGAATGCCCGACGGGCAGCGGCAATCTATGGGCAGCTCCGCCCCGCATGGGCAGGGGTTTGCGGCCAGCACCAGCTGAAAATCGGCGGGGAAGCTGGAAATCCTCTGCGCGCGCATGAGCTCTACGCGCCGCTGCTCCATCGGCACGCGCAGACATTCCAAGGAATCTCGGCGTGCCTCGGCGACCTCGTCGATAAACAACACTCCGTGGTGTGCCAGGCTCACCGCCCCGGGCACCGGGATCCGCCCGCCGCCGATCAGGGCCGCTGGTGTGACGTTGTGGTGTGGGGCGATGAACGGCCGTTGCCCCGCAAGTACCTCCGGCAGGTTCCCCTTCACCCCGGCCAACGAGTGGACGCTGGCGGCCTCTATGCGCTCGCTGTCCGTCATCGGTGGCAGAATCCCCGGCAACCGTTCGGCCAACATGGATTTGCCACTGCCTGGCGGCCCGGTCAGCAGCAAGTTATGGCCTCCGGCTGCGGCGACCTCCACGGCCCGGCACGCGGCAGGCTGCCCCAGAACGTCCGCCAGATCCCCCACCGGGCGGGGTGCAGCGTGCTCCCCCGGGCACGCTTCCGGCAACACCCCACCGCGCAGCCAGTCGATCACCCCGCCCAGGTTGCGGGCGACCAGGACAGTGATGGATCCGTCGACGGCAGCGGCTGCCTCGGCAGCTTCGGCCTCATTGCCGACGGGCACCACGACGGTGGAAAAGCCCTCCATCGCTGCGGCCAGCACCAGTGCGAATACCCCCTGCACCGGACGGACCTGCCCGTCCAGTCCCAGCTCCCCCACTAGGACTGCACCCGAAAGCCTCCCCGCCCCCAGCGCATCGTCAGCGACCGCCGACAACATCGCGCACACCATCGCCAGGTCGTAACCCGCCCCCTGCTTCGGCAACCCGGCAGGCGATAGGCTCATGACAGTCCGCGACCCCGGCCACCCCACGCCGGAGTTCTTCAGCGCCGAACGGATGCGATCCTTCGCCTGCACCACTGCGGTATCCCCCATACCGACGATCGAGATGCCGGGAAGCCCCCTACTCACATCACACTCGACGGTGATCACCGTCCGCCGTGTCCCTTCCAACGCAATCGACTGCGCGTGCCCCACGGCCACTGGTCACCACACCCCTTCGACGTGCTCGCGTACCCCATCGGGACCAACATCGATCACGTCCACGCGCAGTCCCCCAGAAAACTGCACCCCCTCGCGGTTCTGTTCCAACCACAATCCGGCCAGCGTGCGGATCCGCCTCAGTTTCCGCGGCCCCACCGCCGCCACTCCGCCCCCGTCGGAGTCCGAAGTACGATACTTCACCTCGATAAAAGCCAGGCCGTCCTCGGGTGTCCGCGCCACCACGTCCAGCTCCCCGTAGCGGGTATAGAAGTTCCGATCCAGCACCTCGTACCCCGCCCGCTGTAGATACTCGGTGGCCAGACTCTCCCCCGCGTCGCCCACCGCGCGCTTGTTTACCGCCATTGCGTCCCCTTCTTGATACCGGCGCCGACCCCCACGGTCGGCACCTGGTTCACAAGTGTGGGGCATTATCCCCGCAAGGGGGCGTCACTAAACAAACAAGAACAACAAAAGCCCAGGGGGCTGTGGAAAACCCCTGGGCTGTGAGTTCACAAGAGAAAACGCAGGTCAGTCCGGCAACTGCAGCTCGGGCTTGTCGAGCTCCTCGATGTTGACGTCCTTGTAGGTAATCACGCGCACGTAGCGGACGAAACGGGCGGGGCGGTACATGTCCCACACCCAAGCGTCGGACATGCGGACCTCGTAGTAGACCTCGCCGCCGGAGTTACGCGGGATCAGCTCCACGGCGTTGGCCAGGTAGAAGCGGCGCTCGGTCTCCACCACATAGGAAAACTGGCTGACCACGTCGCGGTACTCGCGGTACATCGACAGCTCGACGTTTGCTTCGTAGTCGTCTAGTTCCTCAGCGCTCACGAACCTACCCTCGATCCTTTCCCTCGAGCCACTGCCGGTGCGCAGTAGCCACGTTCTTGTAACTGTAGCGGTGATACGGGGTGCCACCGTGCAGACTCACCGCGTCCATGTGAGCCTTGGTGCCATAACCCTTGTGACTAGCCAAACCATACCCCGGGAATTCCTCGTCGAGCGTTCGCAACACTCGATCCCTGGAAACCTTTGCCAGCACGCTTGCCGCGCTGATGCACTTGGCCATCTGGTCGCCCTTCACCACAGGCAGGTGAGGCATAGGCAGGCCGGGAACCTTGACCGCGTCCGTCAGCACGTAGCCGGGCTGCACCTCCAGCGCCGCCACTGCCCGTCGCATGCCGGACACGTTGGCGTGCTGAATACCAAAGCGGTCGATGTCTTCGGCGCTGATGTGGATAATCGAATAGGCAACGGCGACGTCCCGGATGACGTCGTAGAGGCGCTCGCGGGTCTTCTCCGTCAGCTTCTTGGAATCGGTCAGGCGGTCTAGCCCCGTGTTCCCCAACTCCGCGGGCAGAATGCAGGCAGCGATCGAGATCGGCCCGCAGCACGCCCCGCGCCCGGCCTCGTCCACTCCGGCGACAGGCCCCAGTCCCGCGGCGATGAGCTCACTTTCCATCGAGCCTGGGATCTAGCCCTGGATCGGCAGGGAATCCACGCCGCCGATGCGGCTGAACGGCAGCAGGATGGACTCGACCTCGCCGACGATGTTCTCCTCCGGGATCGTGCCCTGGTACTCGTCGCCCATGTGCGCGCGGGAATCCAGCGAGTTCGTACGGTTATCGCCCATCACCCACACGGAGTTTTCCGGCACGGTCACCGGCCCGAAGTAGTCACCCTGGCACTCCTTGGAGCCCGTGGTGGGGTCGATCGGGTTGACCGGCGGGTTCATTGTGTAGGAATCGTCGACCTTCTTGCCGTTGACCATGATGCCCGGGTCACCTTCCTGGCACTGCACGGTCTGGCCGCCGGTGGCGATTACGCGCTTGACCAGGGTGTTCTCGTCCGGTGCAATGATGCCGATCGTGGCGCCGAGGTTCTGCAGGCCACGCATCACGCCGTTGGAGCTGCGACGGGAAACGTATTCCTCATTCCACGATTCCGTGCCGACGAAGACGATCACGTCGCCCGGCTCCGGGCTCTTGTCCCCGCGGTAAGCCAGCTTGTTCACGAAGATGCGGTCGGGCGTGCAGCCGTGGCAGCCGTGCAGGGTGGGTTCCATCGACTCGGAAGGAATCAGGTACATGCGCCCAACGAAGTTGTTGAAGGCGCCGAGCACCAGCATCGTAATCAAGATGATGATCGGCATCTCTACCCACCATGGGTAGGTCTTCTTCTGTTTCTTTTTTGGTGACGCCCCCTCCTCCGGCTGTGCCTCGCCTTGCGGCGCACCGTTGACGTAATCCGTTTCGGGGCGCTTGTCGGGGTTTGCGTTGGGGTCGTTCGAATCCTGTCGATGAGTCACAAGGAATCAGGATACCAGTGCCCTCAACAGCAAAAAACCCAGCCACACGAGTGTGACTGGGTTGGTACCGCTTCGGGGTGAAGGGTTAGCGGCGCTCCTTGATGCGGGCTGCCTTACCGCGACGATCACGCAGGTAGTACAGCTTCGCACGGCGGACCTTACCGCGGGACAGAACGTCGATGTGGTCGATGTTCGGGGAGTGAACCGGGAAGGTACGCTCCACACCAATGCCGAAGGAGATCTTGCGGATGGTGAAGGTCTCACGGATGCCGGAGTTCTGGCGACGGATCACAACGCCACGGAAAACCTGCAGACGGGACTTGGAGCCCTCGATAACCTTGACGTGGACGTCCAGGGTATCGCCGGGACGGAACTCTGGAATGTCGTCGCGCAGCTGAGCTGCATCGACCTTATCTAGAATGTGCATGGATGAAATCCTTTTGCTCGTCTGGATAGAGGATCCTCGCGGCTTTTCGCGTGGCGCGCGCCTACGGGTTCGTACCCACAACAGAAATTAACTTGAGTAGTATGCCACCGACTAGCGGTTATTACCAAATCCCGCGTTCTTCAGCGCGGCGGCCATGCTGCCCTGGGGCGCCTGGTTTCGGGAGCTGGGTTTCTTCCTAGGGTTGCGCTTCTGCCCCGCCCCCTTCTGCGGCTTGGGCTGGCCGTTGGGTTCGTCCTGCAGGCGTAGCGACAGGCCGATGCGGTTGCGGGGAATATCCACGTCGACGACCCGCACCTTCACAACCTCGCCGGAGCTGACCACGTCGTGCGGGTCCTTGACGAAGTTGTTGCTCATGGCGGAGACGTGGACCAGGCCGTCCTGGTGCACTCCGATGTCGACGAAGGCACCGAAGGCGGCGACATTCGTCACGGTGCCTTCCAGCACCATGCCGGGTGTGAGGTCCTTGATGGTCTCAATCCCCTCGGCGAGCGTAGCCGTCTTGAACGTCGGGCGCGGGTCACGCCCCGGCTTGTCCAGCTCAGCCAGCACGTCCGTGACCGTGGGGATACCGAACGTATCGTCGGCGAAGTCCCCGGCCCGCAGCTTGCTCAACACGGCGGTGTTCCCCACCAGTTGGGCAACCTCCACTCCGGTGGATTCCACGATGCGGCGCACCAGTGGGTAGGCCTCCGGGTGTACGGCGGAGCCGTCCAGCGGATCGGCCGCGCCATTGATGCGCAGGAAGCCCGCGGCCTGTTCGAAGGCCTTCGGCCCCAGGCGCGGCACCTTCAGCAGCTCCTTGCGGGACTTAAATGCGCCGTTTTCGTCGCGATAGGCCACGATGTTTTCCGCCAGTGTCGGGGTAACGCCCGCCACCCGGTTCAGCAAGGATGCACTAGCCAGGTTCACGTCCACACCCACGGAATTCACCGCGTCTTCGACCACGCTATCCAGGCCAGCGGCCAGCAAGGTCTGGTTCACGTCGTGCTGGTACTGTCCCACGCCGATGGACTTCGGGTCGATCTTGACCAGCTCCGCCAACGGATCCTGCAGGCGGCGGGCGATGGAGACCGCACCGCGCAGCGAGACATCCATGTCCGGAAATTCCTGGGCCGCCACTTCGGAGGCCGAGTACACAGAGGCGCCCGCCTCGGAGATAACAACCGTCTGCGGCTTGGTTCCCTCGGCTAGACCGGCGATCTCCTTCGCCAGCTTCTCGGTTTCGCGGCTGGCCGTGCCGTTACCGACCGCCAGCAGCTCCACGCCGTGCTTATTCACCAACGCGCTGAGGATTGCCCGCGCCTTATCCCACTGGCCGGAGTGCGGGTAGACCACCACCGTGTCCAGCACCTTGCCGGTGCCGTCCACCACGGCGCACTTCACGCCGTTGCGGTACCCCGGGTCCAGGCCCAACGTTGCCCGGTGACCAGCGGGGGCGGCCAGCAGTAGGTCTTTGAGGTTTTTAGAGAACACACTCACGGCGGCCTCATCGGCCTTTTCCTTCAGGCGCATGCGCACATCCACCGCGGAGCTGACGGCCAGCTTGGTGCGCCAGCCGAAGCGCACGCATTCGGCGCGGAACTTGTCCGCGTCGTCCCCCTGCGGCTGCAGTCCAGTCCGGTCGGCGATGATGCCCTGGTAGAACTCGTCGTCCTCCCCTGGCGCGAAGTTCACGCGCAGAACGCCCTCGTTCTCTCCGCGCAGCAGCGCCAGGATGCGGTGGCTCGGCAGATCCTCAAAGGATTCGTCGAACTCGAAGTAATCGCGGTACTTCTGCCCCTGTTCTTCCTGCCCTTCGATCACCGCGGATTCCGCGCGGCCGCGGCGGAAGTATTCCTCGCGGATCTCCCCCACCAGATCTGCGTCGGTGGAAATGTCCTCGACCACGATGGCACGGGCGCCGGCCATCACGGCGGCGGCGTCCACAAACCCTTCCTGGACGTAGTCCTCCGCCGCATCGGGGCTGCCACCGGCGAGCAGCTTGTCAACCAGCTCGCCCAGACCGGCCTCGCGGGCGATGGCGGCCTTGGTGCGGCGAGACTTCTTGAACGGTAGGTAAAGATCCTCGAGGCGCGCCTTCGTATCCACGGCCATGATCTTCTGCCGCAGCTCGTCGGTCAGCTTTCCCTGCTCATCGATGCTCTTCAGGATCGCTTCCTTGCGGGCGGCGAGCTCGCGCAGGTAGTTGAGGCGCTGCTCTAACTGACGCAGCTGGCCGTCGTCCATACCGCCGGTGATTTCCTTGCGGTAGCGGGCGATGAAAGGCACGGTAGCCCCATCGTCCAGCAGGTCGATGGTGGCCTGAACCCGGGGCGTATCTACTCCGAGTTCACGGGCAATGATGCTAGCGATGCTATCTGTCATTCCCCACATTCTAGAGGGGCTACTGCTTGCCGAAATCCTCGCCCCACTCGGGAGCAACACCAGTGAATTCCGTTGCAGGCATTCCAGGTGGCGGTCGGCAACCAACCACCTGGCGTTGAAAGCCTTAGCCCTTAAACCAACCAGTCACGGCAGGGGCGATGTTGGTGTAGACGTGCTTGTACTCTTGGTACTCAGCCAACCCGGTGGGGCCGAGTTCGCGACCGTTACCGGATTGCTTCATTCCTCCCCACTCCGCCTGCGGCAAGTAGGGGTGGAAGTCGTTGATCCAAATGGTGCCGTGACGCAGCTTGCGCGTAACCCGTTCTGCCTTTCCGGCGTCCGAGGTCCACACGGCGCCGGCCAGGCCGTATTCCGTGTCGTTGGCGATCGCCACGGCCTCTTCCTCGGAGGTAAAGGTCTCGATCGTCACGGTCGGGCCGAAGGCCTCGTCGTGGACGCAGTCCATCTCCTTGGTGCAGCCGTCGATGACGGTCGGCAGGTAGAACGCGCCATTGGTCAGATCAGTGTTGCCCGTGGAGTGGGAGCCCTCGTTGTCCTCAGCCGTTGGAATACGACCGCCGCAGAGGATTTTCGCCCCCTGCTCGCGTGCGTGGTCGACGTAGGCGGCGACCTTGTCACGGTGATCGGCGGAAATCAGGGCGCCGGTCTCGGCGGCCTCGTCCAGCGGGCCACCGATCTTAATCTGCTCGGCCTTGGCCACCAGCGCCTCGACGAACTTGTCGTGGATGGATTCCTCCACCACGATGCGGGAGCCCGCGGAGCACACCTGACCGGAGTGGACGAACGCGCCGTTGAGCGCGTTATCCACGGCAGCGTCGAAGTCTGCGTCTGCAAAGATGACGTTCGGGTTCTTGCCACCCAGCTCCAGGGCCACGCGCTTGACGGTCTCCGCCGCATTGCGGGCGATCAGCTTGCCGGTGACAAGACCGCCGGTGAAGCTGACCATGTCCACGTCCGGACTCTGCGACAGCGGGTTACCGCAGTTCGCGCCTGCGCCGGTGATCAGGTTGGCCACGCCGGCCGGCAGGCCCAGCTCATCCAGGATGCTCATTAGCAGCATGGCGGTGTGCGGGGTCAGCTCTGCCTGCTTCAGCACAAAGGAGTTACCGGCGGCCAGAGCGGGAGCCACCTTCCAGGCCACCTGCAGCAGCGGGTAGTTCCACGGGGTGATCAGGCCGCAGACGCCAACCGGTTCGGCGTCAATACGGGACCGCACATTCGCGTCACCCGGATCGACCACACGACCGGCCTCGTGCTGGACCAACGTGCCGAAGTACTCGAAGGAGTTGGCAATGTCCTCCATGTCGATCTCGGACTCCACCAGGCGTTTGCCGGTATCGGCGGATTCTGCGCGGGCGAACACGTCCTTGTTCTCGCGGATCTTGGCCGCCACCTGCAGCAGCAGCTTTCCGCGCTCGACGGCGGGTACGTCGGCCCAAACGCCGGAGTCGAAGGAAGCGCGGGCCGCGGCAATGGCCTTTTCCGTGTCCACGTCGGAGGCCTCGGAGACCTCACCGACCGTGGTGTTGTCGGCGGGGTTGATGATCGTGCGGGTCTCGCCGGCTTCGGCTGGCACCCACTGGCCGTTGATGAACAGCGAAGCGGGGGCGCCAGAGTTCTTGTGCACTCCGGCCAGCAGCTCGCAGGTGGTTGGGTCGAACAGTGCATTGTTCATAGTTGGGTTTCTCGCTTTCTTGGGGTTCTTCAGGGCGGGAATGTCGGGCTAGTCCTCGATCCAGGTGCGCACCGGATCCGCACCGTCGGACATGTCCGAAGTTCCCGGAAGGTCGCGCTGCATGTGCAGGAACTCCAGGTGGCGCTCGTACAGGTCCAGGACGTTATCGATCAGCTGCTCGGTGGTGTAACCGTAAATGTCGTAGCCCAGGGAGCCGGTGTTGTCGAACACCTCGAGTCGGTAGTAGTTCTCCTCGTTGCTGGTGCTGCGGGTGAAGCTCGGCACCGGATGCTCCATGGGGTAGATCTGGTAGCGGAAGTCTTGCTCTTCGCCCAGGTGGAGGGTCAGATCCAGCTGGTTCACCGGCAGGTTCGGCACCTTGGCGGCCACCAACGTAGTTTCGATCCCCTCTGCCTTTAACTCGCGAGCGACGGATTCCAGCGCGGGTTGGGCGACGTTCTGCAGGTACTCGTTTGCCTTGTCTTGGCTCGGCCAGGTGGAGGCGCGCGACAGGCGCTTGCGCCAGGTCTGCTTGTCTCCCCCACCACTGGAACGTCCGGACATTGCGGCGTGCAGAGACACCCCGCGCGCTTCGGCCGCGTAGTTCTCCAATCGCAGCGAACGCCACAGACCAAACATGATCAGGTAGATCACGATGGTGAACGGTAGGCCCATCACGATCGTCGCGGACTGTACTGTTTCGACGCCATTAATTTGCAGCATGACCAACGTCAGCACACCGACCAGCACGGCCCAGAAGATGCGCGACCACTTGGCTCCGTCCTGGCGGGAATCCTCAATCTTGGAGGTGAAGTTGGCGGTCACCAGCGCGCCGGAGTCGGCGGAAGTGATGTACAGCAGCAGGCCGATCAGCGTGGACAGGACGATCAGCACGGTGCCGCCGTTCATGTCCTGCAGTAGGGCATAGAAGCCCTGCTCTGGGTTTTCCATAGTGCTGTTGGCGAAGTCATCGTCGCCACCGATCACGCGCTTCAGGGCGGTGTTACCGAACAGGCTCATCCACAGCAGGATGAAGAGGAAAGGAATGGTCAGCACGCCGACCACGAACTGGCGAAGGGTGCGTCCGCGGGAAATGCGGGCCAGGAATAGGCCGACGAACGGAGCCCAGGCCACCCACCAAGCCCAGAAGAACAGCGTCCACGCGCCCATCCAGGCCTTGGTGGATTCCGGATCCTCGGAGAAAGCAAACGTATCCATCGTCATGCCCGGGAAGGAAGACACGTAGTCTCCGATGTTCATGACGAGGGCGTCAAGAAGAAAAGCAGTCTGGCCCGTAACCGTGACGTAGATGACCAGCCCGATGGCCAGCAACACGTTAATCTCACTCAGGCGCTTAATACCCTTGTCCACGCCGGAGACAGCGGACAGAGTGGCAATGCCAACGGCGAAGACAATCAGGCCGGACTGTACGGCCACGCCTTCCTCCCATCCGAAGATTAGGTGCAGACCATAGGTCAGCTGCACCACGCCAATGCCCAGGGAGGCTGCGATACCGAAGACGGTTCCCAGCACTGCGGCGACGTCCACCGCACCGCCGATTGGGCCATGGATACGCTTGCCGATCAGCGGGTACAGAGCGCTACGGATGGCCAGGGGCATGTTCAGTCGGTAGGCGTAGTAACCAAAGGCCATACCCATCAGCGCGTACAGAGCCCAGCCGGTGATGCCGTAGTGGAACAGCGCCCACACGACGGCCTGCTCGGCAGCCTCGCGGGACTGCCCATCCCCCACCGGAGGCGCCATGTACTGAGTCACCGGCTCGGCGACGGCGAAGAACATGAGGTCTACGCCGATACCAGCTGCGAAGAGCATCGCCGACCAAGAGAACAGTCGGAACTGCGGGCGGGAATGATCCGGACCGAGGCGGATGGAGCCGGACTTCGAGAACGCGACGACCAGGACGAAGATCACGGCAACGGTTGCGGTAACGATGTAGAACCAGCCGAGGTTGGTGGAAATCCAACCTGTAACGGAAAACAGCGAATCCTTTGCCTGCTCGCGGCCGAAGAATGCGTACAAGGCGACGATCAGAATACCGACCGCCGAGATAGCGAAAACAGGCCAGTTGGGCTTCGGGGGCGTGACTTCGCCCGGCGAATAGCTGTCGCGGTCGTTAACATCGAAAGAGCCGACGATGACGCGCGGGGTGGCGCCGGTCGATTCGGCACCGTCGGCAGATGCCCGCCGGTGGCCGTTTTCGGAATTTGTCATGTAATTCTCCTCAAGTACTTCCCGCCAAAGGGAGTTCATTTTCTAAGAAATACAATTGTCTAGAGTACACAGGTATTACTAGGAAGTCAGCACATCCCCTCACATAGGTGCTTTATCTACCTCACTAGCGAGGTGCATTAATCATGCTTCCGACCTGCTACCTAGCGAAGCGATAAATAAATGTGGCATACTGTTCAACGACCAATCATTTAACTAGGAGGCAAGTGAATAGATGGGTTTCATCGACAAGCTGATTCCAGGTAAGAAGAACGACACCGCTGGCCAGGTAATCGAGGACCGCCGGCGCGACGTCGTCATCGTCGGTGGCGGTTCCGCCGGTTCGGTGATGGCCAACCGACTGTCCGAAGATTCCACCAAGGACGTCATGGTGCTGGAGGCAGGCCGCCCGGACTCCCTCTGGGACCTCTTCATCCACATGCCGGCCGCTTTCTCCTTCCCCATCGGCGACAAGCACTACGACTGGAAGTACGAATCCGAGCCGGAGCCGGAGATGAACGGTCGTCGCATCTACCACGCTCGCGGCAAGGTGCTGGGTGGTTCCTCCTCCATCAACGGCATGATCTTCCAGCGCGGCAACCCCATGGACTACGACAAGTGGGGCAACCTGCCGGGCATGTCCAACTGGGGCTGGAGCCACGTCCTGCCCTACTTCAACAAGATGGAAACCGCCCTGGGCGCCGACGCAAACGACCCGCGCCGCGGCCACAACGGCCCGCTGAAGCTGACCCGCGGTCCGGCTACCAGCCCGCTGTTCCAGGCCTTCTTCAAGTCCGTCCAGCAGGCCGGCTACAACCTGACCAACGACGTTAACGGCTACCGCCAGGAGGGCTTCGCCCCCTTCGACCGCAACATCTTCGGCGGCAAGCGCCTGTCCGCGGCCCGCGCATACCTGCACCCGGTGAAGGACCGCAAGAACCTGGACGTCCGCACCCGCGCATTCACCACCCAGGTCCTGATCGAAGACGGCAAGGCCGTGGGCGTGGAGTACGAATGGAAGGGCCAGACCCACCGCGTATTCGCGGACAAGGTCATCCTTTCCGGTGGCGCCTTCAACACCCCGCAGCTGCTGGAGCTGTCCGGCATCGGTGACCGCGAGGTGCTGGAAAAGGCGGGCGTCGAGGTCAAGAAGCACCTGCCCGGCGTTGGCAACAACCTGCAGGACCACCTCGAGGTCTACGTGCAGTACAACTGCACCCAGCCGGTGAGCTCCCAGCCGTACTACAAGATGATCAACCGCCCGTTCATCGGCCTGCAGTGGCTGCTGACCCGCCGCGGACCGGTTGCTTCCTCCCACTTCGAGGCCGGTGGCTTCGCCCGTTCCAACGACGACGAGGCCTACCCGAACCTGATGTTCCACTTCCTGCCGATGGCGATTCGCTACGACGGCTCCCAGCCGGAGGGCGAGCACGGCTTCCAGTTCCACGTCGGCCCGATGTACTCCGACACCCTGGGCCACGTGCACATCAAGTCCAACGACCCGAAGGAAAAGCCGGAGATCCTGTTCAACTACCTGGCTACCGACCAGGATCGCCGCGAGTGGGTCGAGGCTGTCCGCACCTCCCGCAAGCTGCTGGATACCCCGGCGATGAAGGAATTCACCGACGGCGAGATCTCCCCCGGCGCTGCCGTGCAGACCGATGAGGAGATTCTGGAGTGGGTCCGCAACGATGCGGAGACCGCACTGCACCCGTCCTGCACCGCCAAGATGGGCCCCGCCGATGACGAGATGGCGGTTGTCGACCCGGAGACCATGCAGGTCCACGGCGTTGAGGGCCTGTACATCGCCGACGCTTCCGTCATGCCGATCATCACCAACGGCAACATCTACGCCCCGGTAATCATGCTGGCGGAGAAGGCTGCCGACCTGATCAAGGGCGAAAAGCCCCTGGATCCGATCGACATCCCCTTCTACCGCGCAAAGCAGGGCATGCCGCTGTACGCAGAAGGCGAAGAGGTCCGCGATCACGTCAACGCCATCCCGGGCGCTGACCACTAAATGCGGCTAGGGCTCTAAACCGTCCAGATACGCCCGATCTGCCTCGGATAGCTCCACGCTATCCAGCAGGTCAGGGCGTATTTTTTTAGTTCTAGCCAGGGATTGTTCCCGGCGCCACTGCGCAATCTTGGCGTGGTTGCCGCTAAACAGCACGTCGGGCACGTCCAGCCCGCGCCATTGCCGGGGGCGCGTATAGCTGGGGCCTTCCAGCAGCCCGTCCTGGAAGGAATCCTCCTGGTGGCTGGCCTGGTTGCCCAGCACGCCGGGGATCAGCCGCACCATCGCCTCGGCCATCACCAGCACCGCGACCTCGCCGCCGATCAGCACGTAATCGCCGATACTGACTTCCTCCACCCGGTAGCGGTTCTGCGCGTCGTCGACCACGCGCTGGTCGATACCCTCGTAGCGGCCGCAGGCGAATACGACGTGCTTTTCCCTGCTCCATCGCTCCGCCATGTCTTGGGTGAAAGGCTTTCCTGCCGGTGTGGGCACGATCAACAGCGGTTTTTGGACGCCACCCGCTTCCTCCCCTGCCGTCTCAGCCTTCCCCTCGGGTGCTGCGGGCAGCAGGTTGCGCTTGTGTTCCGCCGAGCTTTCCAGGTCGGCAGAGGCAGCCACCGGCCCGGTGCCGGCCGCGACGTCGTCGAGGGCAGGCCCCCAGACCTCGGGCTTCATCACCATGCCGGGACCGCCGCCACAGGGTGTGGAATCCACAGACTGGTGCACGTCGCTGGTCCAGTCGCGCAGGTTATGCACGCCGACGCTGAGGATCCCCTGTTCGATGGCCTTGCCCAGCAGGGCGTGGCGCAGGGGCTCGAGGTATTCGGGGAAGATCGTTACTACGTCCAGGCGCACGGCTAGCTCAGCTCCAAAAGCCCCTCAGGCGGGGTGAGTACTAGTACTTCTTCTTCCAGGTCCACCACGGGGACAATTTCGTGACGGAAGGGAACGAGTACTTCCTTTCCAGCCGTTGGTAGCTGGGATTCGGCGTCGATAAGAATAACCAGCAACTGCCCGGCCGGGGTGCGCTCGACGGCGACGACCTGGCCGACCAGATCGCCGAGTTGGATCTCGTCGCCCTCGAGATCCGTGTCGGGAGCCAACAGGTAGGCGGTGAGGCCTTCGAGTTCGTGGTCGTAGTAGCCGTCGTCGTCCTCGTCGTGCACCGGGGCGGCGAAGAATCGCACGCCACGCAGGGACTCGGCGGCGGTGCGGTCGGTGATTTCTTCGAAGGTGACCAACAGGCGGCCTTGGTGCGGGCGGTAGGAACGCACCGTCAGGGAAAGCTCCTTGCCCGCCTGCTTGCCTTTCAGCACCTCACCTGCGGCGAAGCGCTGCTCCGGGATGTCGGTGGTCGCGTCGACGACAACCTCGCCGCGTACGCCGTGGGGCTTGATAACCCGTCCGATCTGCAACTCCATAGGCTAGATGACACCCTGGGCCAGCATTGCGTCCGCTACCTTGCGGAAGCCGGCGATGTTGGCGCCGATGATGTAATCGTTTTCCTTGTCGTATTCCTTGGCCGTGACGTCGCAGGACTTGAAGATGTTGCGCATGATGTCGCGCAGGCGCTTGTCCGTGTAGTCGAAGGACCAGGAATCGCGGGAGGCGTTCTGCTGCATCTCCAGCGCGGAGGTAGCCACACCGCCGGCGTTGGCAGCCTTGCCCGGGGCGAAGAAGATCTTGCGCTTGCGGAAGACCTCGATGGCCTCCGGGGTGCAGGGCATGTTCGCGCCTTCGGCGACGTAGCGGCAGCCGTTGTCGGCCAGCGTCTTCGCTGCCTCGCCGTCCAGCTCGTTCTGGGTGGCGCACGGCAGAGCCACGTCGGCCTCGACCTCCCAGATATTGCCACCCGCGTGGTAGGTCACGCCGTCGGTCTCCTTGGCGTAGTCGGACAGGCGGGCGCGGCGCACCTCCTTAACGTCCTTCAGCAGTTCGATATCCACGCCCTCCGGAGTGTGCACATAACCCGAGGAGTCGGACATAGCCACAACGGTTGCGCCAAGCTCCTGAGCCTTCTGAGCCGCGTAAATGGCGACGTTGCCGGAGCCGGAGACGATCACCTTGGCGCCGTCGAAGCGGTCGCCGTGGGCAGCCATCATCTCCTGGGTGAAGTACACGGTGCCGTAGCCGGTGGCCTCGGTGCGAACCAGCGAGCCGCCCCAGGTCAGACCCTTTCCGGTGAGCACACCGGACTCGTGGCGGTTGGTCATGCGGCGGTACTGGCCGAACAGGTAGCCAATCTCGCGGCCCCCCACGCCGATGTCGCCGGCGGGAACGTCCACTTCCTCGCCGATGTGGTTGTGCAGCTCCGTCATAAAGGACTGGCAGAAGGACATGATCTCCCGGTTCGACTTACCCTTCGGGTCGAAGTCGGAGCCGCCCTTGCCTCCGCCGATCGGCAGACCGGTCAGGGAGTTCTTGAAGATCTGCTCGAAGCCGAGGAACTTGATGATGCCCAGGTTGACGGATGGGTGGAAGCGCAGGCCGCCCTTGTACGGGCCGAGCACGGAGTTGAACTGCACGCGGAAGCCACGGTTCACGCGCACCTCGCCCTCGTCCGTGATCCACGGCACGCGGAAGATCACCTGTCGTTCTGGCTCGCACATGCGCTCGATGAGGGCATAGTCTGCGTAGTGCTCGTCCTTCTTCAGCACGTACGTCAGGCTGTCCAGCACCTCTGCGACAGCCTGGTGGAACTCGGGTTCACCGGCATTGCGCTGAATAATCTGCTGGTAGTATCCGCTGACGGTTTCTTCGACGTTCATAAAAATGTGCCTTCTTCGCTTCTTGCATAGAATCCGCGATCGGCATTCAGCCGATCTGTGATGACAGTCATTCACTCTACTCCTCGTGGTGGACAACACCTTTATGGTGGTGGCTCGGGGGCGGGACACACTAACCCCAAACGCAAATGGCCTCAAACGCAACTAACCCCAGGCAAGGTGCGAACACCTGTCCTGGGGTTAGTGGAGTAAGTAGTGAAAACTACCAGCAGATTTTACTCTGCGGACTCAGCCTCAGCCTCGCCCTCAGCAGCCTCAGCCTTCTCGGCCTCCTCAGCTTCCTTGGCAGCAGCCTCTTCAGCAGCGGCAGCCTCAGCAGCGGCCTTAGCCTCTGCCTCTTCCTTGGCCTTGCGCTTCTTCTCGGTGATAGCCTCTGCGGTCGGGCCATCGGCAGCCTCAGCCAGAGCCTCGTTGAACAGATCCAGCTTGGACTTCTTCTCCTCGGCCACCTTCAGGGTGCCCTCGGCGCCCTCGATGCCCTTGAACTTCTGCCAATCACCGGTGATCTTCAGCAGAGCCAGAACCGGCTCGGTCGGCTGTGCACCGACGCCCAGCCAGTACTGTGCGCGCTCGGAGTCGATCTGGATCAGGGACGGCTCCTGGGTCGGCTGGTAGATACCCAGGTTCTCGATTACCTTGCCGGAACGCTTGGTGCGAGCATCCTGAACGACGACGCGGTACTCCGGGGTACGGATCTTACCCAGGCGCTGCAGCTTAATCTTGACGGCCATGTGTTGGCTCCTTTTCTTTGAGTTGGTCACTGGGCAGTTCAGACGCTCCGAGAAAAAACTTTTGCAAAAATTTTCCCTGCTCGGAGCCGGTTCAGCCCTTGGTATTTTTGCTGCGCGTGACCACCGGCCGACCGTGGTCGGGGACGGTGTTACACAGACAACCTGGATAAGTGTAGTGGCCGGTACCTGCGTTAACCAAATCCCCCTTCCTAGCGCCCCTTCACCTCCCGTCGCTTCCAACCGAGCCCGGCAAATTCGCGACGATCGCCCGCAACGTAGTGCGCGACGAGCTTCAGAGCCTCGTCGAGGTGCTTGGTCTTGCGCTGATAATTTTCGATCTGCCCAAAGTCGTGCCCCCAACTGACGAGGAAGCCGGTGCGGAACCTACCGCTGTCGTTGTAGACGCGGATATAATCGCCCTCAACCTGCGAGTCGAGCACCTGGATGAAATCTCCGGTCGCCGGCAGCCTCACGGCCTGCAGTTCGTGCAGGTTGTCAGCCCCCAGCGGAACGGGTTCAAAAAGGTTCGACTGCATCTCGAAACGCTCCAATTCCGCCGTTAGCATCTGCGACTGACCAAAACTGTCCCAGCTCACTGAACCGAGAAGCTGCGTTGGCGACTGAACAAAAATTTTGAAAGCATCGCTGACCTGCCCACCCGACAAATCATGCGCATCATTCTTCATCCCACCGGGCAATTCGTACGATAGGCAGTAGCCTCGCTTATCGGTTTCGATAACCATCAGAAACTCTTGGAAGTCTTCGTCCGCCACACCAGGTCCCGTGTGAATACGGTTGCACACAACTACCTTTTCATCGTCGGCGATTCTCTGTATAGCTTGCGCAAAAGCGGCACTGGACGGCTGCATCCAAGATTTACTAGTGAAGCTATCGGTTCCCTTCATCATGAGGCAGATATTCGACGAGTCTGTGGCAGTCCATGCAAAGTTCAGTAGCACGTGGTTTCCGTTCACCACCATGGAAATACCGTGAGCCACTGCGATGTTAGACATCTGCGTCAATGTATCTAAAAGCCCGGCGCGATCCACCCATACGCTCGTTAGAGCCTGAGCTTCGACAGCGCCACCAGCCGAACTCGTAAACTGCAAACCAGCCGAACGCGCTTCCAGCAAAGCTCCGACAAAACCACGCATCTGTTCAGAGGCGGCGTGGTTGTTCTGCGCAAGCCAGTGCTGGAAGTGCACAACGGTCGTATCCGCCCACGGTTCGGCGCGCTGCGGCAGCATCAGGAAGCTCACCTCCGCCATCCCTCGGGGTGCCCAGCGCTCTTCCAGCGATGGGATAAAAGCTTTGAAGACATCATTAACTTCGGCCACGTCAGCAGCTACGTACCAGCGGGCAAACTCCACTACCCCCTGGCCGCTGGTGAATGTGCGGGTCGCAACAAACCCGTTGTCCCGGCTTAAGGCAGCGAGCCATTGGCCCGTGCGAGTCTGGCCAAATAGTAAGCGCTCACCATTCTTGTCCTGCAGCGGCATCATGGTTCCCCGCGGCAGTTCGAGCACAGCCTCAAACCTGCGCAGTGGCATCGCCGCTCGCTGCACCAGAGTTACATTCTCTGACGTGGTCTTTGCTTCACTCTCTTGCCACGGGAGATGCTCAAGGTATGGGCTACGATCCGCGAACGCGAGCAGCAACTCTCGTGCTTCTTCGTAGTTACTGGCACGAAACTCGAGGTTCTTTTTATGGACGCCGAGCGCAGTCTCCGCAAACTGCCATGTCATCAGCCAGCTGCCGTCCGCTTCAAGTGTGGAGGACAATGTGTCGCTTGGCCGGATAAAGTTCCGTCCGATCCCCACCTTTAGCCATACGTCGGTCGGATGACGGGGGCGCAGAGCATCCTCAAAGGCTAGGTCCAAGGTTCTGCCGGAGACTTCGCGCCAAAAACTTCCGAGCGAGTTCGTCAATCTGGCTCCACTGCCGACCTGCATATCGGAGCCGACGCCGTTCGCGAGTAGACCTCTATCGTCATCGAAGACGAGAGCATGGTGCTTCATTGCGATCTGACAGATGCCCCGAATCCGTTCCGTATCGACCGGATCTACGAGGATCTTCACCCGTTGCTGTGGCACATACTTCTGCTTCAAAAAGCCTTCGAGATCCCGGCATACGTCCTCCATCCCTGGAGGCGGAACGTCCAGATCCGGCTGCTCTTGGGCATAAAACTCGTGGACAAGCTCGTGGTGGCTTGTGTGTGTCTGAGTTTTAGGGAAGTGAACGTACAACGGGGTGTGCGCCCTCTTCGGCTCTACCTTAATTCGCCTTCTATCCAGCGAAGTCCAGTTGTCGCCGACGAATGACTGGTAGATCTCGGTGGCCGCGTCCATATCGCTGGCGTATACGTTGCCGCGTTCGGTTCCGCCGCGGTTGTAGCCCCATTTGGTAATGACCCACCCGGGGTTGTCGGCAGGTTCGATCCGGAGGAAATCTCCGGGGGTGCGCACGTCCGTTATCTCGATCCAGCCGCCAGCTTCTTCGGACGCAAACTCCCTTAGTGCCTTTTTGAACAGGCGGTCGTCCAAGGAGGTGGATTTTCGAGTGTGGGTGCTGATCTCGAACGGCAGCTCCTCAGGGCCAAGCGAATAACCAAGCCTAGAGTCCCAGTGAATGAACTCGTCAAGCTGTAGCGGTTCGTAGGCTACCTGCTGGATAAGGTCGAGGGTTTGTCCTTGCGACAGCGACGTAGCTTCCCGTGTGGTCCGGCTCCGCCATTGCTCATGGAAGAAACTGCCGGATTCGTAGGCCGTGATGGTGAAGCGGTCGTGCTCTTGGCTGTTCGGTTCGACGATGAGAATTTGTCGGCACCTGGGGTGATCTTCGGACGTGTAGGTTAGCCGGAGTTGCCAGTTCGAATAGTTCAGCACCATCGCTTCCAATAGCACCTGAGGCGTGGCGACTTCCCACCGATTTCGGCACTGGCCGGACTCAAAAAGTTCTGCTGTGCTGCGCCACTGCCCTTCTCGGCGCCGCCCAGACGAATTGAACAGCACCTCACTGTTGTCAACAACTAAAGAAACGCCGTGCCGCATCGCCACTGCAGTTAGCAGGTCGAAGGCACGGTTGGATTCCTTTCGCGGGATCTTGATTTTAATCTGCCCGCGCTCTGCATTGTGTGGGTCGATGACATCGAACCACGAAGCGAAGTCCCGGTTTATCTTCTGGAAAAAATTTTCCACAGAGCCGACCGCTGCAAAGTTATGGCTCATCGCACACAGGTGCATTCTGCACACCGAGGAGTTGGTCCACGGCTCGTCGCGCTCCGGAAGCACCACGGCGCTCACGGTATGCGCCAGTGGCGCAGGGATTTCGGCGGTCTCCGGGAAGTAGTCGAGAACCTTCCCCCTCTCCTTGCAGGTATAGGCCTCCGCGATCTCCAGCAAGGTATCGGGGCTTTCAAAATTTTTTTCAACCCCTTCGTAAGGCGATCGCTTCAAGGAAGCACGCCACTGCCCTTCCTGATCTCTACCCAGCTCCAGAGCACCTTCAACCTGGTCGTGCAGGCGCAGCGGAACGCGTGGAGGAAGCTCGCGGAATGCCCCGAGCCGGCGCAGCCTGTACTGCGAACGTTGGCTGAGATCGCAGGTCTTGATGCTGGTTTCCGCGACAGGCGCGTTTCCGTGGCGCTGAGGATCCTGCCAGTAGTGATGAAGAGTTGTCGGGCAGCGATCGGCGAAGGCGAGGAGCTGAGCTCGCGCCTCCTCATACTTCACCGCCTGGCGCCACTGAACATCGAAGATCTCATTGGTGGATCTTGCCCACACCACCTTGATCTCCCCGCTATCCAGCAGGTGAAAACGCATCGAGTGCCCGAACTCGTCGGGACGCGGATCGTACGTGGTGATGCGCACCCACACCCCCTCGCTAACGGGTGCGCGCAAAGCATCCGCAAACGCCCAGTCAATTGTGCGTTCACTGACCTGAGCCCACGCAGTGCCCAGGGAGTTCGTCACATAGAACTCTGGAGCGATTGCCCCACTGATGCCGCTGGCGTCAACAAAAAGATCCGACGTACCAAAGTACGCAGAAACACGGTGCTTTATCGCAGCACGCCGAACGTCGTTCACTGCGAAAGGATTATCGGTGTCTACCGAGGCGCTGATCAGACGGCGAGGCGGAAAATCCGCCTCCAGGATTCCCCCGAGTTCCTGGGCAAAGTCTTCCATTTCTGGATCCGGCGTGCCACGCAATTCGTCGAGATCCGCATCCCGCAACAACGTGGCCTGAGTTTCAGCGTTGTTCAGAAAGCGTGGCTCGGGCCGGACGAAATGAAACTCGAATTCCATATCGCCCAAGCTACAGCGGTTCGCCTGGATTTACAGGGCGAAGCCAGACGCTACTTCTTGGGGAGGTTCATCTTCGACAGGTCGATGCCCTCGAACCCCGGGGGAAGCTGCTCCTGCATCTTCTCCAGGTCCTTCATGCTGGGCATTCCGCCGCCCATGCCCGGCATCCCCGGCATTCCCGGCCTGCCGCCGCCCATGCCCTTGCGCATGTTCTTGCGGTTCTTATTCTTGGCGTTCTTGCCCTTCTTGCCCTTGCGGTGGTTCTTCTGCTTCTTGGTCGCGGAGCGCCCACCCAGGCCGAACTGGCCGGCCATCTTGCCCATCATCTTCTTGGCCTCGAAGAATCGCTCGACCAGCTTGTTGACGTCAGAGACGCTAACGCCGGAGCCGTTGGCGATGCGCTTGCGACGCGAGGCATTAAGGATCTTCGGATCCTTGCGCTCCGCCGGGGTCATGCCGCGGATGATGGCCTGAATGCGGTCGAGCTCCTTTTCATCCACCATGTCGGCCATCTTCGACATCTGGGAGCCGCCGGGCATCATCTTCAGGATGTTGCCCAAGGGACCCATCTTGCGGACCATTAGCATTTGTTCGAGGAAGTCCTCCAGCGTCAGCTCGCCGGAGGCCATGCGCATGGCGGAGTCTTCGGCCTTTTCGGCGTCCAGAACCTGCTCGGCCTGCTCGATCAAGGTCAGCACGTCACCCATGCCGAGGATGCGGTTGGCCATGCGATCCGGGTGGAAGATGTCGAAGTCTTCCTGCTTCTCGCCAGTGGAGGCGAACAGGATCGGCTTGCCGGTGACCTCACGGATCGACAGGGCGGCACCACCGCGGGCGTCACCATCCAGCTTCGTCAGGACCACACCGGTGAAATCCACGCCATCGCGGAACGCCTCGGCCGTAGTAACGGCATCCTGGCCGATCATGGCGTCAATAACAAAGAGCACCTCGTCGGGCTCCACCGCATCGCGAATGTTGCGCGCCTGGCGCATGAGCTCCTCGTCGATACCCAGGCGACCTGCGGTATCGATGATGACGATGTCGTGCTGGCTGCGGTAAGCCTCTTCGATACCGCGCTGCGCAACGTCGACGGGATCGCCGTGGCTGGTGCCCATCTCGTGATCGTGGGAATCCAGGCTGGTGCCCGGGTCCGGGGCGAAGGTCTTCACCCCGGCGCGCTCGCCGACGATCTGCAACTGCTGCACCGCGCCGGGGCGCTGCAGGTCACAGGCCACCAGCATCGGGGTGTGACCCTTCTTGGCCAGGTGCAGGGCCAGCTTGCCGGCCAGGGTCGTCTTACCAGCACCCTGCAGACCGGCCAGCATGATGACCGTCGGCGGGTGCTTGGCCAGGTTCAGGCGACGGGTCTCGCCACCCAGGATCTCCTTGAGTTCCTCGTTGACGATCTTGATGACCTGCTGGGCGGGGTTGAGTGCCTCGGATACCTCTGCCCCGGCGGCGCGTTCCTTGATGCGCTTGATGAAGGCGCGCACCACCGGGAGGGAAACATCGGCCTCCAACAGCGCAAGGCGGATCTCGCGTGCGGTGGCATTGATATCAGCCTCGGACAACTTGCCCTTGCCACGAAGTCCCTTCATGGCATTTTGCAAGCGGTCTGACAAAGACTCAAACACTAGTGAGTGCTCCCTTGTAGGTGTCGAAGGATGGCTTTTAACTCCCCCAGCTTAGCCAGTAGGCAGTAAAACAGTCACATTCCGGCCTCTACTCGGGCAGCGGGTCAGCTATCCCAGCAGTGCGTCGACGAAGCTTTCAACCTCGAACGGCGCCAGGTCATCCGCACCTTCGCCGAGGCCCACCATCTTCACCGGAACGCCGAGTTCCTCCTGGACCTGGAAGACGATGCCGCCCTTGGCAGTACCGTCCAGCTTGGTGAGCACCACGCCGGTGATGTCCACAACTTCGCGGAACGTGCGCGCCTGCATAAGGCCGTTCTGGCCGACGGTCGCATCCAGCACCAGCAGCACCTCGTCGACCTTGGCCTTCTTCTCCACGACGCGCTTGACCTTGCCCAGCTGATCCATCAGGCCCACGCTGGTGTGCAGTCGGCCGGCGGTATCGACCAGAACGACGTCCACGCCTGCCTCGACGCCCTTCGCCACCGCGTCGAAGGCTACGGAGGCGGGATCCGCACCCTCGGCGCCGCGTACTGTTTCTGCCCCTACTCGACGCCCCCACGTCTCCAACTGGTCAGCCGCAGCTGCGCGGAACGTATCGGCCGCGCCCAGCAAAACCTTGTGCCCCATGCCGATGAGCACACGGGACAGCTTGCCGGTGGTGGTGGTCTTGCCAGTTCCGTTGACGCCCACCACCATGATCACGGCCGGCTTGCCCTCGTAGGGCATGGCCTTGATCGAGCGATCCATGTCGGGCTTGCAGGCATCAATCAGAGCCTCGCGGAGCATGCCACGGGCTTCTTCCTCGCTGGACACACCGTTGACGGCGATGCGCTCGCGCAGGTCCTCGACCACCTTCAGTGTGGTTGGGGTGCCCAGGTCAGCCATGAGGAGGGTGTCTTCGATCTCCTCCCACGCGTCCTCGTCGAGGTCACCGGCGCTGAGGATGCCCAGCACGCCGCGGCCGATGACGTTCTGCGACTTGGACATGCGTCCGCGCAACTTGCCCAGGCGACCCTGGACGGGTGCGATCTCCTCGCGCTGCTCGGCTGGAGCTGGCTCTGGAATCGGCTCTGGAATCGGCTCTGGTTCAGGCTCTGGGGCTGGTTCAGGCTCTGGGGCTGGCTCGGGCTCTGGTTCCGGTTCAGCGACGGGCGCCGGGGTGGGCACTGCCTTCGGAGCCTCGGGCTCAGGAGTGGCCTCCGGCTCTGGGGTTAGTTCCGGCCCTGGGGTTGGTTCCGGTTCTGGGGTTGGCTCGGGCTCTGGAGTTGGCTCGGGGGCTGGCGCGGTCTGCTTCAGCTCCTGGTCGGGGCGCAGTTCCGGCTGCTTCTCTGGCTGCTTCTCGGCGACGGCTGCACCGGCGCCACCACCGGCGGTGAAATTGAATCCACCCTGCGCCTGGTAATCGCCACTACTGGGCTTCTTCTGCTCAATCTCTTCCTTCTTCTCGAAGGAGATCTGCTTGGCCTTCTTCCGGCGCAAACCTAGGACAACCAGGAGCGCCACGATGATGGCCAGAATCAATAGTCCAATGAGGACCCACATCAAAACACTATTCATGACCTCCAGTGAATCAGAACTTTGCACATAATGTCGTGCTCAGCACTGACGTGTACCAAGTTTCGCTTCGACCGGCATAAGATAAGCCTTCGTGATCGAGTTCATTCGCGAAATTCCCCTCACGGGTACATGGCCAGAGGTTGTCACCTGGGCTGTGATTCTGGCGGTTCTTTCCGCACTCTTCTTCGCCCTCCCCTCAGATCCCCCGGGGCGCCGATGGCGCGCAGTCCTGTGGTCGCTCGCCGTCACTGTCGTGCTCACCGGCGCCGGGCTCGCATTCTTGATGTTGGGCACCACCACTCCCTGGTCGGAGATCGGGTTCCGACTACTGCTGGGTGCAGGCGCACTTATCCTCGCTGCAAACATGGCAGGTTGGTGCGTGGGGGCGTCAATAAAAAAATCCTGGACCATCCTGCTAGTAGCGCTACTTGCCGTGGGCGCAGTGGCGGCGGCGAACCAGTCCTACGAGCTATACCAAGACGTCGGCGAGGTAGACCCCGTAGAGCTGCGCACCTTCCACAGCGTGGACGAACTACCGAAAGCACCGGCCGTACCGTTGAAGCAGTGGCGAGGAACCAAGCACCCCGATTTGCCTGCAGAGGGCAGCATGCTCAACGTCTCCGCACCGAAGAAGGAATCGGGATTCCATGCGCGGGATCTGCGGGTCTACCTGCCACCGGCATGGTTTAGCTCGCCGCGCCCCCAGCTGCCGGTGTTGGTGCTGCTCGCAGGCATCCCGGGCGATCCCGACCAGTGGTTCGATTCGGGACAAGCTACCGAGATCGCTCGCCGGTACCAACAACAGCACGGTGGTGTAGCCCCAATCATCATCTCCGCAGACGCGACGGGCGGTACCTGGGAAAACCCAGTGTGTACAGACTCCAACAAGGGAAAGGTGCAGACCTTCCTCACGGTCGACCTGCCCCGCTGGGCGCAACAGCACCTGTCCCCCAACCCGGATCAGCACACGTGGACGATCGGCGGGCTTTCCTACGGCGGCACGTGCGCCTTCCAGGTGATCACCAACCACCCCGACAGCTACGGCAGCTTCGTCAACATCTCTGGCGAACGCACCCCCGACGACGGCACCAGCCACGAATCCACAGTGCAGAACTTCTTTGGCGGTTCCGAGGACAAGTTCAAGGCCCAGAACCCCGAAGATCTGCTGAAGAAGCGAACCTACCCACGGACCGCGGGCATGTTTATCGCCGGCCGGGACGATAGCTCTGCCAAGACGGCCCTCAAGCACCTGCAACCACTGGCCGTCGCCGCGAAGATGCAGGCCAGCTACCACGAGATATCCGGCGCGCACAATTTTAAGACCTGGCGCGGAGGACTGAACCTGGCCTTCCCGTTTATTGTCCGCCGGGGTGGGCTGGAAAGCTAAGGACCTCGCGGATCGAACGGCCCGTGAGAAGCATGATCAGCCGGTCCACGCCCAAGCCCAAGCCGCCGGTCGGCGGCATACCGTTTTCGAGGGCGCGCAGGAAAGCCTCGTCGACCTCCATCGCCTCCGGGTCGCCGCCAGCGGCTTTCAACGACTGCGCCTCGAGGCGGTCGCGCTGCTCCAGCGGGTCGGTGAGCTCCGAGTAGGCCGTTCCCAGCTCCACGCCCCAGGCCACCAGATCCCAACGCTCGGCCACACCGGGCTGGCTGCGGTGCTGGCGGGTCAGGGGCGACACGCTGGTCGGGAAGTCCGTATAGAACGTCGGCGTGGTGGTGGTGGTGCACTCCACCAACTGCTCATACATTTCCTGCACCACTTCGCCGGCATCCCAGCCCGGCTGCACCGCAATGTCACGGTCGGCGCACAGGGCCAGCAGCTGTTCGAAGTCCGTCTCGGGCGTGATGGACTGCCCCAGACGCTCGCTAATGGCGCCGTAAACGGTCTTCACCGGGAAGTCCTCCGCGATGCTGACCAGCTTGCCCTCCGGGTCCATCACCACTGGCTCGCCGTAATAGGCCGTGGCGGCGGCCTGGATGATCTTCTGAGCGACTAATCGCATGGATTCGTAATCGCCGTGCGCCGCATAGGCCTCTACCGTAGTGAACTCCGGGTTGTGGGTGGCATCCACTCCCTCGTTGCGGAACACTCGCCCCAGCTCGTAGACCTTCTCCGCCCCCTGGGTCAGCAGGCGCTTCAGGTACAGCTCCGGCGCGATGCGCAGGTACAGGTCCTGGTTGGCCGCATTGCTGCGGGTCTTGAACGGCCGCGCGTTCGCACCACCGTGCACGCGCTGCAGAATCGGGGTCTCAACCTCCATGTATCCCAGTCCGTCCAGGGTGCTGCGGATCGCCGCGTTCACCACCGACCGGGCACGCAGGCGCTGGTTGACCTCCCCGATGCCAGCACCGCGGCGCTGCAATGGGTGTAGATCCTTCGCCTCCATCGTGATGTCGTCCACCAGCAGCGAAGGCTCGCCGGTACGGGATTCCCCGCGCACACCCGTCGCCGCCACCAGGTCACCCAAGTCGAGCGCGCGGATCTTCCAGGCCAACTGCTCCCCCGGCGCCTCGACCAGGAGCTGGCAGGTGCCCGAGGCATCCCGCAGTTCAAAGAAAGTCACCCCACCAAAGTCGCGTTTGGCCACGATCCGGCCGGATACGCGCAGCGGACCGCCACGGTGGGCGTCACTACCATTGCCTTGACCTTCGGCAACCTCCGCGCACCGCACAACCGTAACGGCACCAGAGCCAGCGATAGGGTCAGCAACGGGCCAGGGCTCCATCCCAGATTCCCGCAGCGCCATGGCCTTTTTGATTCGCACGGCCGCTTGTTCGCTGGCGGTCTGCTTGTTCGCATCCGTCACCTGCTCCACGTAGTTCAGCGCTTGGGCTGCCTCGGGCTGGCTGGTGGCTGTGGATGTGTAGCCACGGTGCTCTTCGCTGCCGCTGCGGTTGAACAGGGCGCCCATGGTCGGCACGAAGCCCTCCGCAATGCCGGAGGCCAACCCGACCCGCGCCATCGACAGAGAATCCGGGTAGCAGACATAGCGCGGAATCCACACGGGCTTGTATTTCTGGTTCGACCTGTAGAGGGTCTCCATCTGCCACCACTTGGACAGGTACGTCAACACCCGGCGCGCTTGCCTGCGCACCGGTCCGACGGCCACGGCATCCTCACTGGCGAAGAGCTCGCGGAACACGGCGAAGTTCAGCGATAGCTTCTGCAGCTTCGCCTCGGTACACAGCGCCACGATCATGGTTTCGACCGTGCCATTCGGGGCGCTTGGGCTGCGGCGCATCAGATCCAGCGACGCGCCGCTGAGCCCCCAGGGGATAAACGACAGCACTGCCACCGTTTCCTCCCCCACCAGCGCTTCGGCCAGCAGGCAGTCTTTGTCCTGCGGGTCGCCGAGCCTGCCCAGGGCCATGGAAAAGCCGCGTTCGTCGGTCGTATCGCGCCACTGGTCGGCCAGTACCTCGACCCGCTGCATCTCTTCGGCGCTGAGTTCGCCGTGGCGACGGATCCTTACGCGCACGCCCGCCTTTTGTGCGTGCGCGCGGGCCTGGCGCACCTCGCGCAGCTCGGAGAGGCGGAAATTCTGCGTGTCGATGACGGCCTCGTCCCCCAGGTGGATCGAGCTCAGCCCATGTCGTTCGTACGCTCTGGTCGCTGATTCGGACGCCCCCATCACAGCCGGAACCCATCCAAACGAACGCGCACGGTCCAGCCAGGCGGAGATTGCCTGATCCCAGTACCTCGGATCGCCAATCGGGTCGGCTGACGCCAAGCACACGCCAGCTTCGATGCGATAAGTCACCGCTGCCCGACCCTTCGGTTCATAGACGACGGACTTGTCGCGCCGGGTGGCGAAGTATGCCAGGGAGTCGTTGGTGTTGAAGCGGCGGATGAGGGCTCGCAGTGCTGCCTCGTCCTCCGGGCCGATACCGTATTCGTCGCGGTGCGAGCGGAGCAGAAACAGCCCCGCCAGCAACAGCACGACCGCGGCCAGGGCCGATACCAGGAAGCTGACGACCTTCGGCGGGGTGCCGGCGACGTGGGCGTGGTTAAACAGGGAGAACCCGGCGGAGTGGTTCAATGACCACAGCGTGCGCGTTTCGGCGGATAGGTTCCCATGGAACACGTGAACCAGCACCAGCGCGATGAGGAACACCACGACGGTGCCAACCAGCCACGTCAGGAATGCGCCGAGGATTGCGCCCTTGACGGTGTGGGTGAAGAAATCCCTGCGTTGCCTGAGCATCAACAGCAGCAGCAGGAACTGCACCCCCATACCGGTCACAAACAGGGAATGTGCCCACTGTGGGACCGGGTCGAAGTACTGCGGCAGGCAAAGAAGTAGCACGTTGCTGACGTTGAGGATCAGCAGCGCTGCCACGGCCACGACCCAGGCGGCGCGCTTCGCTTTGTACAGCCCCACTCCCAGCACTAGCAGCGCCGCCGACCACGCCACCGAGGGCACAGGCACTGGCAGGAAGACGTTATCCATCACCACCAGCATCTGGCGGACGTGCACGCGGGCGGCGCTGGAGATGCTGAGCACCAGTGCCATCAGCGCATAGGCGCACAGGATGGTGCCAATGAAGCGGGGGAAGAACGCCTGTGTCGCTAACGGGTCTTTCGCGGCGCGGCCCCCTGCGCGGGTTCCTACGCGGATCCCTGCGCGGATCCGCAGCTTTGGTAGGTTTCTGCGATCAACATTCACCCAATGAATTATGCACGCTGGGTTACACAGTCGGGCCGAACACGCCGCGCACCATCGCATCTGCCATCACAATGTCGCCCGTCACCAGGTCCGGCACTAGGCGCGCCATGGCCGCCCACCCCGGGTAGGCATCCAGCAGTTTGCCCAGGCTGGACATCTTCTTGTGCGCGTACATGCGGGTGGCTAGCGCGAAGACCATGGAGACGACGGGCGCCAGCGCCCAGCGGTTCTCCGGGGTATCCGTATCCACGCCCTCCAGCTTGTCGAAGCGCACGCGCGCCGACAGGTACAGCTGGCGGTTGGCGGACTTAACCTTCCGCAGCAGCGTGACGGCGGTCTTCATCAGTTCCGGATCGCCCAGCAGCGCGGACAGTTCCTGCCGCTTGTTAAACGTTTCGAACACCGCGATCAGGCGGCTGTTTTCGTCGCTCAGCGCGCCCGGTACCACGCCCGCCTTGCCGAAGAACATGTCCAGCACGGCCTGCTGCTGTGCCGCGTCCATGTGCGCGATCTGCACGGTGGTGTTATCGATGCAGGCAGTATCCAGCGAGACATCGCGCCCCGTGTCCAGCGTCTGCACGACCGCTTGCCCGGCGACTTGCTTGAGTTCCTGGCGCAGGCGCTTGTCCTTCGCCTTCGCTTCTTGGGTCTGTGCTTCTTGCGCTTCTAGTTCTGACGCCCCCTCCGGGTCCACCAGCGACAGGTCCCCCAGGATCTCGAGGGCTGCGATCCAGGGCGTGTTCGATCGTTCGGCTTCCGCACCCACCAGGGTGGAATGCACCAGCCCGGACAGGATGAATTGCGCGGGTCGGTCCGCCGCCGGAACCAGAGACTGGGACATGGCGTGAACGGATTCGCGCGGGTTTTTGGTCAGCGCCGTGCGCAGGTTATCCAGCACGTCGAAACGTCCGCGCAGCCAGCCTGCCCGCACGTCCCACAGGGTAGACAGTGTGGCCGTGTCGCCGGGCAGTTCCGTGGACTCCCCCGCTAGGAACGCGGAGAGCTTCGCCCACGGATCCTCGTCCGCGCCTTCCCTGTGGGCTCCGAAGTAGCCGGTGGCCTCTGCGACCGCGCTGTGCTGGCCCGCGGCTACGGGGGCGCGGAGGTAGTTGAAGCGATCCCGGCCGAACAGCTGCACGCTCAGCGGGCCGGCGCCCACCAGCTCGGCGGGCAGGGTACCTTGTGCGATGGCCCCGCCTTCTGCTCCAGCGGGGGCAGCTGCCAACTCGACGAAGGTCGCCGGCTGCCAGGGGGCGGTGTTCGGCCAGACCCACGCACCAGCACCGGGAGCCCCGAAGTTCACCGGAACATCCGGCGCGTCGCTAGTGATGGAAAGTGCCGCCCCGTCGACCGTGGCGGAGTAATCGAAGCTCGGCACGATGCGGGCCAGGCGCACGCTCACGCGGCGATCCTCGACGAACTCCAGCTCGATGGAGCCGGAGGTCAGGGTCGCCAGGGAGGCTTCGGCCTCGGCCAGGTCCACGAACCAGGTGACCTCGTCGATTGTCTGCAGCTTCAGGGTGCGCACGGGCGAGCCGTGGTGGTTGCGGATCACCACGCGGGCGTCCCCCATCAGCGCGCGGTTCTCTGCCTTCGAGCCCATGCCGGGGCGGAAGCCAGGGCGCACGCGGAAACGGGTTTGCGTGTCGATGGAACGGGCGGAGACCTCAATGGGGTCGGTGCGCCACATCGGATCCTCGCCCTGCATCGTCAGCTGATAGCGCAGGCGCGAGGGCTTCACGATGACGGGCAGCGCATCGCCCGCGTCGGTCTCCACGATTGTCGTCGTGAAGCGATCGGTGGGGCCGAGCTTCTGCGGAGGGATCTTCTCGAAAGGCTTGTCCCCCGGCAGCAGGCGCACCGTGACAGGGCTCAGGCCGCCGGCCATCGGCAGGCGCGTCTGAGCGCTGGGGCCGCTGAAGTCCATCTCCAGGGAAAGGCCTTCCACCAGCGCGTATTCGTGGCGGAAAGATTCGTTGCGGGGGCCGCGCAGGCGCACCAGGTACTCGCCCACCCAGGGGCTTTCCCAGGCCTCGGGGTCGAAGACATCGAACAGACCACCCTCAGCCGGAACCTCCAGCGGTTCCTCGTCCGAGACTTCCTCGCCCGTTTCGCCGGGTCCGGCGTAGGAGGAGACGGACAGGTACCAGGTCTCCGCCGCGCCGGAGATCGTCGGCGGGAACTCCACCTGCAGGCTTTCGCAGTGGATCACCTTGCCACTAGTCGTTTCCACGCCTCCAACTACGTCGTCGGGCTCGACGAACTGCACGCGCTGGCGCGGGTCCACCGCGCGCACGCCGACCATGGACGGGCTGTGTTCGCCGGGCTTGGCGATGTGCAGGCTCAGGGATTCGCTGAGATCCAGCAGGCGGATTACCCACCCGTTCCAGCTCTTCATCGGCTGTTCTTCCAGTACCGGAATGTCCGTGCCGGTCACCGGATCCACGGCGGTGGTTTCGGCGGGAACGACAACGTAGACCTGCTGGTGGTGCAGGGAAACTCGGCCGGTCAGATCCGCCCCGCGGATGGTGAACACCAGCACCGGATCATCGTTATCCACCAGTGGCAGCTGCCAGTGCTGCCCGTCGTTAGCGTTGCGCACGCTGACCTTGCGCAGCGGCTGGCGCACCGGGATGTCCAGGATCTCCGATACGGCCCGCCCCGCGTTGTCGGCGTGCATCGTGCGGAAGGCCGCGGGCGCGCCGTCGAAGTCGACCCGCCAGCGCACCTCGGTGTGCAGCTTCCCGTCGACCTCTAGGGGCTGGGCGGGCAGGCGCAGAACCACGCGCTGTCGCAGCGTGTCTAGCTGCAGGCGCGGCTGGTCCTCGCGGTGCGCCACGCCTACGCTGTGACGCCGATCTTCCGTTCCCACCGGCCTCTCACGCAGCTCTTCGATCACATCCTCGAGGATGAGTGCTGGCAGCTCCACCGGCGGAAGGGTGTACTCCCAGGAGTCCGGGTGCGCCGCGGCGTGGGTGACGATCTCCACGATCGGGGCAATCAGCTTCGCCGCGGTGTCCGGCAGCGTGGCGCACAGCGGCCCCACCTGCCGGGGCTCGTCGGCCAGCTCGGCGACGATGCCGCGGGCGATCTCGGCGGCAATCTCGGCAGCGTCTATCTCCGTCGCGGCATCCGCGCCCTGCTGGCGGTGCCTATCCACCAGCTCGATTAGCTCCGGCACCCAGTCCGAGGCAATGCCCACGTGGGCGAACAGGCGCCCGAGTTCCCCATCAGGCCCGCCGGATACGCCGTCCATGGGATCCAGCCCAGCGGCGGACAGTAGCTCCGCGAACCGCCCCTCGATCAGTTGGGTACGTGTGGGCGTCGGCTCCAAACCAAGGCCGTACCAGTACTCCGCTGGCAGTTCCGAGACCTCATTGAACCGCGCAGCGCGGGACAGCAGAGTGGCGATCGTCAGCGCGGGGCAGGCCTCTAGCAGGGACTTTTCAGTGGATCCAGCGGCGACCTGGCGGGCGATAAAGGTGCCGAAGAAGCGGGTAAGGCGCTCTAGCTCGTCGCCGTCGATATCCAGCTCCACGAAGAGCTCGACGTCCGCCAACTTCCCGGCAAGGGTCGCCTCCGTCGTCGATGCCCACGGCAGGAGGGAATCCTGCAGATCAGAGATCGGGCTGGTGTTAGCTGTTGCGCTGGCTGGACTCTTCTCGCTAGAACTCACGCGACCATCCTACGCCACCGTTCAGGCGGTCTTCTCGGGAGCCATCCTCTGCGAAATAACCCTGGTCACACCGTCGCCGCGCATGGTCACGCCGTACAGCACGTTGGCCACATCCATGGTGGGTTTCTGGTGGGTAATCACGATCAGCTGCGAATCCTTCCGCAGCTCCTCGAACAGGGCGATCAGGCGCCGCAGGTTCACGTCGTCCAGCGCGGCCTCGACCTCGTCCATCACGTAGAACGGGCTCGGGCGGGCCTTGAAGATCGCCACCAGCATCGCCAGGGCGGTCAGGGACTTCTCACCACCCGACAGCAGCGACAGGCGCTTGACCTTCTTGCCCGGCGGGCGGGCCTCGACCTCGATACCGGTGGTCAGCATGTCGTCCGGGTCGGTGAGCACCAGTCGACCCGCGCCACCCGGGAACAGGGTGCTAAAGACCTGAGGGAAGGCAGCTTCGACGTCCTCCCACGCCTCGGTGAACAGCTGCAGGATCGTGGCATCCACGTCGGCGATGACCTCGTGCAAGTCATTGCGCGCCCGCTCCACATCGTCCAGCTGCTGGGCCAGGAAGTTGTAGCGTTCCTCTAGCGCCTTGAACTCCTCCAGCGCCAGCGGGTTGACCTTGCCCAGGGAGTTCAGTGCCTTCTCGGCCTTCTTCAGCTCGGCCTTGGTGGCGGCTGCGTCAAAGTCCTCCGGCAGTTCCTCGGCCAGCAGCTGCTCTGCGGTGAGCCCCAGTTGCTCCATCGCGCCGGCCACCGCCTGCTCGATCTTGACCTGCGCCTGGGTGCGCGCCAGTTCGGCGGTGTGTGCGTTGTCGTTCATGCGCCCCAGCTGCGCGGTCAGGGCGGATACCTTGTCGCGCTGCTGCGCCATCGTGGTCTGCCACTGCTTGTGTGCGTGCTCGGTCTGCGAGCGGTTGGCTTCGGCGGTGGCCAGTGCGTCGGCGATGCGGTCGGCGATTCGCTGGGATTGTTCGCGCACGCAGGTCGCCATTTCCCGGGCGGCGGCGCGACGGGCTTGTTGCTGCTGGTGGTGTTTACGCGCGGCTTCTTCCGCCCGAGCCTGCCTGCGCAGGTTCTCGGCCTTGCCGCGGGTGGATTGCGTGCGTTCCTCCGCGGTGCGCTGCGCCAGGCGAGCTTCCATTTCCATGGCCTTGACCTGGGACAGGTGCAGCGCTGCGGCATCGCGCTCGGCCGACGACGGCTCGGTCGTGTGGTCTTCGTCGTCCACGCGCGCCACGCGGTCGGCTAGCTCGTCGAGTTCCTCGGTGGCCTTCGCCAAGCGCTGCTCGGCCGATTGCTGTTCGGCGGTACTGCGCTCGAGTTGCCTCTGTGCCGCGTCGCCCTGCTTTTGCAGCGCGCCCAGGCGCTTGGCTGCCCCGTCGCGCAGAGCCCGGTGTTCCTGCTCCGCCGCGCGCGCCGCAGCCGCCGCGGTGCGTAGGTCGCTGGCCGCGTCGAGCGCACCGGACAGTGCGGCCTGCAGGTCGCCTAGTTCCTTCTTTTTCTTTGTGACGCCCTCTGTTTCCGCCGCGATCCTATCCGCCAACTCGACAGGGGTGGTCCCGCCGGATCCACTGGCAACCCACCCGGCGCCGTAGACGGAGCCGGCCTTCGTCACCGCGCGCAGGCGCGGGTCCGCGGCCACGACCTTCCTGGCTTCCGCCGCACTGTCCACGGCCACAACGTCCACCAGCAGGGCAGTCAGGGGGCGCAGCAGGTCGGCGGGCACGTCCATCAGATCCAGCAGCCAATTGCCTGCGGAGACGTCCGTATCCAGGCGGAACGTCGCGTTCGCATCCCCTTCCGGAGCCGTCGGGTCCAGCAGCACCGCGCGGCCTTCGCGGGCATCGGTGAGGGCGGAGATGAGGGCGTCCGAAAGAGGAGCCACAATTCCCGAGCTCGCCGCATCGCCCAAAACCGCGGCCGCGGCAGCACCCCATCCGTCGTGAATGTGCAACTGCTCGGCCAGTCGGCGGGTGGCAATGCCCGCCTTGTCGGCGGCGCGGACGACCACCGCAGCGCCGTCGGTGGGGGTCAGCCGGTCCTGCCAGGCGGCAATCGTGGCCTCGGCGGTGGCTATGTCGCGCTCCAGCTGCAGCTGTTCGGCGCGCAACTGTTCGGCGCGCTCCTCCGCGCCTGCGGCCTCGCGGTCGGCCTGGGCGCGGGTTTCCTCCAGGTCACTGCCGGAGGCTTCGGTCTCGCGCAAGGCTTCCTCTGCCTCGGTGATGTCCTCCAGCAGGCCGTCGAGGGTTTCCTGTTGCTCGGCGGCGTTGTCCTGCAGGCGCTCGACCTCCGCGGCGGCGTTGTCGCGCTGGGTGGCGGCAGCCTCGTGCTGGGCCAGCAGGCGCACCACACCCTCGCGCCGGTCGGCAATGGCGCGGACCTGGGCGAAGTGTTCCTGCTCGGCGGCGCGTGCGGCCTCCTCGGCCTCGGCGACCTGCTCGGCGATCGTCTCCAGCTTCTCGGCGGCGATCTCCACGTTTTCTTCCAGCTCCGCCTGCTCCTCGGCGGCGCGCTCGGCGCGTTCCAGCAGCTCCTGTGGGTCCGGGCCGGACCATTCGGCAACCTGTGCCTGTTCCGCACGGTCGCTGGCGATGCGCAGAGTGGCGGAGTTCTTCTCCTGCACCGCGGACAGCCGGTACCAGAGGTTCTTCGCCGCCTCGGCTTCCTCCAGGGCGGTGCGCAGTTCTTCCTCGGTCACGGCCAGGGTCTCGCTGTGTTCCTCCAGCTCCGCCTGCAGTTCGGCGCGCTGTTCGGCCAGCATCTCACTGCGCCGCGTGGAGTCGTTGAGCTCCTCGGATAGCTGCTTAACCTTGTGCGCGGCCAGCTGCACGCGCGTGCTGCGGATGGTGGCCTGCACGGCGGAGGCCTTCTGCGCGGCCTCTGCCTGGCGCGCCAACGGCCCGAGCTGTTTGTGCAGCTCGTCGGTCAGGTCGTGCAGGCGGTCGAGGTTGGCCTGCATGTTGACCAGCTTGCGTTGCGCCTTCTCTTTTCGACGCCGATGCTTCAGCACACCAGCGGCCTCCTCGATGAAGGCGCGACGCTCCTCGGGGCGGGATTCCAGGATCTGCGATAGTCGGCCTTGCCCGACGATCACGTGCATTTCGCGGCCGATGCCGGAGTCGCTCAGCAGCTCCTGGATGTCCATCAGGCGGGCCTTGGCGCCGTTGATCTCGTATTCCGAGGCGCCATCGCGGAACATGCGGCGGGTGATGGAAACCTCGGAGTATTCGATGGGTAGCTTGCCATCAGAGTTGTCGATGGTCAGTGTGACTTCCGCGCGCCCCAGTGGCTTTCGGTCGCCCGTTCCGGCGAAGATGACGTCTTCCATCTTCCCGCCGCGCAGGGTCTTGGCGCCCTGCTCCCCCATGACCCAGGCCAGGGCATCCACGACGTTGGATTTCCCGGAACCGTTCGGCCCCACCACGGCACAGATGCCTGGCTCTAATTTCAGGGTCGTCGCGGACGCGAAGGACTTGAATCCTTTGAGCGTCAACGACTTTAAGTGCATTGCCTGATGCTATCAAAGCGCTGCAGCGCTCAGTAGCTAGGTAGCCCCGTTGTGGAGCTCGCGGCGCTGGCACTCCGGATCCGTGCCGTCCCAGCACTCGACGTTCTTCAACTCCGGCAGACTGTCGCGGTGGAAGATCGGATCCATGCCCGCGGCCTTCTGCTGGGAGAAGTCCCGCAGCAGCTTGATGGCCACGCCTCCCAGCGGGACGATGGCGCAGAGGTTGATCAGAACCATCGTGGCGGCGAAGGTGTCTGCCAGGGACCAGACCAGCGGGACGGTACCGATGGCGCCACCGAACACGCAGAGAACGACGAGCACGCGGAAAATGTTCAGCTTGGTCTTGGACTTGGTGAAGTACTCCACGTTCGCCTGTGCAAGGTAGTAGTTGCCCAGCACGGAGGAGAACGCCAGGAAGAACAGGATGATCGTGATGAAGTGAGTGCCCCACTCGCCCACCTGAGCGGACAGCGCATGCTGGGTCAGGTTGGCGGTCTGCACGCCCTCGCCGTAGGCCGGGTTGGACAGCAAGATGATGAAGGCCGTGATGGAACAAACCACCAAGGTGTCAAAATATACGCCCAGGGTCTGCACCAGGCCCTGCTTAACCGGGTGGGATACCGCAGCGGTGGCGGCGGCATTCGGGGCGGAACCCTGGCCGGCCTCGTTGGAGAACAGACCGCGGCGCATGCCGTTCATGAAGGCCGCGCCCAGGGTGGCACCGGCGATCTCCTTGATGCCCAGGGCGTGCTCCACGATGGTGCCGAACATCGCCGGAACCTCATCGATGTTGATCGCCAGAACCAGCACACCCAGCAGGATGTAGGCGGTGGCCATGAGGGGAACGATCACCTGGGTGGCGTTGGCGATACGCTTCACGCCACCAAAGATCACCAGGGCGGTCAGCAGTCCCACCAGCAGGCCAACGCCAACCTTTAGCCATGTGGCGTCGGGTGCAATGTTAGAGTTCAGGGCGTGCAGGGACGAACCCGCTGCCTCCGCGATGGAGTTGGTCTGCACAGCGTTGTACACGAAACCATAGGTGATGGTGATGGCGATGCCGAAGATCAGCGCCAGCGGCTTCGCGCCCAGCCCCTTCGTCATGTAGTAGGCCGGGCCGCCCACGTAGCCGTCCTTGTCGCGGGACTTCCACAGCTGAGCCAGCGTGGCTTCCACGAACGCAGTCGCGCCACCGACGAGGGCGACCATCCACATCCAGAACACTGCACCCGGCCCGCCGAGTGTGATGGCGATGGCCACACCCACGACGTTGCCTGTACCCACGCGCGAGGCGGCAGAGATGCTGAAGGCCTGGAACGCGGAGATGCTCTCTCCGCTCTTACCGACCGCGGGTTCCTTCACCGAGCGGAACATGTCCGGCACCATGCGCAGCTGCACCAGCAGGGTGCGGATGCCGAAGTAAGCGCCGGCGGAGAGCAGGAAGACGGGGATGATCTTCCAAATATTTTCGTTCAGCGTATTCGCAACGAAATTTTCAATCATTTCCATGGGAAAAAACTTACCCGAAACGATTGCTATCTTTGACACTCAGCACAATAGTGCGTGGATCTGCCGCCGATCACAATGCGCTTGATCAGTGCCCCACACCTCTTGCACGGCTCTCCGCCGCGCCCGTACACCTTCAGGGAACGCGAGAAATAGCCCGATGCTCCATTGACGTTGACGTACAGCGAATCAAAGCTGGTGCCGCCCTGTTCCAGGGCGCGTTCCATCACTTCCGCCGCCGCGTCCACGATCCGGTGCAGCGTGGGCCTGCTCAGCGAAGCGGCACTGCGCCGCGGCCGCACGCCCGCCAGAAATAGCGCCTCATCGGCGTAGATGTTGCCGATACCGGAGACAACCTCCTGGTTCAGCAGCACCGTCTTCACCGCCGTACGCTTTGCCTTCATCCGCTCCACCGCTTCCCGCGCATCGAAGGCGGGCTCTAGCGGATCGGCGGCGATGTGGCGGACGTTGTGGGGTAAAAATTTTTTGGACGCCCCCTCGGCCCCCACTCCCCACGGATCTGGCACGGCCTTTTCCAGCCGCCACTCGCCGAAGGTGCGCTGGTCCACGAAGCACAGTTCGCGCCCATCGGATAGGCCCGCCCGGATGCGCACATGTGGGGATTGCACCTGGCCGGGGTCGGCCACGAGCATCTGGCCGCTCATGCCCAGGTGCACTTGCAGCAGGAAATCCTCGCCGAAATCCAGCCACAAAAATTTTCCGCGGCGTTTAACGGCGGAGACGGTGGCGTCACGAAGAAAAGAAACAAGCGCATCCGGGTCGCCGGAGCGGACGGCGCGCGGGTGACAGACCTGAACGTCGGTAAAGCGACGGCCGACGAGGTGCTCTTCGAGGCCGCGGCGGACGACCTCAACCTCGGGTAGCTCAGGCACGCTCTTTAAGCTTCTGCACGGCCTGCTTGGCGGCAGCGTGCTCGGCGACCTTCTTGGTGTGTCCTTCGCCGTGGGCGACCAGGTCGTCGATGGTGACGGTGGCGAAGAAGGTCTTGTCGTGCTCCGGGCCTTCGCCACGCACCTCGTAGGTGGGCAGGGGCAGCTTCATGTCGGAGAGCTTCTCCAGCAGCACGGTCTTCCAGTCCATGTTCAGGCCAGTCGTGGGGGCCTCGGTGATCATATCGGAGAAAATACGCAGCACCGTGGCGCGGGCGACATCGAAGCCGTGATGCAGGTAGATCGCGCCGAGCATGGACTCCACAGAGTCCGCCAGGATGGAGTGCTTGTCCTTGCCGCCGGTCAGCATTTCGCCGCGGCCGAGCAGGATGTACTCCCCCATGCCCAGGCGGCGGGCAACACCGGCCAGGGCGTACATGTTCACCACGCCGGAGCGCATCTTGGAGATATCGGATTCCGCGCGCTCCGGGAACTGGCGGTACAGCTGCTCCGCGACGGCCAGGCCCAGGACGGCATCGCCGAGGAACTCCAGGCGTTCGTTGTTCGGCAGATGGCCGTTTTCGTTGGCGAAGGAGCGGTGGGTCAGCGCCAGGCGCAGCAGATCATCGGGCAGATCCACGCCCCAGGCTTCCAGCAGCGGGGCGTGGTCGGACTTGCCATAGGCGGCGTTGAGGGCGGCCTCGCCGGTCAGTCGGCGTTTACGAGCCATGTGGTTTTAGGGTGCCTTTCCTTTTTAGAGGTTCTTGAACTTTTCCAGGCCAGCCCAGCGCGGATCGGGTTTGTCCTCGTCGTCTGCCTCTTCGCTGATGCCGTCCGGGCTCGGGGTATCCTCGCGGCACTCGGCGCCGAAGTCGGTGCACACGGGGCTGAACGGGGCGTTGAGCCCGGCTTCGTTGATGACCAGCTGGGTGATGTCGATGGCGTTGTCGTGGACCAGCAGCGGCTCGTCGAGTTCTTCCTCGGCTTCGTCGTCCGCGCTGTCTTCGGCCGTGATGAAGTCCGGGGTCAGGCCGAACACGTCGCTGATGGAGTATTCCAGGGTGGTGGAAAGATCCTGCAAGCAGCGCGAGCAGGTGCCCGTGGCCTCGCCGCTGACCTGCACGGTGGCCATGATCGCCTCGCCCAAGTTCGCCAGGGTTCCATGAACTTCGACGGGCGCGCCCTCTGCTACGCCCAGCATGTTGCCGCCCCACGGTACTGGGGACGCCCCTTGGGCGTCGACCGGCTCGCTGAGTCCAGTAGGGATATCGCCGACTGCAAGAACGAAGGGGTTACTCATACCCTTCTTTCTACCCGGTTATCGCTGCTGACGGTAACCGTGGGGGTCGGAATCGTTCTGGTAGCCGGAAGCACCAGCGCCCTTGCGCAGTGCGGAGCGATCCCGGTTGACGGTACGCAGCGTAGTGGTGAGGGTGTCTTCGAACTCGGCCAGGGTGGAATCGACGTAGCGGTCGCACTCGGTGCGTAGGCGGTCGGAATCGGCGTGGGCGGATTCGATGATGCGCTTGGCCTCGGCCTCTGCGTTGCGCACAACCTCGGACTCGGAGACCAGGCGGCGCTGCTCTGCCAGGCCTTCGTCGACGGAGCGCTGGTAGCTGGCGTTACCTTCACTGACCAGGCGCTCGGCCTCATCGGCGGCGCGACCGGTGACCTGGTCGTATTCGCGGCGAGCATCGCTGACCAGGCGGTCGGCCTGATCCTCTGCCTGCGCGACGGTGTTGGTGGCGCGTTCCTGGGCATCCTGGAGGATCTGGTCGGCGCGGTTCTGTGCGTCCTGCACGATCGCGTCGGCCTCAGAGTTGGCGCTGGAGATGGTGGCGTCCGCCTGATCCTGCGCGTCCGCAACGATGTCGTCGCGGTGGTCAAGGACGTCCTGCGCATCGTCCATTTCGATAGGAATTGCGTTGCGCATTTCGTCGAGAATGTCTAGGACCTCGCGCCGCGGAACCATGCAGTTGGAGGTCATGGGCACGCCATAGGCCTGCTCCACCATTTGCTGTAGGTCATCCATACCCTGGAATGTTTTGTACATGGCTCCCACCATGCCATCACTTGACCTCAACTACAGGTTTAGACACGGCTTTTGGGTACGGCTTTGGGCGAGTTAGCCGCGGAACTTCTCCTCCACCGCCGCAACCACCGGCTCCGGCAGCAACCCGGACACGTCCCCACCGTACTTCGCAACCTCCTTGCACAGGGTGGAGGACACGTACCCGTACTCCGGGGAGGTCAGCAGGAAGTACGTCTCCGCGCCCGACAGGCGCTGGTTCATCTGCGCCATCGGCAGCTCATATTCGTAGTCCAGGGAGCTGCGCAGCCCCTTGACCATCGCCTGAATGTCGTTTTCCTTCAGATAGTCCACCAGCAGCTTGTCCCAGGTATCCACCGTGATGTTCTTCGGCCCGTTGGGAATGGCTGCAATGGACTTCTCGATCAGCTCGATACGCTCTTCCGCGGTGAACAGGCCGTTCTTGTTCGGGTTATAGGTCACCAGAACCACGACCTCTTCCCAGTTAGCCGCAGCGCGCGTGAAGATATCCAGGTGTCCCAGCGTGATGGGGTCGAAAGATCCAGGGCAAACTACTCGCATGCCAACTAACCTAACCCTCGCCCCGCCATATCGCCATGTCGAAGCGGGCGATGCCGTAGGTGCGCTTCTTTAGCTTCTGCCCGGTCGGCTCGAAACCCTCCGGCCACGCGGTCTCTGGTGAGGCACTATTGCGTTCGATCACCACGACGGCGTCACTAGTAAGAACAGGAATGAGCGCCTCCACCATTTCGGCGACAGCCTCGTCGGTGAGCTCGTAGGGTGGGTCGGCCAGAACCATTGTGTAGTGGTTGCGCGGGGCTCCGGCCAGGAAGGATGACGCCTTCGCCTCCACGACCTGCACCTTCGACTCAGGCACGACGCGCGCGTTGTCCTTGATCACCTTGATCGCAGCGGCGCTGTTATCGACGAGCGTGACTTCTTTCGCCCCGCGGCTGGCGGCCTCCAGGCCGAGGGCGCCAGAGCCTGCAAAGAGGTCCAGCACGACCTCGTCGACGAAGCCGAAACGGACCTGCAGGGAGGAAAACAGTCCCTCGCGGGCGCGGTCAGCCGTGGGGCGCGTGCCCTCGCTGGGGACCTTGATGCTGCGGCCGCGGGCGGTGCCGGAGATGATGCGTGTCATTGTTCTTGGGTCCTGCCTAACTGTTGTTCTGGTGAGGTTCCACGCGCAGCATCACGTCCCCGCCGTGCATATCCACGTAGTCCTGAGAGTTCGTCCTGCGCACCACCCCGGGCCCCGGCGCAAGCACGGGCGCTTCCAGCTTCAGCGATTCCACCGTGCATAGCGCGTCGCCGGTATCTACGGGTTCGCCGTCGGCGACGAGGAAGTGCACGACTCCCGCGAATGGGGCACAGATTTCCATGCCCCAGAGTCTAGCAATGCAGTGCCTTGGTATTGGCGCCTGGCTCTTGCCGCCTAGCTCTTTTCGATGTAGTCTTGGTCGTCGATCTCGATGTCCACCACCAGCGAGCGCGCCAGCTGCTCGTCGTAGGCCACCAGCGCCTCCGCGTAGTCGCGCGCAGATTCGATGATCTCGCCGTCGGTGCTGAGGTCTAGTAGTGACGCCCTTCGCGCCGACCGCCCCGACTGGTCCTCGCCCAAGATGTCTCCCTCGGTGCGCATCTTCAGGTCCTCCTCGGCCAGGCGGAATCCGTCGTTGCTGTCGGCCACCACCTGCAGGCGGTGGAAGGAGGGACTATCCGGCGCGGCGGTGGTGTGCAGCAGGCACAGCGAATCCCGCCGCCCGCGGCCGATGCGCCCGCGCAACTGGTGGAGTTGGGAGAAGCCAAAATTCTCGGCCTCCAGGATCATCATCATGGAGGCGTTCGGCACGTCCACGCCGACCTCGATGACGGTGGTGGCGACCAGCACGTCGATCTTCCCGGCGGCGAAGTCCTGCATCACCCGGTCCTTGTCGGCGGCGTCCATTTTGCCGTGCAGCATGGCCACGCTGCAGCCGGGGAGTTCCTGCGTGGCGATGCGCTCGCTCCATTGTTCCACGCCGGAGTAGCCGTCGATGCGGGGCGCGACGACGTAGGCCTGCCCGCCAGCGTCGATTTCCTCACGCATGCGTTGCCAGGCCCGCCGCACCCAGTGGTATTTGTCGGCGGGCACTACAACCGTTTCGATGTCCCCGCGTCCGCCGGGTTTGCCGACCAGCGTGATGGGCGTCAGGTCGCCGAACATTGTCATTCCCACCGACCGCGGGATCGGGGTGGCGGTCATGACCATCATGTGTGGGGTCGCGTCCACCGGCGCGGATTCCCGCAGCTTGTTGCGCTGTTCCACGCCGAAGCGGTGCTGTTCGTCGACGATGACCATGCCCAGGCGATAGAACTCCACCGAGTCCTGGATCACCGCGTGCGTGCCCACCAGGATGTCGGTCTGCCCCGACACCAGATCCAATAGCGTGCGCTGCTTGTCGGCCTGCTTCTGGGATCCAACCAGCACGGATACCCGCACGTCGGTGTTTTCCAGCATCTTCACTAGGTTGCGGGCGTGCTGCACGGCCAGGATCTCCGTCGGCGCGATAAAGGCGCACTGGTAGCCGGAGTCCACGGCCCACAGCATGCTTATCAGCGCCACCATCGTCTTGCCGGAGCCGACCTCGCCATGCAGCAGCAGATTCGCCGGGGTCGTCCCGCCCAGTCGGGATCCGATGTCCTCCAGCGCCATTTTCTGTCCCGCGCTGAGGTCGAAGGGCAGCCCCGCAATGAGCTTCCCCACGTTCTCCCCCGGCGCGAGTGCCACGCCGGTGCGCTTCGTGGCGTCACTACGTCGCAGAGCCATGACCAGCTGCAACTCCAGCGCCTCGTTGAACTTCAGCCTGCGCCGGGCGGGTTCGGGCCCGGCTTCGGTGGGCTGGTGAATGTGCCGTAGTGCGTCGGCGAAGCTGATCAATGGCCGCCCCTTTCCGTCGACGGGCCAGGCGGGCGCGCCGGGGTTGCGCCGTGGCAGGGGCAGGAACTCGCCGGGCTCGTCCATTACCCGCAACACGTGGTCCATCACGCCCAACATCTCCGCGGTGGAGGTGCCGGGGCGGCGCTTGTAGCCCGCCATCCACGGCTTGGCCAGCAGTTCCTGCGCGGCGGTCTCCGACCCCATGACGTCCACGATGGTCTTCAGCGGCCCGAACATCCCGAACTCCGCATCCAGGGCGGGCAGGATGGATACGTAGCTGGGGTTTTTGAGCTCCCACTGGCCGTTGAACTCGGATAGCTTGCCGTGCAGCAGCATCATCGAGCCCTTCTTGATGCGCTGCCGGTGGTAGGCCACGTTCCCGAACAGTGCGGAGCGGAAGTTCCGCACGCCGTCGGTGAAGGTGAAGGAAAGGAACTTCCGCGGCCCGCGCCCGGAGAGGTTCTCCCGCTCAGCCGCATGGAGGATCTCTCCGGCGCACGTGTACTTCTCCCCCACGCGCAGCTCGTCCAGGCTCTGCGGCGAGCCGAGCCGCGCGTAGGTTGTTGGGAAGTTCAGCACCGCATCCGCGATCGTCTTGATCCCGGGTTTATCCGCCAGCCGTTTGGCGCGGTCGTTGGAGATCGCTACCGATAGCGGGCGCGGGTCCTGCCACCCCAACATGGGCTATTCCACTCCGATCTGCACCAGGCGCGGGTCATAGTCGTTGCCTTGTAGTTCGATGCGGTGGTCGTCGATCTGCACGTCCGGGTAGAGCTCCGCGAACGTGGCCTTGAGCCCTTCGATGGTCGCCTGATCGGTTGCCGGGGCACTCCACAGTAGGGTGACTAGCTCGCCGCCGTCGGCCAGCATGGAGCTAAGCGTATCGACCATGCCTTCTGGCGGACAGGTGGCGTAACGCTGCGAGTCTACTGCGTCGATCATCTCTTCGACATTGTCGTCCCAGTCCACCCCGGGATCGTTCACCGCCAGCGCCGCTAGGCCGCCGACCAGCGATTTTGTGTCGATGATGTCGATCTCGCGCGCCCCATCCAGCCCGCGCAGCACCGACATGTCCTGCCCGTTGGTCAGCACGGCGACCGGTCCGCTGCCCAGGTTCCGCATTGCTTCGCCCAAGGTTTTGTTGTTTGGTGACGCCACAGCCACAGCACCAGCGGCCTCAAACAACTGGGCCACTCCGCCGGTGGGCGTGAGCGCCACGATGAACGGCCCGTGGTTTTCCGCCTTGGGTTGGCTGGTCGTCGGGGCGGGCGCGCCCTGGATTCCGGGGTGGCTGGCTTCCCCGTCGGCGGGCAGAACCTCGATGCGCAGATCGGTGACGGTGCCCAGTTCGAAGGCTCTTTGGATCACCGGGCCGGCCTGGTCGGTGTGCACGTGCGCGGTGCCAGCTTCCGGGGCCAGCGGCCCCACGATCACGGAGTTGCCATGGGCCTCCAGCAACTCCCGCAGGGCATCCAGGTTCCCCTCGAAGAAGAACATCACCTCGACTTCTTGCTGGGTTCGGTCGTGGTCGGGCGTGGTGGCGTCCTCAGTAAAACCAGCACCCTCCAGGACATCGACCAGGGCCTGCAGGATCACCACCAGGCCTCGGCCGCCCGCGTCGACAACACCGGCCTCAGCGAGGACGGGCAGCTGGTTGGGGGTATCGGCCAGGGCCTGCTCGGCGGCGTGCAGCGCGCGGGAAGCGACGGCGGAAAGCTGCTGATCACCGTTGTGAGCGGCGGCTGCGGCGGCATCGAGGACGGTGATGACGGTGCCCTCGACGGGCGAGGAAATCGCCGCGCGGACGAAGCCCACAGACTGGGACAAAGTGTCGGCCACGGCGGGGCCGTCGATGTGCCCCTTGGAGGCGCTTTCGGCGAGGGCGCGCATCACCTGGCTGAGCACCAGGCCGGAGTTACCGCGGGCGCCGCGGACAGCCCCGGTGGCCAGGGCGATGGTGACTTCGGAAAGGGTCGCACCCTCCGGCAGTGCATCGACGGCGGCGACGGCGGTGGCCATGGTGTGGGCCATGTTGGAGCCGGTATCGGAATCCGGGATCGGGAAGACATTGAGGGCGTTGATGGCCTGGCAGTTCTCGCGCAACTGGCTGGCGGAATGCCGCGCCCACTGGGCGACAACCTGCGCGTCGAGCTGGGCGGGTGCCTGATTCACCGGCTGTGCTTCTGCCACCGGTTGCGCCTCTGCCTTCCTAGATTTCACTCCCACTACCCTAGCGAACCAGCCGGACAGCAGGGCGGTTTGCGGGATCGTGGCGCGTTATTCCTTCCGTGCCAGTGATGTAGATCTACCGCATCCAACGCGAATCCAGGTGGGGGGTTGACTTGTTTATCGTTCACCCAGAGAGCACATAGCCTCCATGAGAGTGCTGTAGACGACACTCGGCTCGCTATCGTGCCACTCGGTGTCACTGTCGCGCTCGTCCTGGTTTTGCGGTTGAGCCGTCGGCTCGTAGAGCCACCAGAGGTTTTGCCACGGATCAAAAAGTCTTGCGAGACGATAGCCACCGTAGAAATCGCTAATTGGAGTAACGACGCGGCCTCCTTCCTTTACAGCCCTATCAAGGCACGCCTGGGCGTCAGGAACGTAGACCTGCAGGAGGGCTGGCGTGAACGGCCAATCTTGCTTTCGATCACAAAGCATGATGGTGGCATCTCCAACCATTACTTCCGCATGGATGATCGAACCATCTCGATCCGGCGTGCGAACATGCGCTGCTTCTCGACCATCGAAAACTGTTTCCACGAAGTGGATGAAGCTCACGGAGTCGGGGACGATAGCGAAGGGATTTATTGTGTTGTGTCCAGTCGGGATTTTCAACGAAGTCATGTATACATAAAATATGAATAATTCGAGCAAAGTCAAGTACCGCCAAGGCGCTAGTTTCCTGTTGGCCACACTTGGACGCCGCGCCGAGAGAGCATGGGCAGCTCTCCTCACAGAGCAGGGAATTACCACCGCGCAGTTCACAGCCATGGCGGCGATCGCGGAAGGCGAACGAACGCAAAACGACGTAGCAATGGTTACAGCCGTTGACCCGCGAAACATCGGCGCCACAATCAAAAAGCTCACGGCGGTGGGGTGGGTTCAAGCTCGATCAAACCCCGCCGATGCGAGATCACGACTCCTCTGTTTGACACCCGCTGGCCAGCAGTGGTGGGACGATGTTCAGCCTGCCCTACGTCAAGGACGTGACTCATTTTTCCAGGGACTCACCCATAGAGAGTTGACCAACTTGGAAGAACTCCTCGGAAAACTCGAGGCCGCACAATCCGACAAAGCAACGAACGGACCCGGCCATCGTTGCTAGAGCCGCCAGTCGACGGGCGCGCCACCGGAGGCCCCCAGGATCGCATTTGCCCTGCTGAAGGGGCGCGAACCGAAGAAGCCCCTGTAGGCCGACAGAGGCGAGGGGTGCGGGGACATCACGCAGCGCTCCGGGCCGATGAGGGGTGCGAGCTGCTGGGCCTGCTTACCCCACAGGATCGCGGCGAAGTGCGGGTTGGCGGCAACCTGGCGGACGGCGGCCTCGGTGATGGCCTCCCAGCCACGGCCGCGGTGGCTGCCCGCGTTGCCCGCCTGCACGGTGAGGACGCGGTTGAGCAACAGCACCCCGCGGTCGGCCCACGGGGAGAGATCCCCGTCGGCAGGGGCGGGCAGCCCGAGGTCGTCTGTGTACTCGGTGTAGATGTTCTTCAGCGACTTCGGCAGTGGTTCGCCCGCGGGCAGCTCCGCGGAGAACGCCAGCCCCACTGAGTGCCCGGGCGTGGGATACGGATCCTGCCCGACGATCAGCACTTTTACCTGGGTAGGGTCGGACTCGAAAGCCCGCAAAATTTTTTCTGGCGCGGGCAGGGTCTGCGCCCGCTGTGCGTGGCCTGCCGCAGCTTGTGCCTGGCCTGCCGCAGCTTGTGCCTCCTCCAGCGCGCCGGCCAGCACCGACTGCAACCCTGGCAGATACCACGCCGGGTGGATGCGCTCGATCAGCTGGTGCGCCTGCGCTTGCGCCTGTGCATGTGCTTGTGCCTGTGCAGAGTCCATATCCACTGCCTACACCGACTGCCAGCCGTTTGTAAATGGCGGGCGGCCACCGTCGACCAGCACGTAATCCAACCCGCCAGCCGGGTCCTCCCCAACCTCCTCCGAGAGGCTGCGCACAGTCCCGATGCGGCGGTAGCCGCTGGGCATGCGGGCGTCCGTAGTTCCCAAAAGAGTATGGTCCTCGCCGCCGGTGTAGATCCACTCCAGAGGGTTCTTGCCCGTCATCTGCGCCGCGTGCCGCAGCTTCTCGTCGGGCACCAGCGCCGCCCCGTCCAAGTCCAGGCACACCCCGGAACGCTCTGCGATGGCGCACAGGTCCACGATCAACCCGTCGGAGTTATCGGTCATGGCGCTCGCACCCGTCGCCCGCGCAACGGAGCCACGGCCCGGCTGCAGGCGCGGGGCGCAGTGCCAATCGGCCAGCTCGTTGAGGATCGGATCGTCGGCCGGGATCGCCTTGCGCGAACCATAGTGCCGCAGAATCGCCAGCCCTGCCGCGCTGTAGCCAATCGGCCCGCTGGCGATAATCCGTTGCCCCACGCCCGCGCCGTCCAACGTCAGCGCCGCGGCCGGGCCGGAAAGCTCCCCCATCGCGGTGATGGAAATGACCAGGTCTTTGCTGGTCACAACGTCTCCGCCAACAAGCTCCGCCGCCCACGGAGATGCGGCCTCATCGATCCCGCGCGCAATGTCCGCCACCGTCTGCAGCGGCAGATCCCCCGGCGTGGCAATCGCCATCAGAATCGCCGTCGGCCGCGCGCCCATCGCCTGGATGTCCGCGAAGTTCTGCGTCACCGCCTTCACCCCGACCTCCCGCGGAGTCGAGTAGTCGAACGTGAAGTGCCGCCCCTGAACGAGGATGTCCGTCGAGCACACGTGCCGTGAGTTGGTACCGGCGGGTTCCAACACTGCGGCGTCATCACCATTAAGAGAACTCGGCGCGGCGTTGCGGATCGCCGCGATGGTGGCGGCCTCGCCGGCCTCGGCGACAGTGAGTGAAGTGCGCATGCAACAGTCTTTCCGTAGTGCGGTGTGCGGGCGGGGTCACCTTGGGGTCCCGCGAACAGTCTAATTAAGATGGTGCGCTATGAGTGACGAAGCCTCCTCCCCCGCCTCCACCCCGCGTGCCGTTGATACCCCGCGGTACCTGATTATTCTGTCGACGGTGCTGGCCGTTGCGCTGATTATTGCGGTGATTACGGCCGCGAAGATCACGGTGGATCGGAAGGTGTACGCGCCGATGGCGATGGGGCCGGTGGATGCGCCGGAGGCGTCGTCGCAGGTGTGCGCCGATTTCGTGGATAGGTTGCCGGGCGACCTGGGGCGCTTCCGCGCTGTGGAACTTCGGGAGCCCGCGCCTTCAGGTGCTGCCGGGTACCGCGACTCTTCCGGCGCGGAGCTTTCCGTGCGCTGCGGAGTGAACGTCCCCGACCAGTACACAGTGTTGTCGCCGGTGTTTTCTGCGGGGGAAGTGCGCTGGACGGCTGTGTCCGATGCGACTCCTGGCTCTGACCTGCGGACTTGGTATGCGGTCGGGGGTTCGCCCGCGGTGGCGGTGACGACGTCGGCGGATGTGGGTGGCGCGCTCGGCGCGGTGGGTTCCGCTCTTTCTTCTATTTATGACGCCAACTCTCCAGCAAAGCCCGCCCCCTACCCCCTGTCCGATGCTCCGGTGGCTGGTGGTTCCGAGGGTTCCGGTGGTTCCGGCGGTTCCGGTAGGGCTGGTAGGGCTGGCACTTCCGACGGTTCCGGTAGGGCTGGCACTTCCGGCGGTTCCGGTAGGGCTGGCACTTCCGACGGTTCCGGCGGTTCCGAGGGTTCCGGCGGTTCCGGCACCTCCGGCGGCGAGACTGATTCTCCCGCGTGCCGCAAGTTCCTGGACTCCCTGCCGTCCGCGTTGGGCAGCTGGCGACTGGTCCACACTTCCACCGGCTCTGGCAAGTCCTCTGACCAGGCCAAATTTGGTTCCCTTCCCAAAGATGTGAGCCGCTCCGCACTTGACAAGGCCCCCAGCGGCTCGGCCACATACTTGGCCGACGACCGTGAGCCGGTGGTCATTCGCTGCGGTTTGGCCATGCCCAAGTCTTACGCCCCGGGAGCCCAGTTGACCCAGGTAGACGACGTCCCTTGGTTCTCCGACCCCTCGCTTTCGCGAGGCTCAACCATGGGTCACTGGTATGCACTTGGCCACGAACAGATCGTCGGCCTCGCGATGCCTCAATCCGCCGGCGACGAGGTCATTGCCTCCGTGACCAGTGCAATCTCCTCTTCCCTTAAGAAGACTGAGAAGCAGCCTGCCCCTGCCCAGCAGTAGCCCGCCCTTGCAGCTCACCTCTGCAGCTCACTTCTGCAGTCCGGCGCTTCCCAGCTGCAACAGCCCCCAGGCCCAGCAGAAGCAGCCCTTCCCCGCAGTCCCACACTTCCCAGCTGCAACAGCCCCCAGGCCCAGCAGAAGCAGCCCTCCCCCACAGTCCCACACTTCCCAGCTGCAACAGGAACCTCACGCGCACCATGCTATAAGTGCTAAATGTCGCTAAATGTCGGAAAAGTTGCAAAACGTAAACTTGCCTCTCGCACACTCACAAACAAAAAGCCTTTGACCTGCACGTTTCCGATATTGCAAATAAGCCCCAATAACAAACTGCAACTTTTCCGACATTTCCACCCTCCCCCGCAGTCCCACACTTCCCAGCTACAACAGGAACCCCACGCGCACCATGCTATAAGTGCTAAATGTCG